>VGRO01000011.1 GCA_016875335.1 Deltaproteobacteria bacterium | reverse complement strand
AATGATTTACTCAATCATTTCTCGGGCCCGTTTGCTTGCTCCGTGGGTCGCCAACTCGCCGACCAAAGGTCCGACTCGCGGCTCCGTCCTGATGTGAGAGTGATCGACTTATTATTTTCCAGTCCCTCAAGGCTCTCAGTTCGCGGCGCCGGTAAAATCCTCGATTTCTTCCAGAATCCTACGTCCCTGCGCGTTCGCCGCTGCGTCACCCGTGACATGGCCCAGTCCGACCAAGGCCCACGCGCGTTCCCAACGAAGGCCGTCCTGCTCGGCGCGCCTGGCGGCCTTGCGAAATAGCCGCGCCGCCGCGGCAGTGCGCCCCTCGGCTTGCGCAACCTGGCCCCGATGCAACGCCAGCCGCGCCCGCGCAAACGGGAACAGCATCGCAAATCCACCGAACACCTTGAGCGTCCGCTGGGCAAGGCGCCGTGCCCGTTCGTGGTCGCCTCCCGGCCGCATCCGCTCGCCGAGCGCGACCTCGACCAGGCCCGTCAGGCCCGGCAGATAGATGTAGCCGGCCGGTGGGGCCTTGGCGAAGGCCACCAGTGCGTCGTCGGCCGCGTCGAGCGCCTGTGCGCGCAGCCCGCATCGCCAGCGCGTCTGCGCCTTGACGCCGTGGTAGATGGGCACGCTCAGTGGATCGCTGGTCGCCAGCCGCTCCCCCGCGCCCTGCTCGCAGCGCTCGGCGTCGCGCTTTTCGTTGCGCATGAGCAGCAGCGGAATCATCAGCGTCAGCGCCCACGACTCGTGTTGCAGATTGCCGCAGTCACGGGCGCTGGCCAACCCGCGGCGCAGGGTCGTCAGCGCGACGCCGGTGGCCTCGGTGCAATAGTGCAGGTAGCCCAAGATGGTGATCCCGATGCCCAACTCGTAGTGCGCGCCGCTCGACTCGCCGAGCGCGATGCCGTGGGCCAGCACGTTCTGCGCGCCCGCCCAGTCGCAAAACGTCAGCCGGTACACCGCGTCGGCCCAGTCGGCCGCCATGCGCGCGCTCGGGTCGTGGCTTTGGCGCGCCCTTTCGAGATAGTGGCGCATCAGCCCGCGCAGGCGCAGGGTGCCCGCAAGGTTGGCCAGACCGCCGTATGCCCGCGCGGCGATCGTCACGTCGCCGGCCGACTCGGCGCGGTTGATGGCCAGCAAGCTCGCCAGGGCCCAGCCGCCGATGTCGGTGTTGAAATAGCAGATTTCTCCGACCAGCGCCCAGGCGCGCGCCACCTCGCCGACCGTCTCGCCGCCGGCCTGCACGGAAAAGCGCAGCAAGTGCCACATCTGCCGTACGATCTCGCCGATCAGGCGGCGGCCGCGCCCCACCATCGCCGTCGGCACCGGCTCGCCCAGCCGCACCAGCGCCTCGCCCAACGCCTCCTGCGCGCCGGCGAGGTCGCCCAGGCCCATCCGCGCCTCGCCGAGCCGGCTGGCCCACGATGCCCGTCGCAACGGGGTCAGCGCCGCGCGTTCGGCCGGCGTGGCGTGGTCGGCGATGGCGCGGACCTGCGCAAAGAAGTGGATGGCCTCGCGGCTGGCACCCTGCTGCAAGGCGTGTTCACCCGCCCTCTCGAACCAGTGCAGTGCCCGGTCGAGGTCGCCAGCCATCTTGTAGTGCCACGCCAGAATCGCCAACGCGCTAGTGCCCACCCCGGCGAGGTTGCGCTCGTACCACTGCGCGACTGCCAGGTGCACACGCTGCCGGGCCACGAACGGCAGCAACTCGTAGGCCGCCTCCCGGATGACCGCATGCCGAAAGCTCCAGACGTTCTCGGAGTCTTGCTCGGTCAAGCGCAAACCGTCGAGGTGCCGCAACTGCGCCAGCAAGGCCTCGCGGCTCAGACCGCCGGTGTGGATGCCGAGCAAGACGTCGACCGCGAAACTGCGACCGATGACCGCCGCGTACTTGACGGTCGGCTGCTGGTCGGCGGGCAGCCGGTCGAGCCGGGCGGTAATCAGGCCCTGCAGGGTCGACGGAAACCGCACCTCGGCCAGCGCCTGCGCCGACAGCGTCGGAACGCCGTCCTGCACCGTGACGGCACCGGCATCGCGCAGCACCAGCGCCATCTCTTCGGCCACGAACGGGTTGCCCTCTGCGCGGGCGACCACGAGGTCCACAACCTCAGCGGGAACGGCTGCGGTGGCTCCGAGGCGCCGCGCGATCAGCTCCTCCAGCGCGCGCCGGCTGAGCATGCCCAGCTCGATCGTTGCGCCCGCCGCCAACTCGCGCATGCGCCGCAGTGTGGGGTGGCTGCCCGCATCCACCGGCCTCAGGCCCAATACCACCAGGATGTGTGCACACTTGCGCTGAATCTGGTCGAGCAGGTCCCAACTGGCCGAGTCCAGCCAGTGCACGTCGTCGAGTACCAGCACGACCGGTGCGCCGTGGTGTACGGCGGTGAACAGTTCGGTGGCATAGTCGATAGTGCGCGAGTGGCGGACCACGCCCGTCAACTCCTGCAACTCGGCGGGCTCGGCGAATTCGAGGTTGAGGATGGGGTTGAGCAGCGCGGCAAACTCCGGGTCCACGCGCCAGAACATCAGTTTGGCGTGCACCTGGACGCGGCGCTGCGGTTCAGTCCACGTCGTCGGCACGTCGAGCAGCCGATAGAAAAGGTCGGACCACGCGTAGTAGGGTGTGTTGGCCTCCAGGCTGTCGGCGCTGGTGCTCGCGGTTTGCACGGCGCATGCGTCGGCTGACGACAAGAGGGCGGACAACAGGGCGCTTTTGCCGATGCCCGGCTCGCCTTGCACCACGGCCACGGCCGACTGGCCCTCGAACATCAGCGCGTTGAGCCGCTGCTCCAAAAGGCGCAGTTCTTCGTGGCGGCCCACTAGTTCGCCCGGACCGCTGTTGCGCGAAATGAAGCGCTCGCGGACGCCAATGCTGACCTTGTGCAGCGGCTTGTTCGAGGGCAACGGTAGCGCCATGCCCTTGGCGACCACCGGCGGCATCGGTTTGAACTGCACGAACCCCAGCGCCCCGTGCACCGTCGCGTCATCGCACAAGACGTCGTCGTCGGCGGCCTGCATCAAGCGCGCCGCTTGGTTGACCACCGGAGCAATGACCGTGTACTCGCGCCGCCAGTCGTTGCCGATGATGCCGCACCACGCCCGACCGGTGGTCACGCCGATGCCGTGGGCGATGCCGAGCCTGCGCAACCGCGAGTGGACCTCGATCGACGAGCGCGCGCCGCGCGCGGCGTTGTTTTCGTGGCTGTGCGGAGGCAGGCCGAATACCGCGACGACGAGGATCCCCTTTTCGTCGGTCGTGACCTTATGGACCCCGCCGCCAAAGCGACGTAGGACGTCTTGGGCTGCCGCGACGCCCTCGCGGACCTTGGCGCGCGCAAACGGGTCGGTGACGTCGAGATTGCGCAGGTTGATGAACAGCGACGTGACCGATCGCATCTCCGCCACGCCGCCGCGGTCACCCTTCTCGAGCGAAGTGAGCGCCTCGTCGACGGTATAGCTGCGCAGCAATTCCTGCAGTTCGTCGGGCGCGGCCTCGGGCAGCAGCGGCGGCACCGCCGGCGGCGGGTTTGCGTCGAGGACGCGGGCGTGGCCCTGTTCTGCCGATTCCAACTGGCACGCGGTGATGACGTGGCGGGCGGCCCGTGGCGACAGCACTACCTCGCCGCGCTGGGCAATGTGCGCTGCCAACAGCAGGTCGTCGATGACCCGGCCAGCCGCCACGTGGTGCCAGCGGTCGTCCACGCCGCCGACGTCGAAGCGACTGCCGAGCCCCGCGGCCACACCCACCCGCAGTTGCAGGCGGTGGCCCTCGACCGGTTCCAGGGCGTTGATGGCCGCACACGCCCGTCGCCCCGCCGCCACGGCCGCCGCCGTCGCCGCATCGAGGTCGCGGCCCGGTCCCACCGGAAACACGGCGGTCAGGGCGTCGCCCGCAAAATTGAGCACATCGCCGCCGTGGGCCGCCACCGCGTCCAGCGTCGCGCCGAAGCAGACGTTGAGCAGGCCCTCGATGCGCTCTTCGCCACTGGGGCCCAGCTTGCCGAGGGCCTCTGACAGCGCGGAGAACCCCGCGAGATCCGACAGCAAGCAAGCGAACTCGATGTGGTCGTGGCTGATCTGGCCCGGCCGCGCACCCGGCAGACCCAACTCAGCTACCACAAGGCGGGGAACGAAAAGCGCGAGCAAAACAGAATCCTACACTCTCGTCAGGACCGGTCGCCGCACCACCCGCTGCGCCCACCCGGCGCCCACCGGTTCGAATCGGTGTGGTGATACGGTGTTCGCCCGAATGCGACCGCCGTGTAGGAGCCTGTCGGCGAAATGCCAGAATCGGCGGATTCTGGCCGACAGGCTCCTAGCGGCCCGGCACCGGGACACCGATGTTCGCATTGAGCACCCGGTCGAGCAAATTGTGGACTTGCGACCCTTGCAGCAACCTTCCGTGCAACTGCCCGGCGCCCGAAGAAAAATCGCCACGGTCGAGCGACACCCATTCTGCGCGTGCGGGCTGGTCCGGGCTGGCACGCTGGAACACCGCCATGACCTCCGGGTCGGCCTCGATGTGGCGCGACAGGCCGGCCATCGGCGTTCCGGTGACCGCGGGCGGGATGCGCTGCGCCTCTTCGAGCGCGCTGCTGATGAGCCACAGCAGCGATCCGCGGTACAGACCCGCAAAGCCATCGACCTGCTCCAGGGCGTCGGCCAGGGTCACCAGGCTGCAGCGGTCGAGCCGACCGTTGTCCAGTGCCGGCAGGATGGTCTGCTTGAAGAAGGCCATGGTGCACGCCGGGCCGCACAGCGTCGCGCTCGCCACCCGCCGTTCTGGACCGCCGTCCGCCTTGGCGCGGGTGATTTCGGCAACCATGTGGCCGATGATCCACGCTGCGCTCGACTCGCCGACCAAGTGCACGTCGAACGGCCAGTGGTCGGCTTCAGAGAAGGCGAATGCGCGCGACAGTTGGGCCAGCGTCTCGGCCATGGCGCCTTTCTTCTGCACCGTTCGCTCGGCCATGCGCTTGACGTGCTCCCACTCGACCCAGCCTCCCATGCGTCGGCACAGCGACTCCAAGGAGCCGTCGATGCGGTCGTCGCTCTGGTCGGCCGCCAGTTGCGCGCCGGGCGGCGGCTGACGTGTCTGCCAGCCCGCGCGAAGGATGCCTGCCAGTCGGTCGGCAAAGCCGCCGTTCCACAGCACCAGAATCGGGTAGACCTCTTGCGCTATGAACACGTCGCGCAGTTCCACCACCTTGTGCACGGTGTGGTCCACCGGGTAGATCCCGCTCGATACGATGAACAGCAGGCGCCGGCGCTGCCACGCCTCGGTCTGCATCCGGAATTCGTCGCGCAAGATGCTGGCCACGTCCCGCGTCGTGGTGGCAAACGTGCCGTGTTCCTGCAGGCGGCCGTCGACGCCGATCGGGATGATGTGTGGCCGGATGTCGTTGTAATCCTTGGCGGCGTTGCGATTGGCGCTCTGGCCCGCTGTGGACTTGGCCCGCGCCTGGCCCACTTTGATGGGCGCCCCCAAACGCAGCACCCACGCATCCTGGGCGTTGTCGAGCCAATCGTCCCAGGTCAGTCGCGCGATGCCCCCGCGGCCCCAGCGAGGTCCCAGCGAGTTCTGGATCCAGACGCCGTCGGCGTCGTAGCCGATGACCGCCACGGCATGCATGCCCAGCTTGAGCGTGTCGGGCGCTGGGTAGGGGATGAGGCCCTTGCGCGGTTCGACGCTGCGCGCCTTGGCGCCTTCGGGACCGATGGGTGGTTTGCCGGGTGCGGCGGCGGCCATGTCGCGCAGGGTCGCCAGTAGCGGATTGGGCGGCGCACCTGCCTGGTCCTCGGGCAGCAGGTCGAACCAGCCGTCGTGGGTGCTCAGGACGGCGATGAGGCAGCCGACCTCGCTCAGGGCCCCGTGCAACGCCGACACATCGTCGACCTGCACGCGAAAGTAGGCGCCGAGCGGCCGTTGGCCTGCGTCCTCCGAGCGCGCGCGGGTCAGCACGCCCAGCGTGCCGTAGTTGGTGCCGTCACACGTCTCGTTGTCCCACGCGCGCTTGCTGCACACTCCGTGGCGGTGCCAGCCCTTGACCGCGCCGCGGATGCTGGAACCCTGGTGGTTGGTGCCGGGGTATTCGTCGTAGCGGCGCGCCATGGCGTACAGCATCTCGGGGCTGACGTCTTCGGGTATCCGACCCGAAGTGCGCGCACGGCTGCGCAGCAGAAAGTTGGCGACGGTGGCGAGCGCATAGCCCGTGCACGCCATCTGCAAGCCCTGGTCGAGCACCGGGCAGGCGACTTCCAAGAAGCGCTCGGGCGGCAGCGTGGCCGGCACTTCGCCCAAGCTCGGCTGGTACTTGGCATCGCGAAAGTCCACGGCGTCGGCGCGAGCGCCGAGTTCGAGTCTGACTTTGGTCGGCGTACTCATGGCGTTTTCTCTCCAATCAACTCACCGAAGACGATTGGGGCCAAGGTGTCCAAAAACCCTCGGCCAAAGGCGTTGGGCCGGCCATCGTCGCCCATCATCGCGCCCAGGAAGCGGGCTGTGCCCACGTGGGGATAGACACGGGTTCGGACCTCCAGGCCAGCGGCGCCGGCCGCGCTGGCCGCCTCGTCCAGCGTCCCGGTGCGCACGCAGGCCCACAAGGCGTCGAAAGCGCGCAGTTTGGCGGCCTCGGCTTCGGTCCACGGGGGCGGCTTGGCGAAGACGTCCTTGACGTAGACCGTGCCGCCGGGTCGCAGCACGCGCGCCGCTTCGCGGTACAGCCGGGCAGGGTCGGGGCTGTAGCCGGTGCACTCGAAGAAGAACACGCGGTCGCAGCTGGCGGGGTCCACCGGCAGCGCGTGGTAGTCGCCGACCACGAACTGCGCGCGGTCGGCGACACGTCGTTTGAGCGCGAGCTGCTGCGCCAGGGCTGCTTGCACCGGGGACAACGTGACCCCGACGAGCGTCGCCCGCGGGTAGGCCTGCAACAGCGCGCACGCCGGCCCACCCACGCCGCAGCCGGCGTCGATGACTTGCTCGCCGTCGCGCATGCCAGCCTGCGCAGCGCAGAGCCGAGTGCTGGCGTCAGGATCTTCGTGGGCGTCGGCCTGGGCTTTGACCAACCCGCTTTGGAAGGTATGGCCGGCGGCTGCGACGAACGTCGGGGACCACCCGTCGTAGAATCGGGCAATGCGCGCGGCGTCGCTCTCGCGGTCGTCAATGCTTGCAGACACCAATCGTCAGCCTGCGCCCACACCGCCGGTCAAGTCGGCGACGGCGGTTTCGAAGGCATCTTTGTCCATCGCATTGATTTGGGCGTAATCGTGGTCAGCCAGCGGCAGCTTCGCGGCTTCGCAAGCGGCTTTGGGGTCGGCGAAAAGGGCCTTGCGGAATTCCGCATCCAGCATGGCGCGGCCGACGACTTCGTGTTTGTTGCTCATGGCGGATCTCCTGGGAGGTGGGTAGGCCGCCAAGCGTAGACGGGATTGCGAGGGGCGGCAAGGTGGACCGGTTGCCTGCCGCGGATTCCGCTTGCCCCGCCGTCCACTGCACGCTACGCTGCCCTGCGTTCGCGCCTGCTGCGCTGCCGTTGTTGAGGATCGACATGAGCAATTCCACCGTTGCCCTTGGCGTCGTCGTCGCTTGCGCCGCGCTCGCCGGGGCGTTTTTCGTCGGCCGCGCGCTCGCCACCGGTGCGCCAACGCAGTCGCCGCTGGTGTTCTCGGGCATCGTCACCGACGCGGCGGGCGTGCCGTACAAGGCGGCGCAAGAGGTGATCGTCAAGTTCTACGACAAGGCCGACGCCCCGACGCCCAAGTGTACGGCGCCGGCCGTGCAAGCCGAGGCCAACAGCGGTCGCTTCGCGGTGGTGCTGCCGCCCGACTGCGCCCAGGCCGTCCACGACACCCCGGACTTGTGGAGCGAAACCGTGGTCGCCAAGACGGCGCTGCCCCGCGTGCACATTGGCGCCGTGCCGTATGCCCTGCAGGCCGACGTCGCCAAAATCGCGGCCGGCGTGCAGTGCCAGGGCTGCGTCAAGGTCGCGGCCTTGAAGTTCGACCAGACCGTGGACCTGGCCGGCAACACGCTGACCACGGGCCCGGGCGGCGCGGTGCTGGCGGCCGGCAAGTTGGACCTGGGCGGCGGCGCGGCGTTGACGGCGGCTCAGGTCAAGACGTTGGTCGGCGGCGGCAACGCCGATGCGCTGCACACGCACGCCGGGTCGGGCGGTGGCGGCGGGCAGGTCATCAAGTTCAAGGGGGTGACGAGCACGACGCACCTCGGCAACGTCGGCTTGTCGGCGCTCAACAAGGCGTGCGCAAACGAGTTTGGCGCGGCGCGGTTGTGTACGACCTCCGAGCTGGACGGCATGTATCCCGCGCCGGTAGCGCCGGCAAAGGCGTGGATCCACGTCTATAGCGACACCAAGCAGTCCTATCAGACCAAGTTTGGTATGGAGTTCGTCAACGGTCAGGCGAACTGCAGCGCCCAAGTCACCAGCAAGCCGTTTGTTTCGTCGGCTGGCGGCGCGTACGGCATCGCCTTGGAGACCTCCGGCGACTACGGATCGGCACAATGCAACACGTTGCTCCCCGCCACTTGCTGCGGCCCCTAAGGGCCTGGTAATGATTTACCCAATCATTTCCTGGGCCCGTTTGCTTGCTCGGTGGGTCACCAGCTCGGGGACCAAGGGTCCGACGCGCGGCTCCGTCTTGATGAAAGAGTGATCGACTTGTTTTTTGCCAATCCCTAACCAGGATACCTCACCATGCCCCGCATCCTCGCCGCGATTCTCGCCGCCCTGCTGACCGCTTGCGTCGGCGGCCCGTCGTCCTCTTCCGGCTCCGGGTCCGCCAGCGGCTGCGTACCCGGCAGCACCAACCTGTGCCACTGCTCGGCCACCCAGACCGGCGTGCAGTCCTGCAACGACGACGGCAAGGGCTACACGCCCTGCGTCTGCGGCAGCGGCGGCACCGCCAACCCGGGCGACGCGTCCACCATCACCGCGAAAGACGGCGCCGCGAACACCTCCAGCGACACCGCCACCGCCCCAACCGACGGCGACGCGACCGCCGCCAACCCCGACGCCAGCGACACCGGGACCGCCATCGACCAGCCGGTCTTCACAAAAGACCTCACCGCCGAAACGGAAGACGCCATCGACTGGAGCGAACTGCTCGACCCCGAGGACACCGGCGCCGTCGACACCGGCCCTTCGACCGCCGACCTGCCGCCCAAAGACGCCAGCAGCGACGACTGCCCCGAACGCGCCAAGATCGTCTACGTCGTCACCAAGGGCAACCAATTGCTCAGCTTTGTCCCCGACAAGCTCCAGTTCAAGCTGGTCGGCAACCTGAAATGCCCGGTGGCCGGCGGCCAGACGCCATTCTCGATGTCGGTGGACCGCCAGGCCAACGCGTGGGTGTTGTTCGTATCCCTGATGGGCCAGGGCGGCCCGGTGATGAAGGTCTCGACCGAAAACGCCGCCTGTCAGGCCACCAACTACCAGATGGGCCAGCAGGGCCAGGAGCTTTTTGGCATGGGCTTCTCCAGCGACGCGCCGGCCGCGCTCACCGAAAAACTGTTCCTCGCCGGCACCACAAGCTTCAACTTCTCGCTGCAAGGCAGTTGTACGCTGGCCACCCTCGACACCAAGACCATGGTCGTGCAGACCATCGCCCCCTTGCCCAAACAACTGGGCTGCCCCGACCTCTCGGGCAACGGCAATGCCGAGCTTTTCGGCTTCTTTCCGCAGACCAACCCGGCGCAGGTGGTCAAGATCGACAAGGCCACTGCGCAGCCCATCAAGAGCTGGCCGCTGCCCAACGGGGCGTTCGCCGGCGTCGAAGCCTGGGCCTTTGCGCAGTGGGGCGGCAAGTTCTGGCTTTTCTTCAAGTCCAACGGCGACCTGTCCAGTTCGGTGTGGTCGCTCGACCCGGTCACCGGCAACGCGGCCAAGGTGCTCGCGAACACCGGGCACATCATCACCGGCGCCGGGGTCAGCAGTTGCGCGCCCACCGAAGCGGTCAAAGGCCCTTGATCGCAGCCGTCCACGTTTTGTCAACGATCTCTAGCGTCTGAACAGTGGGGGGGTGCGTTCTTGAACAGTGGGGGGGCACGTCCTTGCTCCGCACCCGACGAGAGAAAATGCCGCGATTTCATCGATCTGAACAATGGGTGCTTCTGATCCTGGCCCTTCCGGCGTGCATTGGCGGTGGCGGCGGGAGCGGCGGCGGCACAGGGCCCCTGTGCGTGGCGGACGCAGGCGCGGACGGTGACCTCGGCCTGGGCTGCGGTCCGACCCCGACCGACGCTGCGGTGGGCCAGGACGGCGGTGATGCCTCGGCGGCCGGCGATGGCCTCGTCTCCGGCCCGCGCACCGCCGCGCAGGTTTGTGCGCGCTGGAACGCCGATCGGCAGCACCTCGACGAAGGCGCGTGGAACGGCAACCTCGCCCAGTGCAAGCCGGGCATCTTGAGCGACGCCGCGCGCCAGAACACACTCATCCAGGTCAACTTGATGCGCCACCTCGCCCAGTTGCCAGAGGTCCTCGACGACCCTGACCGCAACACCACCGCCCAGGCCTGCGCGCTGATGATGCACGCCAACAACGCGCTGTCGCACACGCCGCCGACGACCTGGAAGTGCTACACGGCGCTTGGCGCCCAGGGTGCCAAGACCTCCAACATTTCCAGCGGTCCCGCCGTCGCGGCGGTGCAGAGCTACATGATCGACAGTGGTGCCAACAACGCCAAGACCCTGGGTCACCGCCGCTGGATCCTGTCGAATTCGCTCGGCCCCATCGGCATCGGCGGCACGTCGGCCCAGGGCTCCAGTTGTCTGCTGGTCATCGGCGGCCAGGGAAAGTTCACCCGACCCTTCACGGCGTGGCCGGCGCCGGGGCCGTTTCCGATCCAAGCCATGTCCAGCGGTTCGGCGTCCATCGACCAGACCGGCTGGTCCGTGCAGACCGATCAAATCAACCTCGGCACGTCCAAGGTCGCGGTGAGCGCCAACGGCAAGGAGTTGCCGGTCGTCACCACTGTGCTCGGCCAAGGCTACGGCGCCAAATACGCGCTGAGCTGGAAACCGCAGGGCTGGAAAAGCCAGGCTGGCGTCACGTACACCGTCACCATCGACAAGGTTGGCCCCAAGCCATGGACCTACGACGTGCAGATGGTCGATTGCGCCGCGGCGCCCTAGTTTCCGCTGTCGAATCAGCGGTCTGAACAATGGGGGGGTCCGTTCAGACCCGTTCAGACCGCCTACTGGCACCCGGTGCCGATGACCTTGACGTCGTCGACCACCCAGCCGCGGAACCCGTTGTAGTTCTGGTCCTTGCTGTGGAATTCCAGGCGGACCTTGACGTTCTGGCCCCCCTTGGCCCACGGCGAGATGTCGACATCTTTGAGGACCCACTTGGGCGCGAGCTTGAACCCCGCCGAGGTGTAGGGCTCGTGCTTGCCGCCGTTGGCGTCGACGTCAGGGTTGGTGTAGGCGACCCACTGCCAGTTGCCGCCGTTGACGCTCAAGTACACGTTCATGCGGTCGTATTGGTTGATGGCCGGGTCCACGCTCTCGATTTCGTACCAGTACCAGAAGTTCAGGCGCAGGGTTGACGCCTTGCTCGGCACCGCGATGGTCGCCGACGTGTAGCTGCCCGAGGTGGTGCCGGTGCTGGTGCCACCGTTCTTGTTGACGCACTGGCCGCCCGTGCCCAGGAAGTTGCCCTGGGCGTTGATGCCGAACCACGCCGACCAGGCGCCGCCGTGGGCCCGGGTCAGCGCTCCGGCCACGGGCACGCACGCCGTCTGAGCTGCGTCGGCGCAGACATTGCAGTTGTCGAGCGGGTCGAGCGCGTTGGGTACGCAGGTCTCGTTGGCCGGAATCGTCGCGCAGGCCGGCGCCGCGGTGTTCATGTAGATGCCATTCTGCAGCCGGTGCCAGGTGTTGCCGAGCGAGGCGGCGGTCGCGCTCCAGCCGGTGTCGGTCTCGAAGCTGTCCTGCCAGCACACCGTCAGGTTCGACTTGTTCAGTTGCAGGTGGACGATGGCGACCACGTTGGGCGTGAGCGTCATCGGGCCCTTGCTGGCGCTGGTGTAGCCCTCTTTGCTGGCGATTTCGTACCACTGGCTGGCACTTGAGGCCAGCACGCCGCCGGTGCAGTACCAGCCGTCTTGGTTCGACAGGTCGCTGGCCACGAGGTTGTTGGTCGAATTGGCGCCCAGGCTGACGCTCGCGTCGGGCAGCGGCGTGGTCGGGTTGCTGTCGGTGGTCTTGCCGCACACGCTGACGACCGCCGGGTCGCCGGTCTTTTGCATCGGGAACACCAAGAGCACATTGTCGCCGCCGAGCGTGGTGATGTCCTGGGTGATCATCTTGGCGTAGCCGGGCGCCGTGACCTCGACGCACCAGGCGCCGGCGTTTTCGATGACCGAGAAGTTCCCGGCACCCGTCGTCACGGTCGTATCGGTCGGCGGTTGCACGTCTTTGGTCAGAGAACACTTGCCCGCCGGCAGGATTTCAACGGTCGCCGTGGTGATGGGCAGCTTGGTCTTGGCGTCCAACACCGTGCCGTAGAACTTGCTCTGTTGCGCGCAGGCTGGCGCTTCGTCGACCACGCCGTCGCAGTTGTCGTCGATCAGGTTGCACGCCTCTTTCTGGCTCGGACCCACCTTGGCGTTGAACGGTTGGCAATCTACTGGGTCGAGGTCGCCGTCGCCGTCGTCGTCGGGGTCGCAGGCGTCGCCCTTGCCGTCCTTGTCGAAATCTGCCTGGTCCTTGTTGGCCACGAGCGCGCAGTTGTCGCTGCCGTCGAGCACCGTATCGTTGTCGTCGTCGGGGTCGCATGCGTCGCCCTGGCCGTCCTTGTCGGTGTCGAGCTGGTCCTTGTTGGCGACGAGCGCGCAGTTGTCGGCGCCGTCGGCCACGGTGTCGTTGTCGTCGTCGCCGTCGCAGGCGTCGCCCTGCTTGTCGCCGTCGGTGTCCTTCTGGTCCTTGTTGACCACGAGCGGGCAGTTGTCCGCAGCGTCGAGCAAGCCGTCGTTGTCGTCGTCGGGGTCGCATGCATCGCCCTGCTTGTCGCCGTCGGTGTCCTTCTGGTCGGCGTTGGCGATCGACGCGCAGTTGTCGCTGGCGTCCAGGATGCCGTCGTTGTCGTCGTCCGGATCGCAGACATCGCCCATCGCGTCCTTGTCGTTGTTGGCCTGGTCCTTGTTGGCCAGCAGCGCACAGTTGTCAGCCGTGTCGAGCACGCCGTCGTTGTCGTCGTCGGGGTCGCAGGCGTCGCCGAGCTTGTCGCCGTCGGTGTCGATCTGCGCCTGGTTGGCGACGGTCGGGCAGTTGTCGATGGCGTCAGGCACGCCGTCGCCGTCGTCGTCGCCGTCGCAGGCGTCGCCCACGCCGTCCTTGTCGCCGTCGGCCTGCGTCGGGTTTGCCACCAGCACGCAGTTGTCGACGCCATCGAGCACGCCGTCGTTGTCGTCGTCGGGGTCGCAGGCGTCGCCCAGTTTGTCGCCGTCGCTGTCTTTTTGGTCGGCGTTGGCGACGAGCGCGCAATTGTCGGCGCCGTCGACAAGGCCGTCGTTGTCGTCGTCGCCGTCACAGGCGTCGCCCAGGCCGTCCTTGTCGTTGTCGGCCTGGCTGGCGTTGGCGACGAGCTTGCAGTTGTCGGCGCCGTCCAGCACGCCGTCGTTGTCGTCGTCGGGGTCGCAGGCGTCGCCGAGCTTGTCGCCGTCGTTGTCGGCCTGGTCCTTGTTGGCGGTGATCGGGCAGTTGTCGCCGCCGTCGGTCACGGTGTCGTTGTCGTCGTCGGGGTCGCAGACGTCGCCCAAGCCGTCCTTGTCTGCGTCGGCCTGATTGGCGTTTGCCACGAGCACGCAGTTGTCGACGCTGTCCAGTACGCCGTCGTTGTCGTCGTCCAGGTCGCAGGCGTCGCCCAGTTTGTCGCCGTCGCTGTCCAGTTGCGTCTGGTTGGGCACGAACGCGCAGTTGTCCTTGGCGTCGACCACACCGTCGTTGTCGTCGTCGTCGTCGCACAGGTCGCCCGCGCCGTCCTTGTCGTTGTCTTTCTGGTCGGCGTTGGCTACCGCAACGCAGTTGTCCTTGCCGTCGGCGATGGTGTCGCCGTCCAGGTCGCCGTCGCACGCGTCACCCAGCTTGTCGCCGTCGGTGTCTTTCTGGTCCGCGTTGGGAACCAGGGCGCAGTTGTCGACGCCGTCGAGTTTGCCGTCGTTGTCGTCGTCGGGGTCACAGGCGTCGCCGAGGCCATCCTTGTCGGTGTCGATCTGGTCCTTGTTGGCGACAGTCTTGCAGTTGTCTTGCAAGTCGGCGATGCCGTCGGCATCGGCGTCGTTGTCGCACAGGTCGCCCAGGCCGTCCTTGTCGCTGTCCTTCTGGTCGGGGTTGGCGACCAGGGGGCAGTTGTCGGCCGTGTCCGGCTTGCCGTCGTTGTCGTCGTCGGGGTCGCAGACGTCGCCCAGCCCGTCCTTGTCGGCGTCGGCTTGGTCCTTGTTGGCCGTCAGCTTGCAGTTGTCGCCGCTGTCCGCCACCCCGTCGTTGTCGTCGTCGGGGTCGCAGGCATCGCCGGCGCCGTCCTTGTCGCTGTCGAGTTGGTCCTTGTTGGCGACAAGCGCGCAGTTGTCGCTGGCGTCGGCCACGCTGTCGTTGTCGTCGTCGGGGTCGCAGGCGTCGCCAAGGCCATCGCCGTCGGCGTCCGTTTGCCCTGGGTTTGCGACGAGCTTGCAGTTGTCCTTGTCGTCCGCGATGGCGTCGTTGTCGTCGTCGGGGTCGCAAGCGTCGCCCAGCTTGTCGCCGTCGTTGTCCTTCTGGTCCTTGTTGGCCACGAGCACGCAGTTGTCGCTGGCGTCGGCCACGCTGTCGTTGTCGTCGTCGGGGTCGCAGGCGTCGCCGAGGCCGTCGCCGTCGCTGTCGGTCTGGGCCTTGTCGGCGACCTTGGGGCACAAGTCGGCGTCGTCGAGGACTGCATCGTTGTCGTCGTCAGGGTCGCAGACGTCGCCCAGGCCATCCTTGTCGTTGTCCGTTTGATTGGCGTTGGCGATCTTGGCGCAGTTGTCGGCAGTGTCGGGCACCTTGTCGCCGTCGTCGTCCGGGTCGCAGGCGTCGCCGAGTCCGTCGGCGTCGAGGTCGGCCTGGTCCTTGTTGGCCGCCAGCGCGCAGTTGTCGGCGCCGTCCGCGATGCCGTCGTTGTCGTCGTCGTCGTCACACGCGTCGCCTTTGCCGTCCTGGTCGGCGTCGGCTTGGTTGGCGTTGGGCGTGGTCGGGCAGTTGTCCTTGACGTTGGCGACCTTGTCGTTGTCCAGGTCGTCGTCGCAGGCGTCGCCAAGGCCGTCGGCGTCGCCGTCTTTCTGGTCCTTGTTGACGACAAGCGCGCAGTTGTCGGCGCCGTCCGCGATGCCGTCGTTGTCGTCGTCCGGGTCGGTGCAGTCGGCCTGCTTGTCGCTATCGGTATCGGCAAAGCCCTCGTCGATGACGCCGTTGCAGTTATCGTCCTTGCCGTCGCACAGCGCCTCGTTGGCAGGGCAGGGCGGAGCGGCGTCAGCGGGTTCGGTCGCATCGCCGGCCGCGGTGTCCGCGGTCGCCGTGTCGCCCGCCGTCGTCCCGCCGTCGACTGCCGATCCCGCGTCGCTGGCGGCCGCGCCATCTCCCACTGCGCCGGTGTCGCTGCCATCGCTGGCAACCGCCCCGTCGTCTGCCGCACCGTTGTCGGCCGCACCGCTGTCCGCGGCTCCGCTGTCCGCCGGAGCGCTGTCCGCTGCTCCGCTGTCGGCCGCAACACCGTCGCCAACCGCGCCCCCGTCCACCGCGACCGCGTCATCGTTGCCAGTTGCGTCGCCGTCATTGTCGTTGCTGTCATCGCCGCCGGGGGCGTCTGCGCTGTCGTCGGTGGCGGCACCGCCATCCCCTGTGGCAGAGGCGTCGTCGGTTGAACCGCTGTCGTCGCCGTCTGCGGGATCGCTGTCCGGGACGGCGTCCGGGTCCCCCGCCGCGTCACCATCGCCGGTCGCACCCGTCTCGTCGCCGTCGACGGCCACCCCGTCGCCCGGTTCTGCGTCGGTGGCGGTGGCGTCCTCTGCGCCGTCGGCGGGGTCCGCGTCAGTCGCGTCGGCGTCATCGACACCAAAGGCCAGGTCGGGATCTGTGGCGACGTCGCCCGCGCGCCGCGCCGTGTCGCTTCCGGCGGTGTCCTCGGTGCCAAACGCCAAATCCAGGCTGGCGCCTGCATCGGCGCTGTTCACCTCGGAGCCCTGTCCTGCGGAAGCCTTGCCCTTCTTGGGCCCAGTTTCGGCGATGTCGTCGCCGCATGCGACCAGGGCGGCCAGCGCGACCAAGAGGCCCGACAGCCGCAGCGAGGCGCGCAGCAGAGCCGGTCGCGCGGCATGCGAAGTTGAAAGGCGCGCTGTTTCCGGTGGTTCGTGGCCGACAACCATGGGGACTCGTGGCGGCACGTTGGGCCGTGACCTTGACATTACGCACCTGGGGCGAGCTGCCGCAAAAACGCCGCCGCCCCATGCGACATCGTGGGGCGCGGCGACCACCTGGGCAGTCGGCTTACGTCGGCCGCCGACCTGCCAGGACGCAGCCAACCCGATGAAAGTGTGTGTGGATTGCGTCACGACCGCAACGGCGCGTGGACCACGATCCGCGGCCACGTTGGCCCCTGCGCAAAATGCGCAAACATTGCGCCGCAACAGAAGTCCGTCGGCAATGCCTTGAAATATAGTCAGTATTCGATCCGGGTCGCGGCCGTGACCCGACTCAAGGCGGCCGTGACATTGCGATCAGGGCCGGCGCGCGCGGCCGGGCGTGTGCGCCCCACCGCGGCTTGCGGCGCTCCGGCAATCCGCTAGGCTCCATGTTCCCGCCGCAGCGTGCGGCGCAGATTCTGCGTGCCCATGTCGAACCTGCACAGCGTCAGTCGCTCGCCGAGCCTTTCCAACCCCTTGAGCGCCCACTACGAGCGCATGCCCAGCGACCACTTTGGTCGGCCGGTCCACATGTGGACCTTCGGGCACGCCGGGTGGCCGCTCATCGCCTTCCCTACCGCCGGCGGCTATGCGCACGAATGGCAGCACCACGGCGTCGTCGACGCGCTCGGAGACCTTCTGGCCTTGGGCAAGGTGCGCCTGTACTGCCCCGAGACCAACGTCTGCGAAACCTGGACCAGCGACCACTGGGACGTCGGCCACCGCATGCGCCGCCACGACGCCTACGAGCGCTTCGTGGTGCACGAACTGGTGCCGCGCATCCGCCGCGACTCCGGCCGCCGCGACCTGGTGGCCATGGGCGCGAGCGTCGGCGCCATGTACGCGGTCAATTTCGCGCTCAAATACCCAGAGTTGTTCAGCCAGGCGGTTGGGTTCTCGGGGCGCTACAACGGTCGCTTCTTCACCGACGGCTGGGCCGACGACGGCGTCTATTTCAGCGACCCGCTGGCCTACGCCTGGAACCTCGACGGCGAGCACCTGCAGCGCGTCCGCGCCCAAACCCACGTGACCTTGGTGTGCGGGCGCGGCAACTTCGAGCAGACCTGCCTTGCCGAGACCGAAAAGCTGGCCAAGGCGCTGTCAGCCAAGGGCATTCCACTGTGGCGCGACATCTGGGGCAACGACGTGTCGCACGAGTGGGTGTGGTGGCGCCGGCAGATCCGCATGCACGTGGCCCGGCGTTCGCGCTAGACCGACCAGATGGCGCGGCCCGGCCGGGTGCCGTGTCGGCGTTCAGCCGGCCTTGAGCGTGTCGCGCGCACCCTGCACTGAACCGTCGGCTGCGACTTCGGTGACCAGGGCGCCCGCACCGGGATGGTCGCAGGGACCCAAGTTCGCGCGCATCAACGCCTTGCCCAGCACGGCCGGCCGCAGCCGTTCGGTGTGCGCGAGCCATGCCTGCCGCACGTCCTGGGGTACATCGTGGTCGGCCAGCACCTGCCGCAGCAGATGGGTTCGGCGGGCGAAATGGCCGCCCGTAATCGGATGACGGGCGTGGGCAGTAGCGATCGGCCGGCCCTCGTAGGGCACGTCGGCTCCCAACATCTGCGCCGCAAACTGCAATTCGAGGTCGGTCAGGCGCACGGGATCGACGCCAGCGAAATGGAAGCCGATCATCGGGTCGCGGCACAATCGGGCGACCAGATCCGCAACGATGGGGCGCAGACCGTCGAGGCCGCCCACCTTGCCCAGCATGCTGCGCCGCGCCGAACTATGCGAACCGGCGCCGCACCGCGACGGCCAGACCTACGGCGAACAGCGCGACGAGCCAGCCCGCGCCGGCCGGCCGAGGGCTCGCCGCGCACAAGCCGCTGCTGCCCGATGCATTGTTGGCGTTGGCCGTCACGCCGGTGCCGCCGGTGGCGCCGGTCTTGCCGCTGTCGGCCGCCGCGTCGCTCAGCGTGCCTGCCGTGTCTCCGCTGCCTGTGGGCGCCCCCCCGTCGGTCGCTGCCGCCGCGTCGCCGCCTGCCGTCGAGGTGTCGGCGGGGCCGCCACTGGACTTGCACGCCTTCTTGCCGGTGGACGAGTCGGTAAAGCAGATGCCGCCGCCCGGGCACGGACCGGGGCAGGTGCCGCCGCAGCCGTCGTCGTCGCCGCAGTTCTTGCCCGTGCACTTGGGAGCGCACGCGCTGCCGTCGGCCTTGGTGGTGTCGCCGCCCCCGCTCTGGCCCGGACATTCCTTCTCGAAGTCACCGCAGCAGTCGCCGTTGGCCGAGCACTCGTCGTCGCAGAAGCACCCGCCCTGCTGTGGCATCGGCGAACCGTCGGCCCACTTGCCAGCCCCGCCGCACGCGCCCTTGCAGGTGCCGGACCCGCACACGGCGTCCTTGTCCGCGCAGCAGTCTTTGTACTGCTTGCAGGCTTCGTCGCAGTTGCACTTGGCCGAGGCGCCGAGGTACTTGCCGCAGTTGCCC
The DNA here is from genome assembly GCA_016875335.1 of Deltaproteobacteria bacterium. Classification (GTDB taxonomy): domain Bacteria; phylum Myxococcota_A; class UBA9042; order UBA9042; family UBA9042; genus SXRM01. Next base: position 42,278 of record VGRO01000011.1, on the reverse strand, counting down.
TTGCAGGTACCGCCGGTCGGGTCGTTGCACGACTTCCAGCCGCAGTCTTGCAGCGGGTCGAGCAGCTTTTTCAAGGCGTCCTGGATGGCCTGCGACGTCACGACCTTCTTTTGGCAATCGGCGTTGCCCTTGCATGCGGCGTAGGCGGCGCACACCTTGTCGGCCTTGCATGCCGCGGTTTCCTTGCTGCACTTGACGTCCCAGCAGGGGTTCTCGTTGAACGAAGATGGCCCCGTATCAGCCGTGCCCGTTTCGCCAATTGCAGCGTCGGTCTGCGAGACGGTGTCCGCCGTGCTCACTGCGTCACTGCCGGTGGCGTCGGCCGCCGCGTCCACTGAGCTACCCGAGTCGGTCAGGGCGGTCGCGTCTTCCGGCGGCGCGCTGCCGGCGTCTGCCGGTGGTGATTCTGCTTGGGCGGTCAAGGGGACTGCGCCCAGCCCCACCGCGAAAAGCGCGGCCACGAGGCGAGCGGAAAGCTGGGACATGGCGAAATGCTCCTGCGCCTGGGCGGGCGCTGCGAGGGATGGAGAGCGAGGGACGAGCCGGCCGCGGCGACGGGCGCCGGCAAGGGCGCGCAACATAGCCGAAACGGCGCACGTGGTGCAACACCCGGTTCGCCGCGCGATTCCGCCGGCCCGGCTACCTGAAGCGCTGCACCCACACCCCGTCGCTCGTCGCGTCGCCCGACCACGCCACCACGTAGGTGTCGGCCTCGGGCACGTAGGCAATGGCCCCGGTGACCGGGTAGGGCGCCGCGCTGTTGGCCAGTTCGACCGGAGGCCCGAGCGTCGCTCCCGGGTCGCCGGCACTGGTGATCGCCACCTTGCGCACCCGCAATTGCGCCTGGTCGGCGCCTTGGCCGTAGAGCCGTTCCACCACCGCGAGCTGCCCCGGCTTGCCCGCAGCCGCGGCCACGCGCGCGATGCCCGTCGCCAACGCCACATCCGCCGGCCCCAACACGGAGGCATTGAGCCCGATGCGGCGCAGTTTCAGGTCCGCGGCCGGCGCGAAGAAAAGGGCCGCGAATCCCGGGGGCGTCGACACCGCGAGCATCTGCGGCGCCGGCGGGTTGGCGGTCGAGCTGCCGAGGTCCTGCTCAGGGCCATTGGACGATAGCGTGTTGGAATACAAACGATAGCGCGTACCCTTGCCGGTCTGGCGCCAGATGACGCCTACGTTGGCATCCAGGCTCGCCACCGCCGGATTCGTCGCCGGCGCGGGAGCGAGCGTCACCAACTTCTCTGGCGCGCTCAAGTCATTGCCGTCCAGAATCGCCGCGCGCACGCCGGCCCCGGCCGGGATGCCCCAAACAGCGAGCCACCGCGAACTCGGCAACGACACCAACTGCGGCCGGCAATCGCCCCAGCACTCCTCCACGGCGACGGCCAGCACGTCGCCCACGGGCTTGTACGCGTCGTCCATCAGCTGCGCGCTAATCTGGTACGGCGAGGCCGACCCCTTGCCCGCCTTGCCCTCCCACACCGCAAGCGTCTTGCCCCCGGACGTCGCCACCGAGGCCTGTCCGAAAAAATCGCCCTTGGGCTTGGGCACCAGCGTCCCCTTGCCGTCGTCGACCAGGACGGCGGCGATCGCCTTGGCCACCAGCGGACTGAGCGGCGCCACCTGCCCGCTTTGCGCCTCGACCGCAGCCCGCGCGAAATCCGCCGTCGTCACATCGTGGATCGCGCGCCAGTGGACGATGGCATGTCCGCCCGGTGCCGCCGACACCGACACGCGACTGTGGTGGTCGCCGGTCGCCGTGAACTTCTGCGTCGTCGAGGTGGCTATCTGCAACCCGTCGTCCAGCAAGTCGATGCCAAAGGCCCCGTTGCGTTCGACGGCGAAGCTGCCCACCACCGGCACCAGACTCGCCGAGGTACCCAGGAACGTGCCGCGAAACCAGCCCTTGTCGGTCTGGTCCACCCAGATGCGGGCTTGCGGAATCTTGAGCTGCGTCCCGCCGAGGTCAGGCACCACCGCCAGCAATTGCAGCGCGCCCGAGGCAGGCGCCTTCTCGAGATCGAAGCTGTCGCCCGCGACGGCCACAGCCGGAAAGCGCACGGTCAACGTCAGGCCGCCCGCGCCGAAAGCCTTGCCCTCTAGTTTGATGGTGTCGTCGGCGTCCTTTTGGCGTTCCCCCTTGCAACTGCCTGAGGCCGTCGGCGTCGACAGCCGCAGGTGGCCGCCTGTGGCGTATTCCGAGGTGACCTTCCACTCGTTCGACTCGACACCGCCGATCGACGCCTTGAGGGTCGCGCCGCCGGGCCGCACCGCCACCAGGGCCATCGCGCCCGTCTTGGAGTCCTTGAACACCGCCAGTTTGGGTTGCGTCGCCGTGTCCGCTGCGAGCTTCGACCCGGTGGCCACGGTGGCCCCATCGACCGACCATGTCACGGCGTCGGCAGCCGTGGGCGCTCCGCTGCTGCCGTCGCTGCGGGTGACGGTGACCTTGAGCGCGAACCGCGATCCCACCGCCAGGGTGGCAGTGGCGGAAATCGCCAGTCCGGTCACCTGAGGACCCGCCGTCGCGTCGGTCGCGGCGGTGGCCGAATCGGGCGCGTCGACGTTCGGCGTGTCGCCTGCCGCTGCGCTGTCGGCCTTGGCATCGGCTGCAGGCAGCTTGACGTCGATGTGGAACAAGCCGCCGCCCGTGTCGGGGTCGTCGCCCGCAGGGCCAGGGCCGGCCGGTCCACAGGCGACGATCCACGCTGCGCAGGCCGCACACCACCACGGCAGGCAACGCGTCGGGGGCGGCAGGGACACTCGCACGAGCATGATCCAGCTTCACTTTCGGGCGCCTGGCCTGCTCGCCAGCGACCGCAACGGAGGGTGGGCGCGGCCCCGCGCGCGACGCGAAAGCATAGGGGTTTTGAACCTGCGTGGGAATTGCCGCGCAGTCACCCGAAGCGCCCGGCCGCAAGATCGCCCGCGATCGCCGTGCGTCGCAGCCCACCGGCGCCGTCCACAGTGGGCTCCGCGCCACGTTTCCCCACCCCACGCACGCTCCGCTCCGCGCGCTTGCGAGGAGGAATTCCATGCGCACGTTTTCGCTCGCCTTCCTGTTGGCCATCTCGACCGTCGTCGGTGCCAGCGCCTGCACCAACCACGCCACCTACGTCGCCGCCGATCAGGCCGCGCTCGGCAAGGTCGTCGTCTATCGCAACGGCGTCGCCTATTACGAGCGCAAAGCCTCGGTCGACGGCGACAAGCTGGCCATCGAGGTCCCGCAGGACAAGATCGACGACTTCCTCAAGTCGCTGACCGTCACCGACGCCAAGACCGGGCTGGCCCTGCCGATTTCGTTCCCGAGCCCCGGCCAGGCCAAGAACGGCAAGGTCGAGATGACCATCCAACTGCCCGACAAGGCGCACCGCGACATCGTGCTGAGCTACGTCACCGAGTCGCCGGCGTGGAAGCCAACCTACCGCGTCGTGGTCTCCGACACCGGCAAGGTCGACTTGCAGGGCTGGGCGATCGTCGACAACACCAGCGGCGAGGACTGGAAATCGGTGCAGGTCGGCGTGGGCTCCAGTTCGGCGCTGTCGTTCCGCTATGACCTGCACTCGATTCGGCTCGTCCACCGTGAAACCCTGCACAGCCAGGACAACTTTGCCAAGGCCCCCCCGCTCGGCGGCTCAGTGCACCGCGACGGACGCACCGAAGAAATGGTGCTGGCCGCCATGGACGACACCGACCTCGCCCGGCCCGAAGGCCATCCCGATGTGGCCGGCGACGTGGTGGCCAAGGCCTCCGCCGAAGCGGCCTCGCCCGCCAAGACGGGAGGGAGTCTCGGGGCCGCACGCCAGGTGCCGTCCTCGGCCATGAACAAGTACCGCGTCGCGCGCGCCGCGCCCCCGCCGGGCAGTCAGGCCAAAGACGAGGCGGCAGAAGACCGCAAGCTCGCGCAGTTGGCCGACCAGCTCAAGAAGGCCAAGCGCGACGTCGTCATCGAGGGCTATGCGCAGGCCGGCGAGTCCGAGGCTGCCGACAAAGCCTTGGATCGCGCCAACATCTTGCGCAATCAGCTCATCGAGCGCGGCGTGGCGCCAGCGCAGGTCAAGGCGATCGCGCGCGGCGTGGTGGCGGGACAGAAGGCCGGCGTGCGCGTCGTCGCGGCGCCCAGCGCGACACCCGAAGACGGCAAGCGGCCGTCGACCAACCCCGACGCGCCGCCGGTCGGCGAGAGCCACTTCGACAGCAAGACGCCGATGAACGTCGGCAAGGGCACGAGCGCGATGGTGGCCATCGTCCACGGCCAGGCGCAAGGCGAGGTCGTGTACCTGTACGACGCCGAGAGCCCGAACGGCGACGCCCGCTTCGCCTTCAAGTCCGTGCGCTTCAAGAACCCGACCGGCAGCACCCTCGAAAGCGGGCCGATCACGGTCTACGGCAACGGCCGCTTCATCGGCGAGGGCATGGCCGACCCGATCCCGCCCGGGGCGACGGCCGTGGTGCCGTTCGCGCTCGATCGCCAGGTGGTGGTGGACCGCGAGGGCTCGACTGGCGATCGCATGTCGCAACTGGTCAAGCTGAACCGCGGCGTGATGACCGCCGAAGTCCAGCACGTGCGCACCACCCGCCTCAAGGTGGCCAACCGCAGCCACAAGGCGACGACGGTTCTGGTGCGCCACAACACCCCCAAGGGCTGGGCCATCAGCAAGGGACCCAAGGCCGTCGAGCAGTACGCCGAATCGCGCCTGTTTGCCCTCGACGTGCCGGCAGGCGAGTCACGCGTCTTGGAGATTGAGGAGTCCACGCCACTGGTCCGCACCGTGGACTTGCGGACCCCGGTCGGCGTGGATCTGGTGCGCGTCTACCTCAAGACCGCCAAGGAAAGCCCCAAGATTGACGCCGCCATGCAGCGCCTGCTCGGCCTGTTCGACGACATGGCCAAGGCCGAATCGCAGATTGCGCATTTGCGCGAGCGCGGCGACGAGTACCGCGTGCGCATGGACGAATTGCACAACCAGATCTTCAGCCTCAAGGCGGTCAAGACCGGCGGCACGCTGATGGCCCACCTGCAGACCAAGTTCAAGGAGATGAGCGAGCGGGTCCAGCAGACCACCATCGACATCGTCGGCGCCCAGGAGAAGCTGATGCTGGCGCGCGTCAAGTTCCAGGACGAACTGGCTGAACTGTCGCTCGACAACCGCGACAGCAAGCCTGCGATGGCGGCAATGGCCAAATAGGTGGAAGGCATGGAGAATCCTGCCTGCTCGCCAACCCGGGCCGTTGCGCGCTAGACTGCCGGCCCCACCCGGCGCGCAGGGCCATGGCCGACCGAGAACAAGCACCCGCATCGACACGCCGCGATCGCATCCGTGCGCTGGTGCCGTGGGCTGGCGCCGCCCTGCTCGTTGGATTGTTCGCGGCCACCACCAACTGGCCCAAGATGTGGGCGGCGATGCAGCAGGCGCAGCTCCTGCCGTTCGTGCTGGCGCTGTCAGCGATCTCCGCCGTCGTGTGGGTGTACGACAGCCTGTGCCTGTTGTGGCTGGTGCGCCGCACGCTGGGGGACCAAGGCCAGACTGGCGCTGACCGTTTGCGCGAGTTGCTTCCGCTCAAGGCCGCGTCGTACCTCATCAACATGCTCAACTACCACGCCGCAGCGTTGGGCATGGCGTTCTTGCTGGCCCGGCGCAAGCAGGTCCCCTTCCTGCAGGCGGCAGGCGCGCTGGCCCTGCTAAGCATGATGGACATCCTGACGGTGACCGCGATGTCGATGGTCGGCGTGTGGCTGGCGCCCGAGTTCTTTGGGCCGCATCCCGAGTTGCAGGTGTTCCTCAAGGTCGTCGCGGTGATCGTGTTCACCGGCGCGCTGGCGAGCGTTTTGGTGCTGCAGTCCGACATCGACGTCGCCATGCTGCGCAAACTGCGCGCGTGGGCCCCGCTTCGGCCACTGGCGGCGCTCAAGCCACTGCGCATGCTGGAGGGCGTAGCGTTGCGCGCCGGCCTGCTCGGGCTGTACACGTTTTCGGTGTGGTGGCTGGTGCAGTTCTTTGGGATGGTTCCTGATTTCGGCAGGTTGTGCGTGGCCATGCCGATCGTCACCGTGGTCGGCACGCTGCCCATCAGCGTGTCGGGTGTCGGAAGCACCCAGGTGTTGATGCGCAGCTTCTACGCGCCGTTCGTGCAAGATGGCCGCGACCCGGCCGCCGTGGTCGACGCATTCAGTACGCTGTACATCTTCTGCGGGGCAATAGTGCGCTTGGTCATCGCCGCGCCGTTCTTTCGCGCCATCGCGGCCGAACTCAAACAGCGACCGAACGCCTGACCGCGACAGCCGAGGTACCGATTGGAAGCCCAACTGCAAGAATGGCTCAACATCTGCGTGCGCCTGGTGCACGTGGTCGCCGCCATCATGTGGATTGGCGACTCGTTTCTGTTCATGTTCCTGGACAAGAGCCTCGAACCGCCGCGCGAGCCGCACAAGGGCGACGTACTTGGCGAGATGCACATGACCCACGGTGGCGGCTTCTACCAACTGGTCAAGCGCAGGTCCCTGAGCCAAGAAGAACTGCCGCCAACGCTGCATTGGTTCATGTGGGAGTCGTACACCACCTGGATGTCCGGCTTCACCCTTCTGGTGGTCGTCTACTACATGGGCAACGCAGCGCTGCTCATCGACCCGAACGTGTTGCAGGTGACGCCCTGGCAGGGGGTCGGGCTGTCGCTCGGCCTGCTGGTCGCAGGTTGGGTGGTGTACGACCGGCTGTGTGAGGCGCTCGGCCATGTGCCCGTCGTCCTGGCGGTCGTGTGCGCGGCGCTCGTGGTCGGCGCTGGGTTCGGGCTTTTGCAAGTGTTCAGCCCGCGCGGGGCCTTCATCCACGTCGGCGCGATGATGGCGACGTGTATGTCGGGCAACGTGTTTTTCCGCATCATCCCCGGCCAGAAGCGCATGTTGGCGGACACGCTCGCCGGCCGGCCCGTGGACATCTCGTTCGGCGCCAAGGCCAAGACGCGCTCAACGCACAACCACTACATCACCCTGCCCGTGCTGCTGACCATGATCAGCAACCACTTTCCATCGCTATACGGCAACGACCATGCCTGGATCGTCCTGGCGTGCCTGCTGGTATTCGGTGGCGGACTCAAGTACCTGATGAACTTCAAGGGCAAATCGCACCCGGCGCTCATCGCCGCCACCGTGGTCAGTCTGGGTGGCATCGTCGGCCTGACCGCCCCTGCCGCGGATGCAAGCGCCGAAAAATACGCAGATGCTCCAGACGTGCCGTTCGCGCGCGCTTGGGAAATCGTGCAGGCCCGCTGCAGTTCCTGCCATGCTCAACGGCCGGCCAATCCCGCATTCCCGGTTCCCCCCAACGGCGTCGCCCTGGATACCGCAGAAGCCGTTCAGCGCCACGCGCCGCGCATCTTTGCCCGCGCCGTCTCGACCCGCACCATGCCGCTCGCCAACCAGACCGGCATGACCGACGCCGAGCGCGACCAACTCGGTGCGTGGTTTGCCAAGGGCGCACGGGCTGGCGATTACGACAAGGCGCTGGCCCCGCAGCCGGCCGCCTCCGCCGCGCCACCGGCCCAAGGGTCGCCCGCCGAACAAGCCAAGGCTTTGTATGCCCAACGCTGCGTTTCGTGCCACGGCGCCACCGGTCGAGGAGACGGACCCGCTGCGCAGGGCCTGCCAGTCAAGCCCCGCGATTTCGCCGACAAGGCCTGGCAGGCGAGCGTCGACGACGCGCTCGTGACCAAGGCCGTCGTGCAAGGTGGCACGGCCATTGGCAAAAACTCCGCGATGCCCCCCAACCCGGACCTCGCCGGCCAGGCGGCGGTGGTGGCTGAGCTGGTCAAGCTGTTGCGCGGGATGGCCGCGCCCTAGTTCCGCCAGCATTTGTCAACGATTTCAACTGTCTGAACAATGGGGGGGATCGTCCGAGGGGCTGTGTCCGACTTCCGTCCGGCCCGTGTCCGCCCCCTTGTCGGCGATGGCGGGATCCGCAGGGTTGCCGTCCACGGCCATGGAGGTTTTCAATGCAGATCATGGATCTGAACAAAGGGGGGGTATGATTTTCCGCAGCACCAGAGTGGTGTCCGAAGGCAGGGTGGCGGCGGCGGACGTCGTGGTCCACGGCGAACGGGTCGTCGAAGTGGCGCCGCACGGTTCCCGGGCCGGCGAGACCCTCGATCTCGGGAACCTGGTCTTGTCGCCTGGCGTCGTCGACTGCCACGTGCACATCAACGAGCCGGGCCGCACGGAGTGGGAGGGCTTTGCCAGCGCGACCCAGGCGGCCGCGGCGGGCGGCATCACCACCGTGGTCGACATGCCGCTCAACTGCATTCCCGCCACCGTGTCGCGAGCGGCGGCAGAGCAGAAGCGCGCGGCGCTGCAAAGGCAGTTGCAGGTCGACGCGGGCTTTTGGGGCGGCGTGGTTCCTGGCAATGTCGCTGAACTCGCGGGGTTGCGCGCGTTCGGTTGCGGCGGGGCCAAGTGTTTCACGTGCCCGAGCGGCGTCGACGAATTTCCGCACGTTGCGCGCGCCGACCTCGAAGAGGCTCTGCCGGTCATGCGGGATCTCGGTCTGGTGCTGCTGGTGCACGCCGAAGCTCCAGGTCCCCTGGAGGCCGCGGAAAGGGCGGCGGCGGGCGGCGACGTGCGCGACTACGCGACCTATTTGCGGTCGCGCCCTGATGAGGCTGAGATCGAGGCCATCTCGATGGTCATCGAACTGTGCCGCAAGCACCGCGCGGCGGCTCACATCGTGCACCTGTCCACTGCGCGCGCGCTGCCGATGCTGGCGCATGCCCAAGCCGAAGGCGTGCGCATCTCTGCCGAAACCTGTTTGCACTACCTGACGTTCTGCGCCGAGGAAGTGCCGGCCGGGGCGACGTGTTTCAAGTGCGCACCGCCGATCCGCGACCGCGCAAACCGCGAGGCGCTGTGGCAGGGGCTGCGCGACGGAGTGCTCGCGCTGGTCGTGTCGGACCACTCCCCGTGCACGCCGCAACTCAAGCGCACCGAAGTCGGCGATTTCATGGCTGCCTGGGGTGGCATCGCCGGCTTGCAACTCGGGCTGACCGCCTTATGGACAGAGGCTTCGCTGCGCGGATTCGGCGTAGCAGACCTCAGCCGCTGGAATGCGGAGAACACCGCGCGGCTCGCCGGCCTCGACCATCGAAAAGGCCGCATTGCCGAGGGGTTTGACGCCGATCTCGTCGTCTGGGACCCCGAAGCCGAGGCGACGATCGCGGCAGCCGCCCTGCACCACAAGCATAAGCTCACGCCCTACGACGGTCGGGTGCTGCGCGGTGTCGTCCTGCAAACCTGGGTGCGGGGCGGCATCGCGTGGCAGCGCGGCAAGGGCTTTGGCACTTCCCGCGGGTCGTTCGTGCCCGCGGCACAGAAGTGACAAAGAATCAACGTCTTATTGCGCCAGGCCGCGTTCCTCGCCCGCGCTCCAAGCTGCCTATTGACAGCCCCATTCGATGCGCGTACCGTGCTGCGCCCCAAAAAAGACCGCGGCCGTGTCGCGGTGGAGGCGGCCATGACCGACGCCCAAGCCAATCCTTCCGGCGGCCCAGCCCTCGCGGGACCGCGGCCCAGCCGCGGGCCGAGCGGACTGCTCGAAGGACAGGTCGAACGCCGCAACGCCCATCGCGCCGCCGTGGACCTGTTCGTGCAAGAGCGCGACGGAGAGCGCCTTTTCGTCCACCCGGCCACCAACCTGTCGTCCACGGGCATTTTCATCGAGAGCCACAGCTACTCGCTGCGCAACGCCTTGGAGCGCAAGTACATCGACCTCGAGTTTGCGCTGCCCGATGAGGAGGCGATGATTGCCGTGCGCGGCGAAGTCATCGGGGCCCGCCGCACCCGGGGATTCGCCCATGGCCTCGCCATCCGCTTCCTCAATCTGCGCGAGGTCGACCGCGGCCGCATCGAAGCCTTCGTGACCCGCAAACTCGCCGAGGGCGCAGGCGAGGGTCCGCTGAGCGAAGCCGCGCCAACCTGATGGTCGGACCTTGCCGCCACCGCCCGCCCTCCCCACGTCCCTGCCAGGTCCGCCTCCGTGACACAGTCCTCCGCCACCGCTGACCCCGCCGGCCAGCCCCGCGCCGTTCTGGGGGTCCTGGGCGGCAGCGGCCTGTACGACATGCCCGGCCTGTCAGGTGTGCGCGAACACGCGCTCGACACGCCATTCGGGCCGCCGAGCGACGCCCTCATCGAAGGCTGGGTCGGCGAGACACAGCTTTTCTTTTTGCCCCGCCACGGCCGCGGCCACCGCCATACGCCGAGCGAAATCAACTACCGCGCCAACCTGTGGGCGCTCAAGAAAGTGGGCGTCACGGACATCGTCTCGGTGTCCGCCGTAGGTTCGATGCGCGAAGACATCGCGCCCGGCGATTTGGTGATCGTCGACCAATTCATCGATCGCACCGTGTCGCGGCCGCGTACGTTCTTCGACCGCGGCTGCGTGGCCCACGTCGGTTTCTCGGACCCGGTCAGTCGCAGGGTCTGTGCGGCGCTCGAGCAAGCCTGTGCGCGCCTGGGCCTGCGCCACCACGTCGGCGGTGCGTATGTGTGCATCGAGGGCCCCCAGTTCTCGACGCGCGCCGAATCGCTGACCTACCGGACGTGGCCCAACGTGGCCGTCATCGGCATGACCAACCTCCCCGAGGCGCGGCTGGCGCGCGAGGCCGAGATCCCCTACGCCACGCTGGCTCTGGCCACCGACTACGATTGCTGGCACGACGGCCACGACGCGGTGAGCGTGGATCAGGTCATCGCGGTGCTCAAGGCCAACGTCGCCAACGCCCAAAAGGTGGTGCGTGCGGTTGCCGAGGCGCCCCCCCGCGGCCCGGACGCGGCGCTGGATGCCCTGCGCTTTGCGGTGATGACGCGCCCGGACCTCATCCCAGGCGAGGCGCGCACCCGCCTGGCCCTTTTCCTCGACAAGTACCTCGGACCGGCCTGACCGCCCACGGAAGGACACCATGAACCTGCTCGTTGTCGGCTCGGTGGCGTACGACTCGGTGCAGACCGCCCACGGCAGCGTCGACCGCGCACTCGGCGGTTCGGCCACCTTCTTTGCGCTCGCCAGCTCCCTGTGGGCGCGCACCCACATCGTCGCAGTGGTCGGCGACGACTTCCGGCAAAGCGACCTCGAGCGCCTGCACCAGCGTGGCGTCGACATCACCGGGATCGAACAGGTGCCCGGCCAGACGTTTCGTTGGGGGGGCGTGTACAGCCAGCACTTCGAGACGCGCACGACGCTTTTCACCGAACTCAACGTCTTCTCCAACTTCAACCCACGCATCGGCCCAGCGGGCGCGGTCGCCGACTGCGTGTTCTTGGCCAACATCCACCCCGACTTGCAACTGTCGGTGCTCGACCAGTGCAACCGCCCGCGCTTCGTGGCGCTGGACACCATGAATTTCTGGATCGCTGGCGAACGACCGAGCCTGGAGCGGGTGTTGCGCCGCGTGGACTGCGTGTTCGTCAACGACGAGGAAGCCTATGCGCTTTCTGGAGTCGGCAACCTGAGCCTCGCCGCCCGCCGCATCCACGCCATGGGCCCGCGTACCGTGATCATCAAGCGCGGCGAGCACGGTGCGGTCCTGTTCTGTGAAGGCAAGGCCCAGCAGATGCCCGCGGTGATGCTCGACGACGTTGTGGACCCGACGGGCGCGGGCGACAGCTTTGCCGGTGGCTTCATGGGGTACGTTGCATCGCAGCCGCACATCGACACCCGCACGCTGCAAGCAGCCGTCGTGGTCGGTACGTTGACGGCCAGCTTCGCCGTACAGGGCTTCAGCGTGGACCGGCTCGAAACGTTGACCATCGACGATCTCGCCGTCCGCTACGACGCGCTCGTCGCCAACCTGCTGCCCGCTACAGTCGAGTGGTCGCGCTTGCGCAATCAGGTTCGCCCCGTTGCCGTGGGCGTCGCTTGAACTGGGCGCCGCGTTCGTTCAGGGTGCACGCGGCAGATCGAGGAACACGATGGCAATGACCCCACCGCCGCCCAAGTGGCTGGATTTGTTGGCCACGCCCCAGGTTTCGCAGACGATGGGCAAGCTGGTCGGCGCGCGTGCGCCCAAGCCCATCCTCAAGGCGGCCATCCGCACGTTTGCCCGGGCCTACAAGGTGGACCTGGACGAGGCCGCGGAGCCCATCGAGTCGTTCGACACCTTCCAAGCGTTCTTCACCCGCAAGCTCAAGGCGGGCGCACGCCCGGTGGAACAGGCAGCCGACGTGTTGCCGTCGCCGGCGGACGGCGTGCTGAGCGCGTTTGGCACCTTGGAGTCGAGCACCCTCATCCAGGCCAAGGGCGTCGAATACACCCTCGACGCGCTGCTCGGCGGCAGCGACGACGCTGACCCCTACCGCAACGGCTGTTATGCCGTCGTGTACCTCGCGCCCAACAACTACCACCGCGTCCACACACCCTGGAGGGGCACTGTGGCACGTTGGCGGTACCTGCCTGGCGCGCTGTATCCCGTCAACCAGATGGGCCTGCGCCACGTGCACGGCCTTTTCGCCCGCAACGAGCGCATCGTCGGCCACTGCGAAACCGAGTTCGGCCCGGCAGCGCTGGTCATGGTCGGGGCAACCTGCGTCGGGCACATGCGCGTCGCGTTCACCGACCTTGCGTGCAACGAAGGGCATCCGGGGTCGGGGCTGCGGCCTTGTGCGCCGCTGTTGGCCACCGAGCGCGGCGACGAATTCGGCGTGTTCGAAATGGGCTCGACCGTGGTGCTGGTGATGCAGCGCCGCGATTTGCGTCCAGCGCTTGCGGTGCCGTCGCCCATCCGCATGGGCGAAGCGATGTTGCGCGCAGCGGACGCGTGAAGTGATGCCCGAACCCGCTTCACCTCCGGCATGGGCGTTGCAGCCGCTCGCCGTCATCGACACCGAGACCACAGGCCTGTACCCGGCGGCAGGCGACCGCATCATCGAGGTCGCAGTCATTGCCTTCGACGGCGGGGCGGTGTCCGATCGTTGGAGCACGCTGGTCGACCCTGGCAAGCCGTTGGAGCCGGACGTCACGCAACTGACCGGCATCCGGCCCGAGGACGTGGAAGGACAGCCGACATTTGCCGAAATCGCCCCGCAGTTGCTCGACAAGCTCAAGGGCCGGGTGCTCGTGGCCTACAATGCCAGTTTCGACCGCACGTTCCTCTTGCACGAATTCGGCCGGGCCAGCCGCAAGTTGCCGCAGGGTGCCCGCTGGCTCGATCCGCTGGTTTTCGCCAAGGAACTGCAAAAGGGCCAGAGCGGCCACAAGCTCGGCGCGGTCGCCAAGCGCCTCGGCATCGCGCTCGAAGAGGCCCACCGCGCCGCCGCCGACGCCGAATGCGCGGGCTGGGTCCTACAGAAACTGGCGTGCCTGCTCTCCGACGATTTCGCGGTGGTACTCGACCAGCACGAGAAATGGGAGGCCACCCAGGAGGCCGAGCGCCAGGTCTGGAAAGGCAGGCAGCATCGCGCGCAGGGCCGCGGGAGCAGCCACGCCCTGGGCCACGCCGACGCCGACCTGCCGGTCAACGCCCTGGGACCCGCATACCCATTTGGTGATGAGCTCGACCCGGTGCGCGCCCTCTACGGCCGTCGCGGTTGACGTTCGCGGCGTCCGGTCGCGCTATTGGCATCCCGCCACCGACTTGCTGGTCCCGCCGCCGCAGGTCAGGCTGACGCTGCCGCTGACCGTGCAACTTCCTTCACAGGTGATAGTGCAGCTTCCGGCCGTGCATGCCACGTTGGAGCCGGCGCCGACCGAATGCGTGCAGCTCTTGCCGCCGCAACTGACATTGCAGCCGGGGCCGCAGGTGCCGGTGCACGTCGCACCGCTGCTGCATGCGAAATTGCAGCCGCTGGTCGCGGCGGTGCAGGTGTCGAAGCTGCAGGTTTGGTTGCTCGGGCAGGTGCAGTTGCCGCCAGCGCACACGGTGGCCTCGCACGCGCCAAGCGCGAGGATCGCCGCACAGCACGCAGCCGCGACCATCTGGGTCTGAATCATGACGTTGAACCCGTTGGCCGCACGAATCGCGGCGACAGCGATCGTCGGCGCGTGCCCATGGGCTGTCAAATGCGCACGCCGCCCCAACGCCTGTGCCTGTCACGCAGTTGTCCGCGCGCCGGAGGCCGCTGGGGCAGCCGATCAGGCCGGCCGGCGTACCAAGCGCCAGCAACGGTGGACGGACCGATTGCGGTAGTCGATGGGCACCGTCCGCGCCGTCATTTCCGCCACATCGGCCGGCAACCCGTCCAACTGCGGCACGAATCGCTGGTGGTTGGCGCTGAACCACAACACGCCGCCGGGTGCAAGCACTGCCAGGCACGCAAGGATCAGGTCTCGGTGGTCGCGCTGCACGTCGAACGCGCCTTCGGGTCGGTCGGAAAACGACGGCGGATCGCAGACCACGACGTCCAAGGGGCCACCCTGCCGCGCGCGCCAGTCGAGCCATGTCCGCGCATCCACTTGTGCGGTGACGTGCGCCGGGCCGGCAAGACCATTGAGTACGAGGTTGTCGGCGAGCCAAGCGAGGTAGGTGGGACTGGTGTCGACACTGACCGTGGCGGCGGCCCCGGCGTGGGCCATGGCGACCGTAAAGGCGCCGGTGTACGCAAACAGGTTGGCGCAACGGCGCCCCTGCGATTCGGCGGCCACCAGCCGTCGCGTTTCGCGGTGGTCGGCAAAAAGCCCGGTATCGACGTAGTCGTCGAGATTGACCCAGAACCGCAACGGCCCTTCGCGAATGGCCCACCGTTCCGACGCGTGGCCGAGCTTGCGGTACCGTTCACCGGCTTGTGGGCGCGTGCGCCTCACCCGCGTGTGAACCCGGTCGGCGGGGACGTCCAGCGCGCGGGCGGCTGCTGCTGCGAGCGACGGCAGCCAGTCGGGCAAATCGCGGGTCTGGGCGCGCGCGTACTCGGCCACGACGAGGTGGCCCGCATACCAGTCCGCCACTGCGCGTATTTCCGGGATGTCGCGGTCGTACAGGCGGAAGGCCTCGATGTCGCGCCGCGCGAAACCGGGCGCCAGCCGCGCATGGTTGCGGCGGACCCGATTGGCGAACATCTCGGCTTGGCGAGCAATCAGCGATGCGTTGGGATCTGCCAAGGCGTCAAGGCCAACCGACTGCGCGGTCGTGCGACCGGCAACTACAACGACTTGAGGTATTCGATCAAGTCGGCGCGCTCGGCGCTGCTCAGCTTGCTCGCGTTGCCCATGCCGGGCCGCGCCAACACGGCTTCGAGCGTCGCCGCACTGCCATCGTGGAAATAGGGAGCCGTGTGCCACAGGTCGCGAAGGCTCGGCGTATCGAACCGGCCAGCCGACATCTTGACCTCGGAAAACGACGAAGACCCCGCAAAGGAGGCCGCGATCTTGTCACCCGTCGCGGCGGTGCCGACGTCGTGCGAATTGCCGTCGACGCCCACGCCGCCCAGGTGGCAACTGCCACAAGCGACGTCGGCCCGGTTGAAGATGTCCTTGCCGCGCGCTTGGGCCTGGGTCAGTTCGCCGCTCGGCAACCGATGCGGGTTCGGCGGCCCCTTGGGAAGGCCGACGAGCAAGAACTGCTCAAGCGACGCGAGTTCGGCCTGCGTCAGGCCGGCGCCGCCCATGCGGTGCACGGTCTTGACCATGTTGTGCTGGAGGTCCCCTTCCGAGCCTTTCCAGTTGAAGGGCGCCGTGCCGTCGAGCCGGCCTGCCAACGACGGGGTCTGCCGCGGGCCCTCGGCGACCATCCACACCAGCTTGTCTTCGCCGCCGTCGGCGTGGCAGGTGGCGCACGCAAACACCCCATCCTTGGACAGGTTGGCGTTGCCAGCGAACGTGAAGGTGCGACGACCCAGGCGCGCGGCTTCGGGCAGCGTGTCGGCGCCGTATGCGACCTGGTCGACGGCCGCGAGTTCGACCGGTGGCGCTTCCGTCAGGCTGCCTGGTGCGGCGCCCTTGAGCCACGGCCCCAGGTCGAACCTGCTGACTGCGACCTGGTGGGTGTCCAGCGTGTAGGCGAACCGGCCGTCGTCGCTGAATGCCACCGCCGCCGGTGCGTGGCCTGACTTGAGCACGCCGGCCTCGACCGCCGCGCCGCCTTGCAGGCTCGGCGGCGTGTGGATCAGGAGCACGTTGTCCGTCCCGGTGGCCGGCACCGCGGCCAGCAAGCGCGACGGGTGGATGGCCACGTCGGCGGGTTGGTCGAAGCGCGCGGCCAGTGCTGGTGCGCCAGGCGACGGCCGAAACGGAGTGCCCGCGATTTCGCGCGCGGGCGCCACCGACCCCGGTCGTACCGCCAGCACGCTCGGCTCGATCGGCCGGCGCGGGCCGTCATTGCACTTGGCCTTTGCGGCCCCTCCGTAGCCACCGGACGAACTGCCGGTCTTGGATTTGCTCGGCACGTTGGCGGCGGTGATGTCTTCGAGCGTACCCGGCGCGGCGACCACGCGCGCGGCCAGCAACTGGTCGCCCGCGGGTTCCCAGGCTGCGCCCAAGGTGCGGCGGGCTTTGCGATTGCCATCCGGGCACGCGCTGACCATCGACGACCCGCTGGTGACCAGTGGACCGGCGACCTTGGAGGGCTCGAGCGACTCGGAGTTGCTCACAAAGCGCCGCACGCTGCCGTTGTCGAGGGCGACGATCAGGTGCTGGCCGCCCACTGCGATGGCCGTCGGGGTCGCCTCGAGCGTCGAAATGTGCTGTTTGCCGGTGGCCAATTCGACGGCCACCAGTTGCTTCTTGCCGCCCAGGATGGCGTACAGGCGCGAGGCCTCGGGGTTGAGGGCGAATCCGCGGGGCTCCAGGCCCACTGCGATGGCCTTGGGCGAGTCCAGGAGCGGCGCCTCGGGCACGCCGCTGGGGCCGAACGCCAAGATGGCGTCGCCTTGGCGCGGAGCCACATAGACGGTTCCGTCCGGACCGACCGTGGCCCGTTCCGGCGAACCTGCCACGGGCAAGGTCTGCACGACCTGCAGCGGCGCCTGGCGCATGACCACCAGCGCGTTGCGGTCGCGATCGGCGATGTACAGGTAGCCGCCCTTGCCGACCATCGCGTGGCTGCTGGTCCACTGCTTGGGCGCGTCCGCTTGGTTGCGCTGCATCGGTGCCAGGACGTTGCCCGTCACCTGCGCGACCTGGGTGGCGACGACGTCGGCCGGCAACGGGCCATGGATTGTCGCCACGCCGGACCCCGTGTCGATTTCGCAGCCCGCCTGCAGCGCGACCGCCGAGGCTGCCAGCCACAGCCCGCAACTGAACTTCGAGGTTGTCTGAGTATTCATGTGCCCCCCTGCCGCGCCGAAAACTACCGATTGCCGGCGCCGCCTGCAAGGCCGCAACGCCGTCGCACGGCCAGTGCTTCAGTTCGCGGAGCGGTGCGTCACGGCGCGCCGACGGGCACGGTCGGGATGATGAAAACTGCCTGCTTGGTCTGCGGTTTGGCTTGGCTGTCCTGGACTTGGGCAGCGAAGAAGAAGCCCTTGAGGGTCAGCTGCGACAATGGAACCTTGAATTCGAGCACCTGCGAGGCGTCCGTCACCGCGCCAGACAGGGCACCGTCCTTGGCCAGCGCCAAGCCATTGGGCAGCCCGGCATTGGGCAGAAAGTTCTTGACCATCCCGGGCAGTGGCGTTTCGCTCCAGGCGTACGGTTTCTTGCCGCCCTTGGCCTGCAGCTTGGCGTTGTACGGCACCGGCACCTTCTCGACCACGAGGATGAGCGGCAGCACGATCACCTTGGTCAGGATGAGGTTGAGCGACTGGTCGCCGACGATCTCCAAAGGCGCCAACTTGACCGGCAAAACCAGCGCCTTGCTCGCCACCAAGGGCGCGTCGCCGTTGTCGAACACCTTGACATCGAAGGGGTAGTCGCCTTCGCCCTGCGGGACGCCCGCAAGGGTGCCGTCGGACCCCAGGCTCAGGCCCACCGGCAGCTTGCCAGCCGCAACGCCCCAGAAATAGGGCGGTTTGCCCCCCTGCGCGCCCAGCGCAAGGGAATAGGGCTCGCCGTCCGTGGCTGCCTTGAGCGGTGAGGCCGAGGTAACGACGAGGCCGCCGGCCTTGACCTCGAGCGCGAGGGTAGCGATGGCCTTTGCGCCGTGCTTGTCCTGCACCTGCGCGCCGAACGTGAAAGCGCCCGCGGCCTGTGGGACGCCTTCGATCGCGCCCGGTGGTTGCAGCGTCAGGCCCGCCGGCAGCGCGCCCTGGACCAGCGACCAAGCGTACGGCTGCGTGCCGCCCTTGGCCTCGAGTTCGGCCTTGTAGGGCGTTCCGACGAGCCCAGCGGGCAGCGCGGTTGTGACGGCTTGCAGAGGCGCCGCCTGGCAACTGCCCTGCAGGCACGCCAAGCCCCCCGCGCACGGCGCATCTGCGGTGCACTGAACGCATTGGCCGTCGCTGCACAGCAACTGGCCCGTGCACGGCGACTCCACGAACCCCGTGCCCTGGTCGTTGCAGACCCAGCGCGATCCGCCCTTGCAACCCGCCGAGCCGGGGGGACAACCGGCCTTGACGGCTACGTCGGTCGACTGCCCGTCAAAGCTGGACCCGGCATCGACGACCTTGTCCCTGACCGCCGCGTCGTCACACGCGACCGCGCAGCAGAGCAGGGCGAAGGCGAAACGACGGCGCGTCACCGGTGTCGCCTCACGGGCACTTCGCGCCAGCGGCTACCCAGTCGAAGATGGCCTTCTTCTCGTCTGCCGTCAGCGGTGGCATGCCTTTTTGCGGCATCTTGCCCGCTTCGATCTGCGACTTGATCGCCGGCGACTTGGTCGCGCTGCTTGCGCAGTTGTCGGCCTGGAAGAAGAGCTTGGCATTGGCATTGTGGCACGTGGCGCATTTGCCTTTCATGGCCGGCTCCGCGTTGGCCCAGGTGCCGCCCGGATTGGCTGCAGTATCTGCCGCAGTCGCGTCCGCGACCACCGCCGTGTCGCCACCCGCGGTCGTGTCCGCGCCACCTGTGGTGTCGCCTCCGCCCGCCGTGGTGTCGGCTCCGTCGGTCGCGGCCGATCCGTCGGCGCCGGTGATCGCGTCGCCGCCGCCTGTCGTGCCACCGGTCCCGCCGGTTCCGCTGCTGCTGGTACATGCCGCCATTGCGGCCAAAAGGAACATCGCTGCCAGTGCCTTGTTCATGCCCCGAATCTCCTCGATGAGTGCTGGCGCTCTGCCGTTTCCGGCCGACCAGTGGACGCGCCGACGGAACTGCCCTGCCCGACGCAGGGGCGCATCCTACCCGCGTTTTCACAAATTCCAAATGTGCCACGCACCGCCGGATGCCTTCGATCGGGCCCGAGGTGCGCAATCTCCTGTTGCCGCAAGGCGCCGTCGGGATTCCTGCGCTGAGTTGGCATGTTAGAGGGTGTATTCAAAATATGCCGGATACGAGGGTCAGGAGGCGACCGGAAGGCGAGGCGCGACGCGGCGACGGACTGAGGCGTGCTTCGGGCACGCCGCAGGGAGGGAGCAACGAGCAACGATGCGTGCCGGGATGCATCCTGAGCCGCAATCGGCGTTCTTTTGAATACACCCTGTTAGGCGCGCGCACGGTTACGAATCCACCTGCGCTGCGCGCATCTTCTCTGCGACCGGGCCGACTTCGATGGGCGACAGGTCGGCGCGCAACCGGAAGCGCGGTCCTGCCTTCCACTGGCTCCAGTCGCGCGCAGGCGACCCCGCGTGGGTCAGGTGGCAGATGCTGCCGAAGCGAAAAGTGCCGCCGGTCGCCATGTCGCGGGTTCCGTCCATCGTACAACTCACGGGGCTGTCGGGCACGGCGCCGCTGGGCCACAAACCGGGCCTGAGGGTCAGCGTCATTTCGCACGACCGCATGTCGGCGTCGGCGAGATTCCAGTTCATGCCTGCCACGCCCAATTGGCCGTTGGGGCGCACCGCGAGCAGCGGGGCCTGCATCTGGACCGCCAACTGCCGCACTTTGGGCCACTCGGGAATGTCGCCGTGGTCGCGCGTCTGCAAGGTCACGCAGCCCGGCACCGACACGCTGCTGAACAGCTTGTCCTGCCCCGTTTCGACAGGCACATCGTCCGGCGGCAAGCCCCACAGGCGGCTGCCCAGCCTGACCTTCCAGTCCTTGGCGGACCACCACCGCGCGACGAAGGTATACGGTCCCTGGTAGCCCGGCCGCAGGCCGGTGATGTGCACGTTGAACACCATCAGAGCGATCGCGCGGACGCGAACCACGGCCATGGGCAGCAGTGTCCAGTTCGACGGGTTGGTGCGGATGTATGCGACGCAAATCGGAGTTGTGCCATCCGGCGCAGTGGGCGATGCCCGCACCTCCAACGAGTCTGGCAAAAGCGCCCGGACCAGACGTGAGGGCGCATTGTGGACAGCCACGGTGCAGTCGAGCGCGCCGATGAAATGCGAAAAGCCGGGGTCGCGATGGGCCATGGACGTGGTCGTTTCCGGGGGCGGCGCCTGCGGTGGATCGGGGCGTATGGGTTGCCGGAACCGCCACAATCGGCGCAACAAGACTGCGCGCCCAAGCCCGTGCAGCGATCTTGCCGTGCTACGGCGGATACATCAAGTACCGAGCGCGGATCTGCGCGAACCCGTCCAGGTCTTTCTGCCAGGCGGCCTCGATGTGCGTCCACGGCTTGTGCGCCCGCAGGTCCCGCAGGACGTCGTCGTTGCCCCAAATCATGCCAAAGCGGTGGGCGCTCGACACCTTGATCTGGCTTGGGAACTCGTCGTGCAAGACCGAAAGGATGATCAGCGCAAGCCTCAGTGGCCGGAAGTCGTGCAGGTCGAGCAGGTGGATTTGCACGCCGTGGGTGACTTTGCCGTCGTACTGTCCGTGCCACGGCAACCACGTCATCGGCCGAAATCGTACGTGCTGCAGTCCGGACACGTCCTTGGCGCGATGGGTCAGGGCCGCCGCCAACCTCTCGCCGTCGAGCCAAGGCGCGCCGACAAGCTCGAACGGCATTGCATTGCCGCCCCCCTCGTTGCAGTTGGGGCCTGACCCGCACACCATGCCCGTCGCGACGTACATCGTGGCGTTGAGCGGCTTGGGGATGCCCGGCGACGTCGGAACCCATACCAGTCCCGTATCGTCCCAGACCATCGAGCGACGCCAGCCCTTCATCGCCACGACTTCCAACTGCGCCTTGATCTGGAGTTCCTCGTTGTAGAACTTGGCGATTTCACCGAAAGTCATGCCGTGGGTCACTGGGAAGGGGCCCCAGCCGAGCAGGCTCTTGTATTTCGGCAGGCGCACTGGCCCCTCGAAAAGGGTTCCGCCGAGCGGGTTCGGGCGATCGAGCACGACGACCTTGACCTTGTGCGCCGCGCACGCCTGCATGACCTTGCCCAGTGAACTGACATACGTATAGGTGCGCGAACCGATGTCCTGCAGGTCGAAAAGCAACACGTCGACCCGCGACAGCGCCTCGGCCGACGGCGCCGTCCGATCGCCGAAAAGCCCTTCGATGGGCAGCCGCGTCCGCGCCTCGATGCCCTTGATGTTGCTGGTGCCGTTGGGCGTCGCAGCGGCCAAGCCATGCTCGGGCGCCCACAATTGGGTCAGCTTGACCCGGGAGTCGCCGCGCAGGCGGTCCAGCGTCGACACCAGCTTGCGATCGACCGCGGCCGGGTTGGTCAGCAGGCCCACGCGCATGCCCTGGACGAGATCGATGCGGTCGCTGAGCAACACCTCGACGCCGGGAATGACCGGCTCTGACGGCGCAGCGCTGGCTACGCCACCCCAAATGGCTGCAAACAGCGCGGTCGCAAGGCGGATGCCAATCATGGTCACCTTCCAGGCAATGTCAGGGCGATGATGGTGTAGGTGCGCGCACCGGCCGGCGTCAGGACCCGCACCTCGTCGTCGACCTGCTTGCCGACAAGCGCGGCGCCGATGGGAGAGCGGTAGCTGATTCGACCCGCGGCGATGTCGATCTCGTCGGGCCCCACCAGCGTCCACGACCGGCGCTGGCCGTCGCCGCCCTCGGCCGTGACCGTGGCGCCAAATACCGCGCGATCGCGCACTTGGTGCTGGCAGGGATCGACGACCCTCAGGGCCTCGAAGCGCTTTTCCAAGTAGTGCAAGCGCCGGTCGATCTCGCGCAAGCGGCGCTTGCCGTAGATGTACTCCGCGTTCTCGCTGCGGTCACCCATGGCCGCGGCATCCGCCACGTCCCGCACGATGCGCGGCCGCTCAACGCGCAGCAGTTGGTGGTGCTCGTCGCGCAGTCGCCGCATCCCTTCTGGCGAAATGCAGGTGAGCCCCGAAGGTGCAGCGGACATAGATTCGCCACCGTCTTCGTCTCCCTCCGCTTGCCTTGAATCGCCCACGGCGCACACCGGCCCAACCGGCGGGCCGGCCGTAGTGTGCCCAATGCGGCTCCCGTGTCGAGTTTTGCGGCCCGGCGGCACTTTCCAAAAAACACGCGTCGGCCTACGCTTGGCGCATGATCGAGGGCCGTGCCGCCATCGCTGCCGCCGTTCACGCTGACCTCGTGGACAGATTGGGGCGTCCTCGCGTATTGGCCGGTGACGAAGCCCGCAAGGCCGTCGGCATGCCGCCAGGTGCTGCGGGCGGACCGCTCGCGGTGGCCCAGCCTGCCAATGCGGAACACGTCGAGGCCGTGGTGCGGGTCGGCAAGGCGCGCCGCGCGCCCATCGTGGCCCGATCGCGGTTGCCTGCGCTCGTGCACGACGAACTGCGCGACGCCCTCGTCGTCGACTGCTCCACCCTGCAGGCCCCGCCCGTCATCGATGTTGGTCGGAAAACGGCCACCGTGGGCGTGGGCGTGCCCGCTGGCCTGCTCGACCGCATGGCCCGTCAGGCTCGGCTGTGCTTGCGGTCCTTGCCGGCCGTGGACGACGGAGCGCGCATCGGTGGGCTGGTCGCACTGGCCGAACCGGGGGACCTGGGCGCCGGCTGGGGCAGCCTCTGCCACGACTTGGTCGGGGCCGAAGTCGTGACCGGTAGCGGTCGCTTGGTGCAACTGGGCGCTGCAGACCTGCTGGGTGCAGCGCCGTGGCTGGGTCAGGGCCTGGGCAACGCGGTAGGCCACCTGCTCGGCAGCGAGGGACGCTTTGGCGTGGTGTGCGCCGTGACCTTGCGGCTGCATCCTGCGCCCGATTGCGCATGGACCGGCGCACAGTGCGCCGCCGACCGCGACCGGGTTCTTCACTTGGCGTCACTGGCCCGTCGCGCGCTTGCCGCTCACCTCGTGGATACCGTCCTCGGCCACGAGCTGATGGGCCGATTGCGCATCGATGCCCGGGTCGTGGCGTGGGATGCCGCCGACCTGCCTGGCGCAGGTGCGCGCCTGCTCGCACTGGGACGCGACCACGGCCTGCCCCTGGCCAAGCCGGTCGCCGAGGATCGCCGCGTGCGTTTGGGCATGCAGGGCGGCGCCTGGCCCCAAGGTGCGAACCACGAGCCCTGCGTCGACCTGCAGGTTGCGTGGCCTGACTTTGCGAACGTGCTGGATGTCTCGCAGGCCCTGTACGCCGAGGCCGGGCATTCGCCCGCGCGCAGGTGGAGCTTTGGCGTCGACGGTGCCCGTGTACGTTGCGCCTTGCCCGTGGACGCAGACGGGGTGTTGCGCGCCGAGGCGCACCCGTTGGTCGCGCGTGCTGGTTGGCTTTTCGACGCGGGCGCCGTGCCCGTGGGCGCCGGGTCGTTGCTGCGCTCCGCCGTGCGCGATCGCATGCCGACCGCAGCCAAGGTTCTCGGCGCCGCGCTGCAGCGAGCCTGGGACGCCGAAGGCGTGCTCGCGGGTCGAACTGGCGTCTGGTAGATCGCCGCTACGTCGCCCCTCGTGATTTCGCGGACTTGAACAGAGGGGGGGATCGTTCAACTGCGGTCGTGGACAGCCGAATTCGCGAAAGCACCCGCTGGCGCCGTCAAGGCGAGCCGACGGTCAAGGTGAGCCGTCGAGTCCCTGAGGGTGGCCACACGCCCGTACCGCCGTGCCCAGCGGTCTACGTGATTTCGCGGACTTGAACAAAGGGGGGGATCGTTCAACTACTGGCATCGCCAGCGGATTCGGCGAAAGCACGCGCTCAAGGTCGAGCGGGTGGCAGTGGAGACTGCGCCGGTGCCCGCGACCCACGTGATTTCGCGGACTTGAACAGAGGGGGGATCGTTCAACTGCGGTCGGGGACGCCGGAATTTGCGAAAGCACGGGCGCCGGCAAAGTGAGCCGACGAGGCCCTGCGGGTGGCCACAAGCCCGGCCCGCCTTTCTCGGAGACCCACGTGATTTCGCGGACTTGAACAGAGGGGGGGGAGCGATCGTTCAACTGCACATCGGCAAAGCGGAATCAGTTCACGCCGCCATCGATCGCACATCCCACGTCGTCAGGTGCCACGCCGTCGCCCTCCCCCTGGTCGTCCCACGACGGTGGGCTCCAGCCCGAGGACATTGCGACGGCCGCGCACACTTGTCGGACGGCATGCAGGGTGGCGTTGAGCCACGTCGGCACGGGCAGGATGTCCCCGCGTGCAGCCGGCAGCGCCACCCAAGCGCCCAGGTGTTCGGTCCAGAAGTCATCGGCGGCCTCTGCCACCACCGATTCGGCATCAACGTCCCCTTCGCCGCGGGCCCGCATCCGCAGCATGTGGAGCAGCGCCAGGAACTCGAGTTCGCGCACCAACTCATCGGGCCGCGTCTCCGCGCCAACGGTCCTGACCCCGAACGCCGCATAGAACCCTGCGATATCGCCAAGGATCGCGCCGCGGTCGCGCCGGACATAGGCGCACTCGCACAGGTCCAGGCCGGTGGCGGCCGCCGACCACGTCAGCAGCTCCGCAGCCCGTTCTCCGTCCGGCTGCGCCAGAGCGTCTTGGGCAGCCTGAGCAAGGGACTCGGACAGAGGAAGGCCACTGGCGGGCGCCGCGTCGTCGAGCCCGGCGGCTGCGACCAGTTCGCCGGCCTCGGCAGCGAGATCCTCCAACTTGTCGCGGCTGGCCGGCGAGGGCGGCGACACCAGGTCGCGCACGGCGAACAGCAGGTCGGCCCGCGCCAGGATCTGCGTGTCGCTCGGCCGCGGCAGCGGCGCGCGGTTGGCCTTGAGGTGGCGTTGTTCGATGGTCAGCATGGCCCTGCCTCCATGGTCGAGATGGGGCGGCGCGCAATCGGTGCCCCGCCGAACGCGCGCCGCCGGTTGTCGTGCTAGGGTGCGAGGTCGACGTCGTTCCAGCCCGACCAGTGCTTGCGGCCGCCGATTTGGCCCTTGCCGCCGTCCCACACCGCGAACGCAATCTTGGTCGGCTGGCCAGCGGCGAGTTGCGCGTCTTGGCTATCGTCGGTCTTGAGCGGCCGCGTGAACACCACTGCCCACTTGCCGGCGTGCCACAACCCGCGACCCGTAGAAGCCGAATGGTGCTGGTGCGTCAAGGTGCCCCACCCAATCGCGGCGTACTCTGCAACCGGCGTCGTGCGCTGCAGAATCGCCACGGGATTGCCCGCGCTGAGCGCCACCAGCCACTGCAACGCCTCGGGCTTCTTGAAATCTTTGGCGACGCGCGGCTGCCCACCCGGCTCGACGAACCAGTACACGTCGTTCCACACATTGGGGTGCAGATCCTGTACGTCTTGGAAACCAACGTCGATATCCTTCTGCCACAGGCCCTTCCACTGCACGATTTGCACTGGCGATTCCTTGCTGCCCATGGTGGCCGGCGCGTCGCCCTTGAGCGGGAACTCGATCGCCACCGCGTCGGCAAACCGACTGGTGTCCACATTGCCGTCAGGGGTCGCGTCTTCCCATTGCACGCGCACGCCGAGCTTCTCGCCATCGTGCACGACCTGCGCGCGCAGGCTGGTGACGGTCGCCTTGTCCAAGAACGGCATCGCCATCTGCTGTGGTTGCATGGTCACGTCGATGTACGGCGCGTCCTTCCACCATGCCGCGTTGGGGTCTTCGCTGTCCAGTTTGGCCACCTTGGGGGCCTTGAGCTTGTCGGCCTTGGTCGCCGGCTCGACGGTTTGGGCTGGCGCGGCTTGCCAAGCAGCGCTCGGCACAGTCGGGCTTGCCGGTTCGGGGTCGGGAACGGGTTGCGGCGCCGGAATGAGTGCGGGTCCGGCGGGGGCTGCCTCGGCGCCCTTGGCGGGGGTCGGCGCGTCTTTCTTGCCGCAAGCGATGCCAAGCAGCAAGGCCGCGGTCGCCACGCCGGTCAGTTTGCACATCGTATTCATGGGGTTCCTCCTGGTGATGCCGGCGTTGGGTTACGGCGTGTTCTGGCGGTAGGCTTGGCGCTTCTCGTCGAGGTGGTTGCGGATGCTCACAGCCTCGGTGAAGGGCACGCGGCACACCTCTTGGCCCTTGTCGTCCCAGCCGACCGCGAACTCGGCACCGTCTTTGCCCTCGACCGCGAACTTGTCGATCATCCGGTCGGAGGCCCCAAAGAGCAGCAGCGCGCCCAGCAGCTTCTTGTCGGTCTTGAGGTTGCGGTACATCTTGCGCGCTTCCTCGACGCCGGGGCCGAACATCTGGTCGAGGTACACGTCAGGCACGTGGATCGGCGGGATGTAGAACACGTTGGGCCCCGTGCCGAACTGCGGGAACAGCGGCAGCGCCAGCTTGCGGATGCGCACGATGTAGTCAATCGGGTGATCCTCGCGCGGCGCGCCCTCGCTGGTGCGCAGGCCGTGCAGGCGAATCTTGCCGATGCAGCCTTCCGTGCACAGCGACACCAAGCCCTGCTCGACGCGCGGGTAGCAGCCGATGCACTTCTCGGAAGTACGGGAAATCGCGTTGTAGAACGACTTCTTGTACGGGCAGGCCTTGACGCACTCTTGGTAGCCGCGGCAACGCTCTTGGTCGATGAGCACGATGCCGTCGTCTTCGCGCTTGTACACGGCCTTGCGCGGGCACGCCGCGAGACACGCCGGGTTGTCGCAGTGGTTGCAGATGCGCGCGAGGTAGAACATCCAGTTGGGATGCATGCCGCTGTACGCCGCACCCTTGTCGACCTGGCCGGCGCTGTCGTCCTCACCCATGTTGGGTGAGGCGTAGTCCTGGACGTCCGGCCGGAAGCCGCGCGGAGGTTCGTTGGGCTGCAACCCTTCGAAGATGGTCTGGTTGCCCAGCCGTGCGCCTTGCCAGGTCGCCACGCCCGCTTTTTTGGCAATGGTCACGTCCCACTTGAGCGGGTAGCCGCCGTAGGGCTTGGACTCGACGTTGTTCCAGAAGATGTGCTCTTGGCCCTTGCCGCTGGTCCAGCAGGTCTTGCAGGCCACGGTGCAGGTCTGGCACGCGATGCACTTGTTGGTGTCGAAGATGTACGCCACCTGCTTCTTGGGCGGCGTCCCTTCGTACGGGTAGTCCATCTTGCGGCCGATCTGCCAGTTGTCGCGCGTAGGCATTTGGGGTTCCTCCTTGTCGTGGGTGGGGCGGGGCTACGCCTTCTTGGCGAACTTACCGGCGATGAAGTCCTTGAGGTCGTCGGTCTCGTAGGTCGGCCGCAGACCCATGGCGGCGCCGCGCCACAGCTTTTGGCCGTTGATGCCGCCGTCTTCGGCCTTGGTGATCTTGACCATCGACTCGCGCGGGGCGCCGGTCGGGCAGTGCACGTCGGGCACGAAGCCCTGCTTCATCACCTGGCCGAAGATGTTCTTGACGAAAAGACTGTCGGTCATCCAGGTCGGCTTGAGCCAGCCGCGGGTGGCCGACTGGTGGCTGCCGGCCCTGAAGTGCGACTGGTAGTTGGTCTCCGGGTTTTTGGCGAGGCCGTCGGGCCGGGTGGTGTGGCCTTTGACCGAACCGATGCTGGCGCCGTACATGTTGTGCCACATGCGGGTGACGCCGCGCGGCGTGCCGGGGTAGTAGCGGGCGCGGACCAGCAGGCGCGCGACCTTGTAGAACTCGGGGTTGTCCTTCCAGCCCTTGAACGGCCGGTCGTGCGGGTCGGCGTCGATGTACACGTAGTCGCCGTCCTCGATGCCCAACTCCTTGGCGTCGCTCGGGTTGATGTCGACGTAGGCCTCGCTGACGAACGGCTTGCGCTTGTCGGTGCGGTGCACGTCGCCGAAGGGGCCGAACCAGATGGCGACGATGTCGATGTCCACCGGCGTGGTGTGCGCGCCGTGGCGGTACTTGGGCGTGTGGAAGATCCACTTGTAGCCGTCCTTGACCAGCGGGTGCGCCGATTTCAGCACCTCCTCCACCGTCAACACGACGTTGCGGCCTTGGCGGATGTCGGCCTCGAGGTTGCCGCGCTCGACCCCGTAGTCTTCCGGCTTCTTGGGGCGCAGCAGCGGATGCGGCGCCGACACGATGACGTTGGGTTCGAACCAGGTGCTGTCGATGGGCTCGCGGTGCACGATCACGTTCTCGCCAGCGTCCTGGAACTCGGGCTCCTCCCGGTAGAACTCCAGGCGGCCGGTCTTGGTGTACCAGGGCCGGCTGTCGTGGATCTGCTCGAAGCTCGACCACTTGGGGTAGGTCCGGCTCTGCAGGATGACCGGCTCGCCACCTTCGGCCTTCTTCTCGATGTCAACGAACTTGTAGCCCTTGCCGTTGCTCGACGCGTTCAGGATGCGCTGCAGGTAGGGCCGGGCCTTCTGCTCGTCGACGAACTGCCACATGGCGTCGTGGCGCGGGTCTTGGGTCAGCCTGCCGATGGCGCGACCGACGCCCGCGACGACTTCGATGTCGCCTTTGGTGTCGTGGATGCGCGGCAGCGGCGTGGTCGGGAAGGCGTAGATGAACGGATTGGTGACCGAGATGGTCATGTCCGGATGCTTCATCTCCGCCCACGAGTCGACGGCGTACACGATGTCGGCGTACTCGCAGCTCGAGGTCCACCACCACTCGCTCACGCCCAGGAAGTCGCACTTGGGCAGCGTATTGGCGATGACGTCGTAGTGGCCCTTGACGTTGCCGATGAGCGAGTTGCTGTTCGACACACAGATCGCCTTGGTCGGCGTCGGGATGTGGGTCTTGCCGGTCAGCACCGCCTTGCCTACGCGCAAGATGGTGTCGCCGTGGTTCCAGTAGTGCACCGACTCGGCCTTGAAGTAGGGCTTGGGCCGCGCCATCTTGGTCGGGTCGGCCTCGACGTCGAACGGGTTCTCCATCGTCCACTGCGGGACGCCGTTCAGCATGGCCCACCGGTAGTTGCCGGCGTACGAACCGATGTTGCCGCCGACGTGGCCGACGTTGTCGCTGAGCGCGGCCACCAAGAACGTGCTGCGGTCCTTCAAGTCGCTGTTGAAGAACTGGTTCGGGCCCATGCCCATCGTGAACAAGGTCTTGGTCTTGTTGGCGGCGATGTCCTTGGCGAGCGCGGTGATCGCTGCCGCCGGGGCCCACGTCAGCTTCTCGACCTGGGCCGGCGTGTAGCTGGCGTCGAGCATCTGCTTGGTCACGTCGAACACCGTGCGGCACTTGACCTTGCTGCCGTCGGCCAGCGCGACTTCGACCTCGCCCTCCAGCTTCGGGTCGACGCCGGTGGGCGCGAAGAACTTGCCCATCTGGTCGCGGGTGACCGCCACCGCCTTGTTGCCCTTGGCGTCCCACATCACGTGGTCGCCCCAGGCCGCGCGCTGGGCCTTGGTGACGATCATGCCGGCTTGCATCGGGTTGGGCGGCGGCGCCGCGCCGTCCTCGAGCACCGTGATCCCGTTCTTGAGCTCGGCGAGCTGGTAGCCCGCGAACACCTCGCCCGCGCGCAGCATCTTGCCGGTGTCCATGCGCACCAGGTGCGGCAGGTCGGTGTTGTTCTTGACGGCCGCGGCGTCGTACAGCTTCTCGGCCATGAGCACCTGGGCGATGCCCAGAGCCAGCGCTGGCGTCGTGCCGGGGCGCACGATCAGGACATCGTCGGCCTTGTTGCAGGTCGCACTGTATTCGCAGGCGATGACCACAACCTTGGCGCCCTTCATGCGCGCCTCAGTCAGCCAGTGGCTGTCGGGCATCTTGGTGGTGATCCAGTTCATGCCCCACACCACGATGAGCTTGGCGTGGTCGGCGCAGGCCAGGTCGAAGTCGTTGGTCTGAAAGCCCGTCACCATCGGGTGTCCGGGGGGCAAGTCGGTGTGCCAGGTGTAGTTGTCCCAGCCGCGCGCGCCGACCGACTTCTCCGGGCCGCCGCCGCGCAACTTGTCGTCGAAGAGCGCCATCGAGTTGGCCAACCGGTACATCGCCTGAACACGGGTCATGCCGAGCGCGGGCATGCCGCCGCGGAACTTGAGCACCTGCACGCCGGCGCCGCCGGTGGCCTCGACCATCAACGGGTCGTAGCCCTGCGCCAAGAGCTTGGCCTTGCCGGGCTCGCCGTTGTAGGTGGTGGCGATGTTGACCAGCGCCTGGGCGGTGTAATCAAAGGCCTGGTCCCACGTCAGCGGCACCCACGGGTCCTTGCCGCGCTGCAAGAACTTGGGGTCGATGGCGCCGGTCTTGGGGTCGCGCGGCATCCCGGCGGCGATCCAGTCCACGAAGCCCTTGCGGCCCATCGGCCGCTTGACGCGACGGTCGCCGTAGAACTTGCGCACCATGGCGAGGCCCTTCTGGCAGGCCCGCGGATCCCAGCGGCTCGACGACTTGTGGCCGTCCAGGTCCGTGGCACCGTTGAACTTCCAGGTCGGCGCCAGCCGGGTCACCACACCGTTCTTGACGTGGGCGGTCAGCAAGCAGTTGTGGGTGTCGTTGGGCGCGCACAGCAGCGTGAACGTCGAATCCGACTTGTAGAGGTCGCGGTACACCTTCTCCCAACCGCGCGACGGGTAGCCCTTGAGCGGGTTGTCAACCGCTACAGCGCCCAACTGCTGCAGCTCGGCCATGGCGGCCTTGGTCAGTACTGCGGCCCCGGCGCCAGCGGCGCCGAGCCGATACAGGAATCCACGGCGGCTGACGCTCGCAGAGTCGGGTTGCGCGGCTTGTGCGGCCGCGGGCGCTTGATTCGGGTCCAGGTGCTGCGTCATGGTGTGCCTCCGGGCGGGCGTTGGGGTGCGGCGAACCGTTGCTGCCGCCGCGCTCAAAGGGTAAAGCAGTCGCTTTTTCCGGCAATACCGCAGCCGCGATTCGTGACCGTGCCGTGGCAGAGTCGGACAATGACGTGAAACTCTGCGCGCGCATCCCTTCTGACGGCGGACCGCGGGGAACGGCACGCCGCCCGTCAATGGACTTGAACATCTCTTGAATAGTGCCGCCCTCCTCGCGCCCGCGGTTTGACAGCGGCCAGAGGCGGCGCCCAAGATCGACATGGGTCGCCAGGGCGGCCAGGGCAAGGCCATGCGCGCGCAACTATCCATCCTTTGTGGGGGTTTTCTGGTCGCGAGCTGCGGAGATCCGCCGCTTGAAGCTGCAAACCCCGGCGGTGACGCCGCACCTGCCGACGCCAGCTCTGCGACGGATGGCAAGTTGACCGCGGACAGCGCCGCGCCCGGCGGCGGCGACAGCAGCACCGCGATCGGTGCCGACGGCGCACAAGCAACCGAGGTCGTCCCGACCGCCGACACTGCCCCGGTCTCAGACGCGGCCAACTGCACCCCCGACTGTGCCGCCAAGAACAAGCAGTGCGGCAGCGACGGCTGCGGCGGAACCTGCGGATTCTGCGCAAGCAACGCCGTGTGCAGCGATTTCCAATGCAAGCCCGTGGGCGGCGGCGACGCCTGCAAGGCCTTGACCTGCGACGTCAACGCCACCTGCGCCGTCGGCTCCGACGGCCTTGCCAAATGCACCTGCAAGGCCGGCTACGCGGGCGACGGCGGCAAGTGCATCCTCGCGGACTGCGCGCAAGACAACGGCGGCTGCGACAAGAACGCCACGTGCACACCCAAGAAGGACGCCGCGCCCAATTGTGTCTGCAAGGCCGGTTTCGACGGCGACGGCAAGACCTGCAAGGACATCGACGAGTGCGAAAAGAAGTCCTCGCAGTGCGCGCCCCACGCGGTGTGCACCAACACCGAAGGCAGCTACGACTGCAAGTGCGACACGGGGTTCGACGGCGACGGACTCTCTGGTTGCAAGGACATCGACGAATGCAAGGCCGGCACGTCCAATTGCGGCAGCGACCAGGTCTGCGACAACACGGT
Organism: Deltaproteobacteria bacterium; assembly: GCA_016875335.1. Classification (GTDB taxonomy): domain Bacteria; phylum Myxococcota_A; class UBA9042; order UBA9042; family UBA9042; genus SXRM01. The sequence continues at coordinate 10,308 of VGRO01000011.1, read as the reverse complement.
CGGCAGCTTCGTGTGCTCGTGCGCACCGGGCTATACCAAGGAACCCAATGGCTGCAAGGACATCGACGAATGCGCCGAAAAGCCATGCAGCGACAAGGCCACCTGCAAGAACACGCCAGGCAGCTATACCTGCACCTGCAACGCCGGGTTTGCGGGCGACGGCAAGACCTGCACCGAAGTCGATCTCTGCAAGGCCGTGACCTGCGGCGTCAACGCCGTGTGCCAAAAAGCCGCTGACGGCAAGGCCGTGTGCGTGTGCGCCCCTGGGTACCTCGGCGACGGCAAGGTCTGCACCCAGGCGGTCGTCGACATCGCGCTGACCGGCGTATTCATCGCTCCGCTGACCAGCGGCGGCGGCTGCTGGGACAACCCGGTGATCGGCAGCTGCACAAAGCCCGCCAAGGCCAACCTGGACGCGGTGACCAAGGCGTACAACGACCTGCAAGCCGCTGTGGGCACCAGCGGCTGGGCCAGCAAGACCACGGCGCTCGAGACTGCCCTGCAGGGCCTTGGCAACGTGACCACTGCGCGGCCCGATGCGTACGGCGACGCAGTGCTCTTGCCGGCCGGGGCCAGTTTTCCGCTCAAGGAGGTCGGCGACACCAACGCGCCGCTGTGGAGCAACGCCAAGTGGTCCAAGGTGTTCCTGGGGCCGACGACCGTGCTCAAGGTCACCTTGGTCGATGCAGACTTCGCACTCGACGACGAGATCGGCACGGTGTCGCTGCAGGTGGATCATCTGAGCAAGGCGCTCGCGTCCGGGCCGATACAGGTGGCAATCCCGGTTGCGATTCAGGAAAAGCAGATTCTGGCCGTCAAGATCGTCGTCACCGCGTGGAAAGGCTGCGGCGACGGCAAGTGCCTCGCCCCCGAAACCGAGGCCAACTGCAAGGCGGACTGCGCCACCACTGGACCCAAATGCGGCGACGCCAAATGCGACACGGGCGAGACGCCGGCGACCTGTCCTGCCGACTGCAAGGTCCTGGCCGGCAGTTGCAAGGGGATGTGCGGAAAGCAGTCGGCGCCCAACGGCTGCTGGTGCGACGACTACTGCGAAACCGCCAAGGACTGCTGCGCCGACAAGGCGACCCACTGCGTGTTTGGCTGCAAGAACAAGTGCGGCCAAAAGAGCCAGGAGTCGGACGGCAAGACCTGCTGGTGTGACGACCTGTGCGAAAAGAACGGCGATTGTTGCAAGGATTTCAAGGGTAGTTGTCCATAAGCGCGCAGTTTTCAAGCGCACGCCCGCTGCGCGAAACCCGTTCACGATTTCGCAGGGCCTTTGCGCCCCAACGCGCTTCGAGTGGTGTCAACGACTTGTCGGCTGGTCACTGCGCCGCGCTGCCAAACTCCCGCGCCGCGATCTCTGCAAACGCTCGGAGCGGCGCAGTGTTACACAGCGCGGCGTGCAGCATGTCGAGATCCAGCGTTGTGTATACGTGTGCAAGTACATTGCGCAATCCGGCCCAAGTGGCCAACTGGCTTGCCAGCTCGGCAGGAAGCGCCCCGGACTGACCTAGCAGCGAGAATGCGTGTCGGTAGCTCTCTGCTGGACCCAAGCGCCGCTTGGCGACCATCGCCAGCGCGAGGTCGATACAGCATTGGGCAGCCGTTTCCAGTCCGCCGCGGACTGTTAGCCAGATCTCAAGGTCCGAGCCGATTTGCAACGGCGTGACCTCAGTCGCATAGCGCTCCAACAAGTCCACCAACCGCAGCAGCAGTTGAAGGTGTGCCTCGCTCATGGTGGCGTCCTCACCGGCCCCAGGCCAGCCGCCCAGGCCGCAAAGGCCTCCGCCCGTTGCCGCCGCCAGACTGGCTCAAAGTCGCACCACAGGCTCATGGCGCGCACTTCGAATTCCAGCCTTGCCGCCGGATCGGCCTCGCAGCACAGCACGCCGAACTTGAGCAGGTTGTGCAGAAACACCGGCGATGCTTCGTCCACGGGGCGCATGTCGATGACGTCGGGGTCCAAGGCCAACGCCTCGGCTACCGCGCATCGCGCACTGTCCCAATCCGACAGGGACACCTTTCGCCGGCCAGTCAGCACACCGAAGTCGACGTCGCGCGGCGGTCGCTCGCCTCGGACCACCGAGCCGTGCAGCCACGCCGCCTGCACCCAAGGCACCTGCCGCAAGACAGCACCGGCCTGAGCCGCCAATCGAGGCGCATCGGCTGGACCAAGGGGCAGCCAGGCAATGCGGTCGGGATCGGTGAACTGTGGCATCGGCGCCGCTTGCCCGGCATCGGCGGGTGCGGCAAGTCTGCATGGACAGGCAACGCTGTCAACTCACCCGAATGGGCCCGCGCGGCCGTCCGCTGGCACGCCTTTGCCAATCCCGCTATCCTGCGTGGGTCCACCTGGACCAGTAGACCGGCACATGCTCGACCACGACCCCACTGGCACCGCTCCGTGCGTGTTCCCGCGCGCCCCTTCCTCCGCCGCGTGGGCTGCGATGACGCCCGCGCAACGTCAGGCGACCGTGGCCGCATTGCCCAACAGCGTCACAGAACTCGAGTTGTCGCCGCCCGAGGGCGACAGGCATTCCTCGACCAAGAACGACGCCAAAGACGCGCTGGAGGGCTTTTTTCGACGCCGCGGCCGCGGCCTCTATGTCGGTTGCGACTTGACGGTGTATTACCCCGATCGGCCGCGGTTCTGTCCAGATGTGTTGGTCGCGTTCGATGTCGACGGCCATCCGCGCGAAAAATGGGTGGTCGACCTTGAGGGCAAGGGACTGGACTGGGTGATGGAGGTGCACGTCGGCGGCGACCGCAGCAAGGACATCGTCCGGCATCCCGATTTCTACGCAAGCTTGGGCATCCCAGAGTACTTCGTGGTCGACCGCTCGCGCGACCGCATCTATGGCTGGCGATTGCCCAGCCCGAACGCGCGCGCCTACAAGCCCATCTTGGCGCAAGCTGGCCACTACACGTCTGAAGTCCTGGGGTTGGAACTGGCGCTGGAACACGGCCAGATCCGCTTTTTCATGGCCGGCGCCCCTTTGCCCTTGACCCGAGAACTGCTCGCCCGGTTGACAGAGACCGTCGCTGAACTGGACGCACGCTTCGAGGAGGAATCGCGGCTGCGCCTGGAGGCGACCCGCTTGCGCGAGGAAGAAGCGACGCGGCGCGAGGAAGAGGCGCGGCTGCGCGAGGAAGAGGCGCGGCTGCGCGAGGAAGAGGCGCGGCTGCGCGAGCAAGCCGAAGCAAAAGTTGCGGAATTGCTTGCGGAGTTGGAGTCACTGCGCGGCAAGCGCTGAAGCAGGGCTTGCAATCCAAATGGCCGACAAGCCGTAGGTTCACGCTTCCGCGGGCCTGCGCTGCACCCTCAGCAGCTCGCGCGCGTGCGCCAGCGCGGTCTCGGCTTGCCCCGCGGTCGCCCCGAGCATCCGCGCCAGCTCGGTCTCGCGGTCGCCTGGCGCCAAGTGACGCAGTTCGCTGCGGGTGCGCCCCGCGTCCTCGCGCTTGCTGACCTGGACGTGGGCGTCCGCAGCCGCAGCCACCTGCGGCAGGTGCGAAATCACGATGACCTGCTGCCGTGCCGCGACGTCCGCCATGAAGCGGCCGAGCACCAGCCCCGTCGCCCCGGACAGGCCAGCGTCCGCCTCGTCGAAAACCGCAGTTGGCAAGGGCTCCAGCCCTGGCGCGGTGGGGCCGGTCGCCTGCGCCGGGGCCGAGGCCGCCGCGCCGAGCGCGCGCTGAATCGCCAGCAAGACCCGCGACAGCTCGCCGCCCGACGCGACCTGGTGCAGCAGGCCCTCGGCCTCGCCGCGGTTGGCCCGAAAGTACAGGTGCGCACTGTCGATCCCGGTTGGCCCAGGGGCATCCGGCGCGCGCGTCAACGCAAACCGCACCTGGGCCGCGGCCATTCCCAACTGCTGCAGCACCTCGCCGATGTCGCGGCAGAGCGGGTCGGCCACCAGGCTGCGGCGATCCGACAGCTTCTCCGCACGTGCCGCGAGTTCTGCGGCCTGGGCCGCCGCCGAGCGCTCCAACTCGTGGATGCGCCATTGCGCGCCCTCGGCATCCAACTCCGCCGACACCTGGGCCAGCCGCGCGACCATGGCCGCTTCACTGCCCCCGTGCTTGCGCAGGGCGCGCGTCAAAAGATCTTGACGTTCGGAGAGTCTGCTGAGTTCGCGGTCGTCGCGGCGCAGCGTGCGGGCGTGACCGCCGAGTTCGAAGTCCAGGTCGCCGGCCAAGGTCTCGACTTCCTGCAGCCGCGCCATGAAATCGTTCAGCTTGTCGTCCAAATGCGCCCACTTGCCGAGGTTGCGCGCCGCCTTGGCTGCCTGCTCGCGGATGCCACCCTCGCCGCCGAGCGCCCGCAAGGCCTCGTGGACCGCGCGGCCCAACTGCTCAGCGGCCCGCATCTTCTGTATTTGTCCAGTTATCTCTGCGAGTTCTCCGTCGCGCGGTTGCAGCTCAGACAGCTCCTTGTGCACAAAGCGCAGCCAATCGAGCCGGTCCGCCGCTTGGGCGACGCGCTTGCGCAGCTCGTCGAGTTCGGTGGCGGTCGCTCGCCACGTCGCATGGGCTCGGCCGACGGCCGCGCGCAGGTCGAGCGCACCAGCATACCGGTCGAGCAGTTCAAGGTGCGCCGCCGGGTCCAGCAGCCGGTGCTGGGCGTGCTGCGCCGATACATCGACCAGCGGTCCAGCGATCTGGCGCAGCAACTGCACGGTCGCCAGGCGGCCATTGACGTAGCAACGATTGCGCCCACCTTGTTTGCCGATGACCCGGCGCAGCACCAAGGTGTCCTCGCCTGGTGCACCGAACTCTTCCAGAACTGCCATCACCGCGCTGGGCAGTGGGCCCTCAAACAGGGCTTCGACTTCTGCCGCGTCGCAGCCGTGGCGCACCATCTTTTCGCTGGCGCGGCCGCCGAGCACGGCACCCAGGGCGTCGAGCAGGATCGTCTTGCCGGCGCCGGTCTCGCCGGTAATCGCAGTCAGGCCCGGGCCAAAAGCGAGCTCGGCGGCTTGCAGGATGGCAAAGTCGGCGATGCGCAGCGCGGTCAGCATGGCAGTGTGCAGCTACGCGTCGTCGTCGTCCCAATCGCCGGCCAAGTCGTCGGCCGCGTCGTCCGGCGGCGCGTCGTCGTCGTCCTCGTCGGCGTAGAATTCATCGTCGTCGTCGGGCTGCAGCAGGCTCGCTTGCAGGGCCTGTGTCTCTGGATCGTCCAGCGTCTCGTGCAGCAAGAAGTCCAGCGTCTCGTCGCCGGTCGTGGCAACTTGGGGCTCAGCGGCCTGCGCCGTGCGCTTGCGCTTGCTTTGCTTCTTCTTGAATTCCAGCCGGATGGGAGATCCATCGAATTCCCAGGCCTCGCGGATCTGTGCCGTCAGGAACCGCTGGTAGCTGGCCTTGGTCGCGTGGAGCTGGTTGACGATGATGACAAATTTCGGCGGGCGAACGCTCAGTTGGGCGCCATACGACATCTTGAGCTTGCGGCCGCGGTGGGTCGGCGCCTGCACGCGCTGTTGCAGCGCCATCAGCCAGCGGTTGAACTGCCAGGTCGGCACGCGGCGGTTGAAGTTGTCGAAGGTGGCGTGCACGACCTCAAAGAGCCGCTCCACCCGCTGCCCGGTCCGCGCCGAGATGAACACCCGCGGCACGTACTCAAGGAAGGGCAGGTGACGCTCCAGCGCAGCCTCGAACGCCTTGGTCGAATGCGTGTCCTTCTCGATGGCGTCCCACTTGTTGATGGCGACCACGCATGCCCGGCCGCGCGCCTGCACCAGCGCCGCGATCTTGCTGTCCTGGTCACTGAGCGGCTGCGTGGCGTCCAGGACCAGCACGGCGACGTGGCTGCGCTCCATGGCGCGCACCGCCTGGCTGACGCTATAGGCCTCTACCGCCTCGTGGACGGCGCGCTTTCTGCGCAGACCGGCCGTGTCGACCAGCGTGAACGCCCGGTCGCGCCATTGGAAATCGATGTCGATGGCGTCGCGGGTCGTGCCCGGCTGGTCGGCGGTGATGACGCGCTCGTGGCCGAGCAACCGGTTGACCAAGGTGGACTTGCCGACGTTGGGACGACCGACGAAGCAGACCCGGACGCGGTCGACCACGCCGCCGCGCACGGGATCGCCCGATGGGCCCTGGGCGTCGGCGTCCGGTTCACCCTCGAAGTGGCCGCGGTCCTCCAGGGCGCCTACGACGGCGTCCACCAAGTCGAGGATGCCGCGGTTGTGTTCGGCCGACACCCCAAACACGGTCTGCACGCCAAGCGCATAGAAGGCCATCGCGTCGGCCTCCAACTGGGGCGTGTCGACCTTGTTGGCCGCGACAAACACCGGCTTCTTGCTCCGCCGCAATTCGTGGGCGATGGCTTCGTCGGCCGGCAGCAAGCCCTCTCGCGCGCACACCAGGAACACGATGGCGTCGGCCTGCTGCACCGCCAGTTGGGCCTGGCGCCGCATCAACGGCAACATGCCCTCGGTTTCGCTGGGCTCGAACCCACCGGTGTCCACCAGCCGCACGCGGTGCAGGTGCAATTCGCACTCGGCGTCGTGGCGGTCGCGGGTCACCCCAGGCGTGTCGAAGGTGATCGCGCTGCGGTGGCCGACCAGTCGATTGAAAAGCGTGGACTTGCCGACGTTGGGTCGGCCGACGATGGCGACCATGGGCGGGCGCCACGCCGGTGTCGTTGAAGGTAGTGTGCTCTGGTCCATGGAGGATCCTTGGGTGCGCCGCTATTGCAGGTAGCCGAATTCCTTTAGCTTGTCGGTGCGCGCGCTCCAGTTGGCCTCGACGCGCACATGCACTTCCAAGAAGACCTTGCGGCCGATGAGCGCCTCCATCCGCGCCCGTGCGGCGCTGGCCAAGGCCTTCATGCGGACGCCATCGCGGCCAATCAGGATGGCGCGCTGCGCCGGCTTCTCCACATGGACCAGCACCTGCACGTGGGCGAGGTCCGGCAGTTCCTCGTAGACCTCGGTCTCGCACGCCACGCCGTACGGCACCTCGTCGCGAATCTGCTGGAACACTTGTTCGCGCACCATCTCGGCGCACAGCCAGCGCAGACTGCGATCGGTCAGGTCGTCGACGGGAAACTGCGGCGGCCCCTCACCCAGGTACGGCACCATCGCTGCCAGCAAGTTGCGCAGGCCGTCCGCCGTCCACGCGCTGACCGGCACGATGGCCCCGACGTGCGGTGCGGTCGCCAGGGCCGCCATGACCGGCAGCAGGTGGCGCGGGCGCACCAGGTCGACTTTGTTCAGCGCAATCAGCCATTTCTGGTTGCTGTGCAGGATCTGCCGCATCACCGCGCGGTCGCCCGGGTGGATGTGCGGGTCGAAAACGAGTTTGGCCGCCGGCCCCTCGGCCGCGGGCGCTTCGTCGTCGTCGACTTCCGCGGCCTGCCGGGCCTCGCCCGCGTGTTGCTGCTGCCAGCGCACGGCCTTCTGCGCATCGACGATGAGCACCACGACGTCCGCGGCTTCCAGCGCCTCCACCGCCTGGCCAATCATCGCCCGGTTGAGCGGCGACCGCGCCTTGTGGATGCCCGGCGTGTCGAGCAGCGCGACCTGCGCTGTCGGCGTGGTCAAGATGCCGCGCAACGTGTCGCGGGTGGTCTGCGGCCGCTGGCTGACGATCGCGACCTTCTCGCCGAGCAAGCGATTGAGCAGCGTCGACTTGCCGGCGTTGGGCTGGCCGACCAGCGTCACCACGCCGCATCGGTAGCCGGGCACCTGCGCCAGCGCCTGCGCGTCGCCGTCAACTTGCGCCCACGACTGTACGCCGTAGTCGGGCTCCTGCGGGGGCAGTGGCCGCTCCACCTTTTCTGGCCGCGCGGAAGGCGAGGGTGCGCCCGGGCTCGGGCGCGGACCCGGTCGGCCGCGGTGCTTGCCCGCCGCAGGGCGGTCTTGGGGACGGGAACCGTGGGAGCGGGGCATCGAATTCCTGAATCCCGCGCCCGGTCGTGTGGGTGCAGGTCGATCGGACGGCCAGGGAGGGTGGTGGTGCGGGGCCGTGTCCGGTCGCAGGCCGCGGACCACTCAGCGGGCAGGCACCGCCTTGAGCCGGTCGGTGTCCTTGGCCGGCTGCGGCGGCTTGGGGCGGCGGCGCAACACTGCGACGAAAAACCCGTCGGGCCCAAAGGTCGGCAGCGGGTGGGTGGCCAGCCAAGCACCGTTGGCCGGTCCGATGCGCGACTCGCTGACGAGGTCAAACTCTTCGCGGCTCGCCAAGAAGGCAGAAATCACGTCTTCGTTCTCGCGGCGCAGGAGCGAGCATGTGGCGTACACCAACCGGCCGCCCCTTTTGACGTGGTGGCTGGCGCGGACCAAGATCTGCACCTGCTGCTCGGGAAAGCGATCGAGCCAATCCGCGTCGAGGTGCCAGCGCAGCTCGGGGTTGCGGCGCAGCGCGCCACTGGACGAACACGGCGCGTCGACGAGCACGGCGTCGCCAATGTCGCCAAAATCGCTCAACGGTCGCGCGGTCTTCTCAATGACCCGTGTGTCGACCTTGACCCCGGCCCGCTCGCAGCGCCGCTTGCACTCGGCCAGGCGCTCGGCGTGCGGGTCCAGGGCAATCAAGCGGCCCTCGCCGCGCATTGCGGCCGCCAGCGCCAGGGTCTTGCCGCCCGCGCCCGCGCACCAATCGATGATGGTCTCGCCCGACCGGGCCCCGACCGCCGCGACGATGCGCTGGCTGCCCTCGTCCTGGATCTCGACGCGGCCCTCAATAAAGGCCCGTGTCTGGGTCACGCGCGCCGGGTGCGCGCACCACAAGGCGTCGGGCAACTGCGGCACCAGCACCGTGGCGATGCCGTCTTCGAGCAACTCGGTCGCCAGCCGCTGGGCCGATGTGCGCGTGCGGTTGGCGCGCAAGGTCAGCGGAGCCCGTTGGCCCAGGTACCGAAGCGCCAGCCGTGCGTGCTCTGGACCCAGTTCCATCTCTGCCGCGGTCACGAAAGCGGGGGTGAAGCCGAGCGCCATCGCATTGCGGTGCAGCTCGGGCAATTCGCGCGCAGCATACGTGGCGGCCCGCAGAGCCGTGGCGCACTGGCCCGCGGTTGCCGGCCACGATCCCGCGAGCCCCGGACTGCGCTCGGCCAGACCGTCGAGCGCACTCATGTCACCCTTCTTGGCGGGGTCGCGCGGCTGGCCGTGGGCGTCGAGGTCGGCCAGCGTCAACAGCGCGACCAGTCCAGAGGCCTTGGCGTCGAGCGATCGCGGATCCGGGGCTTCGCGTGGCTTGCCGCCGCCTCTGAGTGCCAAGGTGGCAAGGCACAGGTGGTCGAGCCGGCGCAGCGCGTGCCAGTGCATCTCGGCGACTGCCTGGCGCTCCTTGCTGCCCAGCTGCGGTGCATGACCGAGGGCTTGTTCCAGCGCCTGGTCGGCGTAGCGCAGTTCGTTGCCAAACGTGCGCTTGAGCGCATCGGCCAGTGTCAGCAGGCCGATCGGGCGCACGAACAGCGGCCTGTCCTCGGTCACCGTCAAGCTGCGCAGGTGCAGATAGGTGGCCAATGCCGCCATCGCCCGGCCGCGATGCGAAACCGCGTGTTTTTCCGTCTCGCCCGCCTCCGCGAAGGACTTGCCGAGGTCATCGGAAAGAAACAGCGGGTCGTAGCCAAAGCCGCCCTCGCCACGGCCCTCGGTCAAGATCGCCCCGTCGCACTTGCCCACGAACACGCGCCACGGCGTGCCGTCGTCGGTGATGCCCGCGCCCGGACCCGCGGCGAGGGGACCGGCCAGCACAAGGTGGCAGGCGAAATGGGCGCGGCGGTTGCGCAATTCTGGATCGGTGAGTTGTTCGAGCAGCTTGTCGCGGTTGGCGGCGTCGACGGTGTCGCGGTCGCCCACCAGGTCGGAATACCGCGCGCTCGCGACCCCTGGCGCACCGTCGAGGCGGTCGACGCACAGGCCAGAATCGTCGGCTAACACCGATACCTGCGCGTCACCGCACGCGCGGGCGTGGGCCAGCGCCGCCAGGGCCTTCTTGCGGGCGTTGTCGCCGAAGGTCGCTCCGTCCTCGACCACCTCGGGCAGCGCGGTGCGGCCTTGCGCCCAGGTTTGCGCATCCGTGGCGCTCATGCCCAACTGATGGGCGATGTGGGCGAGCTCTGCCAGCTTCTTGGCGTTGCCGCTCGCCAGGAGCACCTGCGCAGAAACCGGCCTTGGCGGTGGGGCCGGTGCGGGCGCAGCTTTGGCTTTGGCCACCATCGCCATCAAAGATCGCCCTGCGCAGCCGGCGTGCGCCAGTTGCCGAAAAGGGGAGCGCTGCGCCCCGCTTGGCCGGGATGGGCCGCCGCCACCTGCGAACGGTCCCGCCGCACGATCGCGGCCGCGGAGGCACCGGCCG
>VGRO01000010.1 GCA_016875335.1 Deltaproteobacteria bacterium | reverse complement strand
GCGACTGCCGCTGCCGCTGCGTCTGTGGCTGAAGCCTGAAGCCTGTGGCTGTTTGCCTGTGGCTGAGAGGCCCACTCGGCGTGTCGAATTAACCGCCGGCGCAAACCTGTCACCCTGAAGGTGCAGGTTTGCGCCGGTTTCCCCGGGAAACCTGAGTTAATTCGATCGCCAAGGATTCAGGACCTTTTTTTGGCGGTGGATCATGGAGGCGCCAACGCAGGCCGGGGATTGGACAGTGCGCCGTTGGCGCGTGCGCCGCTTCGAGTCCTATCCGCTGGCAACAGCTTGTAGGGGTGGACGACGCCGACTTTGCAGCCGCACCTGGACATGTGCGGCAGCGTCGGCGATGCGCGGCCGGGTGCCCGCCGTCGTAGGCCCGCCGGTGTCATGCGGGATTTCGCCTCGCCCGGCCCCCAGGGTCAGCCGGCGCCGTAGTCGCGATTGTGGTGGTCCCTAAATTGTGGCGCCGGTCAGGGGCAGGGACTGGCACAGGATCAGGACCTGATCAAACCCCCGTGCGAACACTGACATCCGGCGCTGGCCCTGTGCCTGCGCCTGCCACTGTCCGGCGCAGCCGGCTGATGCTGAGAATTTTGCACGGCCGCAATGTACGTCCTAGCGGTGGCCTTTCGCCCGTAGCTCGCCGATGTGGCGTCGCCCGCATTGCCGCGCAGGCTCTGGGCTAGGAGCCTGTCGCCGAAATGCCAGTATCGGCAGATTCTGGCCGACAGGCTCCTAGGCAGGCCGCGGCTGCGGCCTGCCAGCGACCGAAACTGCCTGAATTTACTTCAGGCAGTTCTTGGTCGCTGCCCCGATCGCAACCACCACGGAGCCTGTCGGACGATAGTCCGACAGGCTCCTAGCCTGGTCCCCAGGGTCAGCCGGCGCCGAATTCGCACATGTGATGGTCCCCAAATGTGGCGCCGGTCAGGGGCAGGGACTGGCACAGAGTCAGGGCAGGACATCGATTTGCGGTGACGTCGGCCAGTCGGGTGCTGCGCGTTGCGACCTTCGATCCATGCTCAGCGAGTGGGGGCATGCGTGCCGGCCGGCTGGCGCGGACGGCTCAAATTACAAGTACGCCTGCTATTTGTATGCTGACACCATGCAATTGGTAGGGATGGGTGTATGGCGGAGTCAGCTACGTTGTCGCACCTCGGTCGACCGCCAAATCGGATGGCCCCGACCGGCGGCTACGTGGACGATGACGGCGTTCCTTGGTTTTCGCCTCCATCCAACTCCGGCTCAAACGTCGCGGCCCCCATATCGCGGCGGCCGTGCCAGATGCGCAGCACTTGCACTTCGGTTTCGGAAAACGCGTACACAACGCGAAACGGCGCAACGATGATCTCCTTGTACCCAAGCGACGCCCGCTCTGGTACCACGCGCCCCGAGTGCGGCCAGGCCTGCATGCGCCGAAACGCGGCGCGAAAACGCTCGGCCAAAGTGCGCCTTGCACGGTGGTCGTCGATGCCGCCGATCGCAGCCGCTAGGTCGTCCAGCGCAATTCGCGTCAGGCGAATGGGCAGGGATTCCGCCGGCTGCGGTGGCGGCGGCGGCGTCACGCCGCCCTTGCTGCGAGGACCGCTTCAACTTCTGCGTCGGTGGCAAATTCACCGCGCTTGGCCTGAGCGGCCCCGTGGTCGACCGCTTGTCCAAAGGCAATTGCCTCGTTCATGCGTTCGAACTGCGGCAGATCGAGCAAGACGGCGACTCCTCGGCCACGGCGGGTAATCAAGACTGGCCGCCCTGTGCGCACGACCTGGTCGAGAACCGCGGAGCCGTGGACCTTGAGGTCGCCGATCGGATGAACGTCTTGGCTGAAAATGGGTTGCGGCATGGACAACTCTCGGGCACGGCCGTCGACGTGGACCGCTGCTGTCAACGGTAGTCGTTATTGGGGTCGCATTCAAGGTCTGGCCGATGGCAGAGCGCGGCAGGGGCGCCCGGGATTGTGGTAGTCGGCGCTGTCGTTCATTCAGGCGTATCAACCGGCGGCCTTCTTCGTGGTGCACGATGGCCCGCAGAGCGAGGCGATGGTCGATGGCGTGGCCGTGCGGTGGCTGCCGTTGGTCGATTTTGCCGAGCGGGTGCAGGCGGTGGTGGAGGGGCTGCGGCGGGGGTGAGGGTGCGGCCCCAAGTTGGAGGTTTCGCAGTCTGGGTCGCGCAGGTCGCTGCCCTCGGGCCGGGCATTGCGGGTTGTAGCACCGAGTACGGCGCACCAGCGCGGCCGTGAACGCTGAGATCGCGTCCGCGGTCGAAGGCGCCCTTGCCTATCCGTATCCAAATGGATACGCTGTCAGCATGGCCGTGTTCCTCAGAAGCGCAGAGTTCGATACATGGCTGAGGGCGCTCAAGGACAACATCGGCAAAGCGCGAATCGTGCATCGAATTCGCAGCGCAGAGCTTGGCAATTTCGGCGACGTCGCTGCGGTAGGCGACGGCGTGTTTGAAATGCGCGTCCACGTCGGCCCCGGCTACCGCGTCTACTACGCGCGCCGCGACAGCGAGGTGTGGTTGTTGCTTGTCGGCGGGGACAAGTCGACCCAACCGCGCGACATTGCGCGCGCCAAAGCCATGGCCGCAGCCCTGGCCGGGAGCAACTCATGACAACGTTTTCCAAGTTTGAGGCGGCCGACTACCTCGCCAACGACGAGGTCATCGCTGAATACATTTCGGCGGCTCTGGCCGATCCGAACCCGGACGTCTTGCTAGCGGCGCTGAACGACGTCGCCCGCGCGCGCGGCATGGCGCAGCTGGCCGCAACCGCCAACCTCGGCCGCGAGAGCCTTTACAAGGCGCTTGCGCCCGGGGCCAAGCCGCGCTTCGAGACCGTGGTCAAGGTGCTGCACGGGCTTGGCATTGAGCTGGTGGCGACGCCTTCGGTGCGGTAGACCATCGGCGCAAACAAGGATCCAGGGAGGTTCAGCGCAACCGATGTGCCGGGCACCAGAGGCCATTCGCCCATGGAACCCTAGATGCGCTGTGCCGCCATGCCCACGCAAACTCTTGCCTCGCCCGGCCCCTCAGGGTCAGCCGGCGCCGCATTCGCGATTTTGGTGGTCCCTAATTGTGGCGCCGGTCAGGGGCAGGAACTGGCACAGGATCAGGACCGGATCAAACCCCTCGTGCGAACACTGACATCCGCCGCTGGCCCTGGGCCTGCGCCTGCCACTGTCCGGCGCAGCCGGCTGACGCTGAAAACTTCGCGCGGTCGCAATGTCCACTCTATCGCAGAAAATCTGCATGCTGGCCGCATGCCCCAAAGGAGTGCACCACTTGTGCCGTGCCGCCCGCTCCCGCCGAGGATGCACCATATCTTGACCATCAACGCGACAATTCGCACAATCTATGGCGCGCAGCACCGCCGCGCCGCCCAGCAAGATGCCCCGTACCACGCCACCGTTGCCGCTTCGCTTGCAGCGCACGCTGACCAACCTCGGCCACAACCTGCACCTGGCGCGCCTGCGCCGGCTGTACGCCGCCGAACTGGTGGCCGAGCGCGCCGGCATCAGCCGCAACACCCTGACCCGCGTAGAACGCGGCGATCCGGCGGTGGCCTTGGGCATCTACGCACGGGTCTTGTTGGCGCTCGGACTCGACGCCGACCTGGAGTCGCTCGGCCGCGACGACCAGCTTGGCCGCACCTTGCAGGACCTCGCCCTGACGACGCCCAAGCGCGCCAGGCGGCGAGCGCCGCGACCGAGCACGCCGTGAGTGCAGACCGCGATACCGTGCAAGTCGTCTTGGATTGGACGGCGTTGGGTGGCCAGCAACTGCTGGGCGAACTGCACCATGACCGGCTGCGCGGGCAGTCCGTGGTCGCATTTGAGTACGCACCGAACTGGTTTGCAGTGGGCCGCGGCCTGCAACTGGACCCTGAGTTGCCGCTTGGCCCTGGCCGCACCTGGCCGCGCCGCGGCACCTCGCCCACCCAACCCCTTGCCCCCAACCCGCAAACCGGCGAGCATCGCGCGGCCTTCTCGGAGCCCGCCCATGCCCGCCGACCCGCTGCCCGAAACCACTTCCCCAGCCGCAACTGAGGCCGATCCGACGGCGCCCGTGGTCCTGCAAGAGTGGACTCCGCTCATGCAGTCGCTCGACTGGCAGTTGGGGCTGATGGCCTACCAGTTGCGCGGCGCCCAGGCGTTCACCACCCAGGAGGTGCCGAACCTGGTCAACCAGGGTGGGCTTGCCGCCTACCGCGCCGCGGAAGTGCTTTTCGCCCATTGCTTGGAGCTCGACGGTGCCGGTGCGCTGGAAGCCGAAATCCACATCCAAGAGCTGGCGATGGGCCTGGGGCTGCACGCCGTGCAGTTGCTCGACCGTTTTGCGCTGCTCTGCCAGCAGTATGGCCGCGACTACTACGACCGCTTGACGTTTTGGGCCACCGACGGCACGCCGAAAGTGTTGGCCGACGCCCGCGACAAGGGGATTTTCGACCGTCACGCCGGCCACGTGGTGTTGGCGCTGTGCGACATTGCGGCCCCGGCTACGGCCCAGCGCATCGACACGGGCGAGGTCGTGGACCTGACCGGCAAGCTGCGCGCGGTGGTGATGACCTACGCGCTGTCGATTCTGCCGGCCCACAGCCTGCGGCGCATCGTCCGCCAAGGCGAGGCGGGGCCCGAGACCGGCTGGGGCCTGCTGGTCGCGCGCACGCTGCTGCGCCACCCCGACGACCTGCCGGCGTACACCTCCGCCAGCGCCGACAAGATCGCGCAGCTCGCGGCCGCCGAGGACCTGCGCGCCAAGGCGCCGCTGGTGCCGCTGTATCCACTCATCGACCTCGAACTGGCGCTCGGCAACGTGGCCCTGGGGCAAGTGGAACTTGGGGACGAAGTGGCCCGCTGCGCCGATGCCATCGCGACCGACCTCGACCAGGCGCCGCCGCCCGAGCCCGCGCCGGGCGACGTGCTCGGCGACGTGTGGGTGCTGCACTCGGGCGGCGCAGTGCGGGCGCTGCAGCAGGTGCTGGACGCCAACCTGCGCCCCGACGGCGTGGTGCTGTACCGCGACTACGGCCCGGCCACCGCCGAGCGTGCCAACACCAACCACGTCTACCAGCACTATGGGCCGAGCACCGGCACCGGCATCAACCACTACCTGCTCGACCGCTGGCTGGGCAGGCCCGTGGACCAGGGCGGCGCGGGCGCGACGGTGACGGCACCGCACGGCGAAGGCGAGGCGTCGATCAAGACGCGGTTGGTGGCCCGTGCAGCGCTGCCGCAGACGCGCGCGGCGTTCGAGTTGCACTTCGACATCCGGGCGTTCGACGGCCTGGAGGCGGCCATTGCCAACGCGCGCACGCTGCTCGGCGACCGCGACCCCAGGACGCTGGACGCCTACCGGGCTGCGCTTCAGGTCGAGCGCGACAACTGGTCGCTGCTGCACGAAGTCGGCGAAGTCGCGCTGCGCAACCTGGGCCAACCGGAATTCGGTCGCATGTTCTTGCAGGAGTGCCTGCGCATCAACCCATGGTACTGCGCGCCGGCCTGGGCGACGTTGGGCGACCTCTTGTGGACCCAGGGCGACATCGAAGGCGCGCGCGACGCCTACAGCAAGGCCATCGCCGCCAATCCCGAGCATCCGCGCGGCTATCTCTCCAAGGGTGCGCTCTTGTACGAGCAGGCGCAGTGGGCCGACGCGGTCGAACTGGCCGGGCAGGCCCTGGCGCGCGATCTGGAAGGGACCCACCGCGACCAGGCGTTGGAGTTGCACACCAAGGCGCTGGCGCAGTGGGATGCCCAGCGCCAACGGACGGCGGTTTTGCGGGCGCAGCGGGTGGCGGGAACGCTGAGGTAGCCGGGCGTGGCGGTCTGGTGGACCGGCCCACCCGTCAACACCACGCGTACCGCTCGATGCCCATCCACACCAGCGGCATCGGCCGGCCTTGCTGCAACCACGCCATCATCGGCAGCCCCGTTTCGCGCGATTGGCCGACGCCCGGCGGCTGCACGGCCGGCCTGCGCCAGGGGTCGAGGCCAGTATCGCGGTCGGCGTCCCAGAACTCCACCTGTCGCAGACCGAGTTCGGCGGCATGGGCCAACGCAGCGTGCACCATCTTCTCGGCGTCGTGCGGCGTGCGCGGCCGCCACGCCAACATGTGCAGGAGCGGGTCGGCCGCGTCGGCGCTCCACAGACAGAAACTGTCGCCGACCGCCACGCCGAGCACCGGGCTGGCCTCGGTGCCGCGGGCCCAGGCCCGATAGCGCGCCCGGGTGGCGAACCACGCGACGCGGTCCACCTGCACCACCTCGGCCAGCGCGGGCGCAGTCGAGCCGCCGACCCAGGCGCCGAGTTCCTCGCGGTCGCGCTCGAGCACGTCGGCCAGGTCGCCCAGGCCCAACTCCACGACCCCGGTGGGCGCCGCCATGTGGCCCGGCACAGCAATCACGGTCTTGCGCGCTGGGTGCAACAGATAGCCGGCCTTGCGGTACAGGTTCGGCCCGACGTCGGAAAACAAGGTCGAAACCGTGGTGCCCAGCGCGCGCAGTTCAACCGATAGCGCCGCCATCATCGCCGCCGCGTGGCCCTGGCCGCGCAGTTCGGGCACGACCAGCACGCTGGCGATGGCCTGCAAGGGCTCCAGACTGGTACGGCCGACGTCGTCGCAGTACCAGGCGGTGCCGGCGTAGGTTTCGCAACTGGCGAGCACTTCGCCGGCGTCGTCGACCCACAACCACATGCGCAGATGGGTGCGGCCGAACCCGCTTTCGGCCAAGGCGGCTTCGCGGCGCAGGAAAAGCGATCGCTCGTAGCCGGTCCCCCACTGCGCGTAGTGATGGGCCCAGCGGTCCGCCTGCTGTGCCGGCGTGGCCAGCACGAGTTCGGCACCTATCCTTGACTGCGTCATCACCGGCTCGCGACCGCCCAGGTGCGGGCGGCGCCAGAGGATCGCCCGGTCTGCGGTTGACGGCAAGCCTGCGCCGGGGTATCGAGCCGCCGCGGCCGGTTGCCGCCCACGGGTCCGATGCAAGATTTCCTGCTTCCCCTGCACTCGCTGTTGCGCTGGGTGGCGCTCGGCGACGTGGCCGCAGCGGCGCTGTTGTGCGCGCTGGCCCTGCGCTCGCTGCCCGAGTGGCGACCGATCCACAAGATCACGGCCTTGGTCGGCTTGATCGCCATGGACCTGCAGCTGTTGGTCGGCGGCGCGCTGTGGCTCAGGAGCCCGCTCGTGCAGGCCGCGCGCGCCGACATGGGCGCCGCCATGAAGGAACCGGTGCTGCGCTTCTTTGCCGTGGAGCACGCCGCGATGATGCTGCTGGCAGTGGTCGCCGTGCACATCGGCTATGCCAGGGCCAAGCGTGCGGCGGACGGGGCCCAGGCCCACAAGGCGGTCGCCATCGGATACGGGCTGGCGGTGATCCTGCTGCTGGCCGGCATCCCGTGGCCGATGCGGGCGGGCGTTGCGCGGCCGTGGTTGGTGTGGTAGCGCCCGCCGCGGCGACTCGCCCCCGGGCCTGGAGCATTGCCGACCGCGAGCGTCGCGCCTGTGAAAGGCAAGCGGTCGGGGTGGCATTATCTTGCGCAACCCCGCCACCTTGACTACGCTTGCGACCCGCCGACCGGGCAGCCGGGAACCGACCGTGACGATCCGCCGCGAAATCCAGTCGAATCCGGGCGTTGCGGTCGCGTTGGCATGGCTCGCGATCTCGGCCTGTGGTTCGACCGCACCGGCAACCCCTGCGGCCGACGGCGCGACCGCCGAGACGACTGCGGACGCGGCCGCCGGACCCAGCGATGGTGCGACAGCCGGGGACAGTGCGACAGCCGGGGACAGTGCGACCGCCGCGGACGGTGCGTCCGGCGTCGAAACGCCGACGGCCGACGCGGCCTCCGCCGACGTGGCCGGCCTGCCGGCCGCACCCACGCCGTATGCCTGGACCTGCCCGGATTTCTCTAGCGGACCCGTGGAGTTGCAGGTCGGCGGCTTTGGCCGAGGCTTGCTGGTGACGCTCCCCGAAGACCCAAAGGGCGCGGGCGTCCTTTTCCTCTGGCACGGGCTTGGCGACAGCGCCAAGAACTTCAACACCGCCTTCGGCGCCAAGCAGTTGGCCAAGGCCTTGAACGTCGTGGTCGTCACGCCCGATGTGTGCTGCAACACCGCCAGCGCCAAGGGCTGTTGCAGCATGATGACGGGGTGGCACTTCGTGGCCGATGCGCACCTGGACGCCGGGATTTTCGACGGCGCGCTCGCCTGCCTCGACGCGCAGCACGGCATCGACCGCAAACGCGTCTACACCATGGGCTTTTCGGCCGGCGCGCTGTGGAGCACGTGGCTGGTCATGCACCGCAGTGCCCAACTGGCGGCCGCAGCCATCCTGTCCGGCGGCGTCAACGACTTCAACCCGTGGTCCAAGCCGGCGCTGCCGGTGCCGGTGCTGGACTCGTCGGGCGGCCCCAATGACCAGTTCGGCCAGGGCTTGGTGGACTTCCAGGCCTCGACCGAGACGCTCAACAAGCACCTGCGCAGCGCCGGCCATTTCGTGGTGCACTGCCAGCACAGCCAGGGCCATACCGTGACGCCGGACATTGCGCAGTTCGCCGCGCAGTTCCTTCTGGCCCACAGCCACGACCCCGCGGGCCAGAGCCCGCTGTCCGCCGGTCTGCCCTCGAAGGCACCCGCAGGCTGCAAGATCGTGCCGTGATGGACCGTTTCGCCTACCTCGCTGCCCTGTGGTGCCTGGCCTCGTCGGTCGCGGCATGCGCTTCGACGCTCGCCCCCCAGGCGGTGCGCGGCATCGACACCGTCAACATGGCCAACCAGGGCGCGATGGCCGACGCGTCGCGCGCCTACCGCGTGGCGTTCTACGCCGACCCGACGCATCAGCCCGACACCATCGAGGTCTCGGCCGGCCTGGGCGGCACCAAGGTCCTGGTATCGCAGTGGACAGCGGAGCTGGCCCGGCAGATCAACCGCGTCATCGCCAAGTTGGGCCTGTACGACGAGCGCTTCCAGGAATTTGGCCAAGAGATCTTCAACCACGACATCGTCAACGGCGACGTGGTCTACGGGTGGCGCCCGCCCGAGGGCGGCCCCAAGTTCGGCCGGACCCGCGTGGCGACTCTGCGCCTGACGGAACTCAAGACCTCGACCGGCGGCGAAGGCATCACCGGCCAGGGCGTCATCGAAGTGACCATGCAAGGCTGGGTCCACCTGTACGCCTGCGAATCGAGCGGCGGCGACGACTGGATGGCCAAAACCATGGCGTGCCTGGGCGAGAAAATCGTTGGCGATCCGAGCTTCTGGAAGGCCGTCGAAGCCCTGCCGTGACCAACCCGGTCGTCTGTTTCGATCTCGGCAACGTCCTGGTCAAGCTGCGGTTCGACCGCTGCGTGCGCGAATTGTGCCGCCTGGGCAACCGCGACTACCGCGCAGTTCGCGGCCAGACGCCGCCGTTTTTTGACGAACACGGCTTGGCGCTTTCGTGTGGCGCGCTCGGCGCAGATGCGTTCTTGGACCGGTTGGCCGGCCAGTTCGGCGTAGGTCACCTCGACCGCGGCGTGGTGGCCGGCGCGTGGTGCGCGATCTTTGACCCGTGGCCGGAAATGGAGTCGGTGGCCCAAGCGGCGGTTACCAGCGGAGCGGCGGTGTGGCTGCTGTCGAACACTGATCCCATGCATTTTGCGTACATCCACGCCAAGATGCCGGTGCTGGACGACTTTTCCGGCTGGCACCTGTCGTACGAAATCGGCGCCAACAAGCCGGACCGGGTGTACTACGAGCGCTTTTTCGCCACGGCCGAGGTCGATCCCGGTGACTGCGTGTTCTTCGACGACCGCCCGGAGAACGTCGAAGCGGCGCGGTCGCTGGGCATGGATGCCGTGCTTTTCGCGGGCGATGTGGCCGCGGCGCGCAACAAGCTGCGGTCGATCGGGTTGGCCGTCGCGCTGTAGGCGCCATTTAGAGGGTGTAGCCAAAACCCCGTCCCGCAACGGCCGAAGATCCTGGGCATCTCGCGGCTTACGTCCTCGCTTCCTCGGTCGGCGCACTGCGAGTGCGCCTCGGTCGGTCGCTGCGGGCGCGCTCGCGATCTGCCGGCATGCTCTTCGACCTCGCAACAGACGAGATTTGGCTACACCCTCTTACGCCCGCAAGATCGTCACCGTCGGCGCAAGCAGGCGACCCGCCGCGGTCGGGTTCCAGACCAGTAACAGATAGTCGCCCGGGCCCGCGTAGCCCATCCGCGTTGCGTGGGCGACGGCCACCGCCGGCACGCTGGCACGGTCGCCGATCGGACCGACCACCTCCGGCAGCACGCCCCAGTGCAATTTGAGCCGGCGCGCCAAGTTCGGTTCGGCGCACAAAGCCAGGATCGGCGCGGCGGGCCGTTCGGCCGACACCATCTGCGCGGTGCGCCCGGTATCGGTCGGCACCACGATGGCCCGGACCTTGAGGTCGCGCGACAGTTGCGCCACGGCCCGCGACAGCGCTTCGCTCAACACGTCGTCGGGTCGCGACACGTCGAGGATGGCCGGGCCGTCGCCGACCAGCCGCCCGAACTGGTTGTACCGCCACTGGTGGCCCTCGACCATGCGCAACACGCGGTCCATGGTCTGGACGGCCGCGACCGGGTACTGGCCCGAGGCGGTCTCGCCAGACAGCATCACCGCGTCGGCCCCGGCGCGTGCGGCAGCGCTGACGTCGGTCACCTCGGCGCGGGTCGGCCGCGGGTGGGTGATCATCGACTCCAGCATCTGGGTGGCGACGATGACGGGCGTATTCGCGGCGATGCCCAGTCGAATCAGTTCCTGTTGGATGAGCGGCACTTCTTCGGCCGGCACCTCGACGCCCAGGTCGCCGCGGGCCACCATCAGCGCGTCGGCCGCCGCCAGGATGTCGCCGATGTGCGTCAGCGCCTCGGGCCGCTCGATCTTGGCGACGATCGGCACCTGGAAGCCCTCGGCCGCCAGCAACTGGCGCAGTCCGCGCACGTCGTCACCGTCGCGCACGAAGCTGAGCGCCAGCCAATCGACGCCAGCGCGCACGGCGAACCGGGCATCGGCGATGTCCTTTTCGGTCACGGCCGGCGCCGATACCTGCAAATCGGGCAGGTTCATGCCCTTGCGATCGGTCAAGCGCCCGCCGTGGACCACCTCGCAGGTCAGTTCGTCGGCGGCAACCGCCAGGATGCGCATCTCCAGCTTGCCGTCGTCGAGCAGGATGCGCGCGCCCACCCGGGCGTCGCCGATGAGCCCCTTGTACTCCGAAGGGATGAGACCCGGCCGGCCGAGTTCGGGTCGGACCGTGACGGTCTGCTGGGCGCCTGATTCCAGTTCGATGCCGCCGCCCTCGAAGCGGCCGACGCGGATCTTGGGCCCGCACAGGTCGGCCAGGATGGCGATCTCGCGGTGGGCCTCGGCCGCGGCCGAACGGATGGCGGCAATCGCGGCACCGTGCTGGTCGTGGCTGCCGTGGGAGAAGTTGAGGCGATAGACGTCGACGTGCTCGGCGAGTTTGGCGAGCACCCCCGGTTGCAGGCTGGCCGGGCCGACGGTGGCGACGATGCGGGTGCGGCGGAGCTTGAGGGCCACGCGGTCGAGGTCGAGGCGAAGGTGCGTCATGTCGGCAGGATGCGCGCGGGCGGCGTCGAATGCAACCGGGGCGTGGCTGCCGCAGCATGGGCGGCGCCAGCGCGCAGGGAGCGCCCAAAACCGTGCGCCTTGGACCGCAAACGGCTACAATTGGCGCTTCGGCCCGATCGCACAAGCGCGGCCCGGAGGCACACGTGGCATTGGTGAAGCGATGGGCATGGATGGCGGTGGCGGTGGTGGCGGCCGCAGCGGCGGGCTGCGAGGGGGAGGCGCCGGCCGACGACGTGGCCCTGCCCGAGGCCGGGGCGGGCGAGCCTGACACCGGTTCGCGGTTCGAGCAAGATGGCGGCGGCCGGTCCGTACCGGACACCTCCAGCCGCCAACCGGAGCTCAAGCCGCTGGACCTCGGCGGCGACGACCCGGGCGCTGTCCCTGACGGCGGTGACGGCGAAGGTGTTGCACCGAGCGATAGCGACGTCGGCGGTGCGACGGGTGCAGACGCGGTCCCGGAAACCAAACCTGCGGTCACCACCTGCGAGGGCCACTGCGGCATCTACATGGAGGACAACCCGTGCCACTGCTCGGTGCTGTGCCTGAGCGAGGGCAACTGCTGCGCCGGGTTCCAAGAGCTGTGCAAGTGCAGCAAGGACGGCGACTGCGACGACGGCAACGACTGCACCAGCGACTCGTGCAACAAGGCCAACGGCTACTGCTTCCAGCAACCGCTCAAGTCGTGCTGCAAGGCCGACAGCGAGTGCCCGGCCGGCGACGCCTGCAACGAGGCCAAGTGCATCAGCGGCACCTGCACCAAGCAGCCCAAGGACTGCAACGACGGCATCGATTGCACGCTCGATTTCTGCGAGGCCGGCAAGTGCACCAACAAGATCAACACCAAGAACTGCCTGCTCGACGGCAAGTGCTACAAGGCTGGGGACCAAGATCCGGCACTCGGCGCGTGCGCGACTTGCGACCCGGCCAAAAAGCAGGACGCTTGGACCGCGGCCCCCGGCAAGTGCGCCATCGACGGCCTGTGCCTGGGCTCTGGCGAAGCCAACCCGGCTGCGGCGTGCGCGGTGTGCGACGCCACCAAGTCCACGACCTCGTGGACGGTCAAGTCGGGCAACTGCCTCATCGACAACAAATGCTACAAGGCCGGCGACGCCAATCCGCAAAGTGCCTGCCAAGTGTGCGATCCGGTTGCGAACGCCGCCGCATGGTCCGGCAAGGCCGGCTTTTGCGCCATCGACGGGCAGTGCATCGCCGACAAAGCCGCCAACCCGGCCGATGCCTGCCAGGTGTGCGACGTCGCCAAGAACAAGAGTGGTTGGACCGCCAAGACGGGCTACTGCGCCATTGACGGCCAGTGCGTCGCCAACGGCAAGGCGGCCAACGGGTCGGGCGGCTGCAAGGTCTGCGACGTGACCAAGCCTGGCGCGTGGACCTTGAAGCCGGCCGGCACCACCTGCCTTGCCCTGGGTCCGTGCGCCACCACGCCAAAGTGCGACGACGCTGGCGTGTGCACGGGGCCCAAGAAACCAGGGTGCTGCGACGCCGACGCCGACTGCGCGAACGACCCGGGGGCCGTGCCCGGCGGCTGCAAGGTGGCGGCGTGCAACCTGGCGACCGGGGCGTGCGTGCTCAAGGACAAGCCCGACTGCTGCACCGACGGCGTGTGCTGCGACAAAGCCAGCAGTACTTTCCTGCCGGCGGGCACGGCCTGCTCGACCATGGCGTCGAACTACAAATACGTCTGCGAGGGCGACACCGGCTACAAGATCGCCCAGGTCGCGGGCTGCACGGGCACGAGCGCCGTCAAGTGCTCGTCGACCACGCTGGCCGACGGCGCCAAGACCGTGGCCAAGAAGTGTTCGGACGGACTCATGTGCGTCAAGAGCACCGAGACGTCGTTTTCGTGCAAGTAAGAGGGTGTTTACGTTTGAAACGCCTGCTACGCGTAACCATGCATCCCGCCATGCTTTGTTGTCGGTCGCCAGGCTCCCTGCGGCGTAGCTTGGGGCTACGCCTCAGTCGCCTGACAACCTCCGCCTCGCCTGACGGGCGCCTGATTCCGCTCGCGACGGCAATCAAACATAGACACCCTCCAAGATGGCGGGCGGCTCATCGGCCGTGCCGCCTGGCCCACACCCTTGCCGGCCCGCCCCATTCTGCCTAGCATCGCCCCCGCGCCGGCCCGCCCCGGCGGCGGACGGTGCGGCGTGAATCCCAACATTTTCAGGGCCTACGACATCCGCGGCGTCGCCGACCGCGACCTTGCCAGCCAGGTCGCCACCGACATCGGCCGGGCGATCGGCGCCGAAGTGTGGGCCCGCGGCCTCAAGCCGGTACTTGCGGTCGGCCGCGACGCACGGCTTTCCAGCCCGCGGTTGCGCGACGCGCTGATCCAAGGCCTCACCGAAACCGGCATCGACGTCATCGACATCGGCGTCTGCGCGACGCCCATGCAGTACTTCGCGGCGTTCACCTTCGACGTGGGCGGCGGCGTGATGGTGACCGGCAGCCACAACCCGCCGCAGGACAACGGCTTCAAGATCACGCTGAACAAGTGCAGCTTGCACGGCGACGAGATCCAGGGCCTGCGCAGGCGCATCGACGGCCGCGATTGGGCAGGAAACGGTGGCACTGGCACAGTCGCCTTCGCCGAGATTGCCGGCCCCTACACCGATTGGATCGCTGGCAACATCGCGCTCGGCCCGCGCAAGCTCAAGGTCGCCATCGATTGCGGCAACGGGCCGACCGGGCCGGTGTCGCCGGGATTGGTCGAGCGCCTGGGCTGTGAAGTCATTGGTCTTTTCACGGATCCAGACGGCACCTTTCCCAACCACCACCCCGACCCGACCGTCGAGGCCAACCTCGCCGACCTGCGACAGGCAGTGGCCGACCACCGTTGCGACGTCGGCATCGCCTACGACGGCGACGGCGACCGCATCGGCGTCCTCGACGAAAAGGGCGGAATCCTGTGGGGCGACAAGCTGCTCATCTTGCTGGCGCGCGCCATCTTGCGCGACGTGCCCGGCGCGGCCATCGTCGGCGAGGTCAAGTGCAGCCAGACGCTTTTCGACGACATCGTTCGCCACGGCGGCCGGCCGGTGCTCAGCCGGGTCGGTCATAGCCTGATCAAGGACCGGATGAAAACCGAAGGGGCCCAGCTCGCTGGCGAGATGAGCGGTCACATCTTCTACAAGCACAGGTACTTCGGTTTCGACGACGCGACCTACACGACCTGCCGGCTGCTCGAGATCTTGTCCAACGACCCGCGGCCGATGTCCGAGTTGCTGGCCGACGTGCCCCAGACCTTCGCCACGCCCGAGATCCGCTTGCAGTGCCCCGACGACGCCAAGTTCGGGGTGGTGGCGCAGGTGGCCGCAGCCTACAAGAAATCCCACGAAGTCATTGACATCGACGGCGTGCGGGTGATTTTTCCCGACGGCTGGGGGCTTGTGCGCGCCAGCAACACCGGCCCCGTGCTGGTCATGCGCTGCGAGGCCCAAAGCGCCGGCGGCCGCGACCGCATCCAGGCCGAGCTGACCCGCGCCGTCGAGGCTGCGCTGGGCGGACCGGTGCAGGCGGGCGCACACTGACCGCACCAGGAATCGCCGTCGCCGCTTTGGGGTTGCGGTGACTTCGCGGGCCGCATGGGGCACCATCGGGCCCTGCGCCGCGCCGCGGCGGGGAGTAGATCGTGGGCCGATCGTTGCATTTCAAGGTGTTGCCGCGCATCGGCCGCGTCCTGGCCGGCGTGGCCGTATCGATGTGCTTGGCCCTAGGACAGGCCGTGGCGCAAACGCCGGTCAAGAACCCGCCGCCGACCCTGGACTCGCGCGACCTCAAGGCCGGCATGAAGGGCCATGGACTGACGGTCGTGCGCGGCACCAAGATCGATCGCTTCGACATCGAGGTCATCGGCGTCCTGCACCACGCGCTGCCGAGGCAGGACATCATCCTGGTGCGCTGCGCCGGCCTGAACATCGAACACTCCGGCATCGTCGCCGGCATGTCGGGCAGCCCGATCTTCGTGCACGACCCCGCCAAGGGCGACCTGCTCATCGGGGCGCTCAGCTACGGCTTTGGCTTCAACAAGGATCCTGTCGCTGGCGTGACGCCGATCGCCGACATGCTGCCCGAATTCGACCGCAAGCTGTTGCCGCCGCCCGTCAACCAGAAGTTCTCGGCGCCCAAGAAGGGGGCGAGCGCGTTCGGCCCGTCGATCCGCACGCCAGATGGCACCGAAATGCGCCCGGTCGGTATCCCGCTGGTTGCCAGCGGCTTCCACCCAGACGCGTTTGCCGCGCTCAAGCACGAACTCGGCGAGATGGGGTTCGACCACGTGCACCTGGCCACCAGTGGCGCGGCGCCGGCTGCGCGCGACCGGGGCGCCCGCAAGGCCAGTCCAGCCTACGAGCCGGGGTCGGCGATCTCCCTGGCGTTGGCGCGCGGCGACATGTCGATTTCGGGCATCGGCACCATCACCTGGGTGCGCGGCGACCAATTCATCGCCTTCGGTCACCCGTTCAAGGGGCTGGGCCAGGTGCACCTGCCGGTCGGCAACGCCGACATCCAATGGATCCTGTCGAGCGTGGCCAGCTCGTTCAAGATGGGCAACGCGCTCGACGACATCGGCATCCTCGACCTGGATCGCCAGCCCGCGGTGGCCGGCCGCGTCGGCATCCACGCGCAGATGGTGCCGTTCACGGTCACGGTCCGCCACAAGGAACTCAAGACCACCGACGTGTGGCACGTCGAGGCCACGGACCAACCCGGGTTCTTCCCGCTGGTGGCCTCGATGATCGTGGGCAACGCCGCGCGGGTTGCGGCCCCGGTGGCCGAAAGCGTCGGCGTGGACCTCAAGCTGGCGCTGCACGTCGATGGCCGCGGCGTCGTCGAGACCCGCGACGTGTTCAGCGGCCTTTCGGGCATGCAGGGCGTGGGCGAGATTGGCGCCGTGGTCGGCAACTATGCCAAGGCCATCACCTTCAACGGGTTCGAGCGCTTGCGCGTCGGCGCGGTCACAGCGGAAATCGTGGTCAGCGAGTCGCGCAACCTCGCGTTCCTGGAGTTCGTGCGCAGCGCCGCTGAAGAAGTCGAGGCCGGTCAGCCGATCCCGATCAAGGTCGGACTGATGATCCCGAACGTCGAACCGCCGCTCCACACCCTAACCCTGACGTTGCCGGCCCTGCCGGCCTACCTCGCGGGCTCGCAGGTCACGGTGCAGATCGGCAGCGAGAAGGCCATGGGCCCGGAGTTCCCCGAGCCGGCCCATGTCGAAGATCTGCTCAAGTTCTTGCGGGCCCAACCGTCACGCAGCCGCCTCGCCGCCGTCGTCGCCATGCCCGAGCCGACGCTGATGCTGCGCGGGTCGCGGTTGACGGGTCTGCCCATGGGCGTGCGCGATGAGTTGCAGGGCCACCAGGTGATGGTGCGCACCGGCAAGGACACGTTGCGGACGGCCCAGGATACCCCTTGGGTCATCAACGGTTCCGCCTCCCTCAAGTTGCGGGTCAAGCCCTGATTGCGCTGTTTTCGAGGTCGCCATGTTTCGCACCCTGGGCCGTTGGGCCCCCGCCGCCGTCCTGACCCTGAGCTTGTGTGCCGCCCTGCCCGCCCGGGCCAGCCAGCCGGCGGTCTGGACGTGGGCAGACGACAACGATTTTCGCCGCGGCGACCTCGACGGGCTGGCGCTGCACCCGACGCTCGGGCTGTCGGTCGCGCCGCCGCTGCAGCGCATCGAAGTCGACGCCGACTTCATCCACTGCAAGGCCCGCGATGGCGCACGGTTGTGGTTGGGAACCGGCCTGCACGGCAAGGTGTTCGTGCTCGAGGGCGGCAAGGTGCGCGAGGTCGCCAAAGTCGAGGCGCCCATGGTGGCGTCGCTGTTGCCCGACGGCGCTGGGGGAGTGTACGCGGGGCTGGTCGGCAGCGGCCAGATCGTGCAGGTCGCGGCGGACGGCAAGGTGACCCAGATCGCCAAGGTGGACGCCAACCACGTGTGGTCCCTGGCCAAGCGCGGCGGATCGCTTTTCGCCGGCACCGGCCCGGGGGGCAAGGTCTTCGCGGTGGACACCGGCACCAAGGCCTCGAAACTCTACGCGGAAATCGGCGCAGATCACGTGCTGGTCCTGGCCGACGGCGGTGACGCGTTGTATGCCGGCACCGCGGACCAGGCGCTGCTCTTGCGCATCGAGGGCGAGAAGCAGGTGCGGGCCCTGGCGTCGTTCCCCGGCGCCGAAGTGCGCGCGCTCGCCCGCTCGGGCAAGGCCTGGTACGCGGCGGTCAATGGCGGCCAGACTGCTGCCCCGCTCGCCAACCTCAAGCCCACCGCCGAACGGCCCGGCACCAGCCCGCCGGCCAAGACTCCGGCCGCCGGCAAGACTGGCAAGGAGGGCGCGGCCAAGGGCAAAGGCGCGATCTGGAAGCGCAGTGACGACGGCATCGTGGCGCGCATGTACGTGTCGCCCGAAGGGATGTTGAGCGACCTCGGGGTGGTCGGCAACAAGGTCGTGGCGGGCGCGGCGCGCGGCGGCCGGGTGGTGGTGGGCGACGACTTCGGCGACGTGCAGAGCCTGTTCGACGTCAAGGAAGAGGAGATCCTGGGTATCGAGGTGGGACCGACCGGCGCCCAGACCTTGCTGACCGGCAAAAGCGCGGCTGTGTATCTGGTCGGTCAGGGCGACAGCGTCCCGGCGTACACGACCGAGGTGCTCGGCGAGACCGGCATCGCCCAATGGGGCCGCATCGACCTGGTGGGCGAGGGCGACCTGACCATCGAAACCCGCAGCGGATTCTCCGATCCGCCGACCGACACCTGGAGCCCGTGGACGGCGACCCGCAGCGGCCAGATCGCCAGCCCGCCGGCCAACTACCTGCAAGTCCGCGTCAAGTTTGGATCAGGAGCCCGACTGGTCGAGATGCGCGCCACCCGCCAGGTGGTCAACCGCGCGCCGATGGTGACCAAGATCGACGCCGTGCCCAACAAGCAAAAAGGCACCGTTGCGGTCAGTTGGGCCGCCGACGACCCGGACGGCGACGCCCTGGGCTTTGTCGTGACCTATCGGCCGCGCGGCAGCAAGCCCTGGATCAAGCTGCACGACCGGTTCTACGACAAGAAGTCGATGGAGTTGAGCCCGTCGGACATGCCCGATGGCTGGTACGAGGTGCGCATCGAAGTCAGCGACGCCCCGGCCAACGGACCGCGCGACGGCCGGGCCACCGCCCGCCTGTCCAAGGCCTTCTTGGTCGACCGCGGCAAGCCCGAGTTGCAGGCCGAACTCAAGGGCCGCGTGCTGTCGGGCAGCGCCCGCGACGCCGTGTCGCGCATCGTCAAGGTCGAGGTGTCGCTGGACGGCGAACCCACGCTGCTCGCCAGCGCCAAGGACGGCGTCTTCGATGGTATGCAGGAGGCCTGGGACGTGGACCTGGGCGCCGCCGTCGACAAAGGCGTGCACGTCATCCTCATCACCACCTGGGACGACGCCGGCAACAGCGGCACCTTGCGCCTGAACGTGGGCAATTGACCGAACCAGGGCCGCATCGGCCCCACCGTCGTGCGCAGTCGATGAGGTCGCTGGTCATTTGTGCAGCCGCAGCCGCCGCGCTCGTCGCTGCGCCGGTGCTGGGCCAGCAGGCAGTGCTGCCGCTGCGGGTGATGGTCGACACCACGGCCGACTGGACCCGCGTCGAGGTACGCGGCGCCCTCGTCCACGCCGTCGGCCACGCCTTGCAGGTCGCCGGTCCCGCCGAGGTGGCGACGCCGATTCTGCAGGGCAGCGCCATCGTGGTGCGCAAGCCGGTGCGCGACCTGAGTCGGGTGCGCCTGACGGTCGATTTCGCGGCGCTGCCGACCGGCGACCCGCTGCAGGTCCACGTCACGCGCGGCGACGCGGGCGGCACCGCGGTTCAGGTGACCTCGGCGGGCGGCAGGCTGGCCCAGGACCGCTCGTCGGGCAAGCTGCCGCTGGTCGGCAACCTGCGGATCCTGGACCTCACGCTGCGCGATTTTGGCAGGCCGCTGCCGCGCAAGGACTGGGGCCGGCGGGTGCTGGCGTTCTACTACGGGTGGTGGGGCACGCCGCACGGTCCGGCCAAGAAATGGCAACACTGGGATCCCGCCGCCCCCCACAAGGGCGTCAACCTGCCGCCGAAGTTGGGCCTGTACGATTCGCTCGACGGCGGCACCTTGCACATGCACACCACCTGGGCCAAGCAAGCGGGTATCGACACCTTGGTCATGTCGGTGTGGCAGCGCGACGCCCGGCAGGACGCCATCCTCAGGGCACTGCTCGACGCCGCTGAACACGACGGGCTGAGCGTGTCGGCCTACCTGGAAGCCGCAGACAACCATCAGGATTTGCGCAAGCAGCTCGAGTGGCTGGTGGGCAACGACATGCGCCACCCGGCGTGGCTGACCGTGCACGGCCTGCGGGTGGTGTTCCTGTACACCCGCATCTTCGACAAGGTGGACGCCGACGGCTACCGCAAGGCGCTCGATGGACTGCCGGTGTTGGCGATCGGCGACCGGATGCAGCCGCAATGGCTCGACGTGCTGGGCGGCCTGCACAGCTATGTCAGCTTTGTCTCGCCGGCGAGCTACGCCGATGAACTGCGCCTGGGCCGGCAGCACGCGCGGCTGCGCGACAAGCTGGTCGTGGCCACGGTGATGCCCGGCTACGACGACAGCAACATCCGCTTTCCCGGCACCTTCCACGCGCGCCGCGACGGCGACATGTTGCGCGACCACTGGCAGATCGCCCAAGCGGCCGACTGGGTGGTCCTGACCAGTTTCAACGAATTGCACGAAGGCAGCGAGATCGAGCCCACCGAACCCGAAGGTGACCTGTGGCTGCGGCGGATGCGCGGCTGGGCCGACGCCTTCAAGGGCCGCTCGCCTTGAGGTGGTCGCCGCTGTGGCTGGCGTGCGCCGGCCTTGTCGCGTGCGCCAAGCCGCATGCGCTGCCGGACGCCGCAGCGCTGCTGGCCGCCGAACGCGCCAAGGAGCAGGCCGTGGCCCACGCAGCCGAACGCGAACGGCGCGCTGCCGACGAGCGCGTCCATCAGGGGCAACTGGCGCTTGGCGGGGAATTCGAGGCGCTGGCCCGGGCGCATGCCCCGCTTGTCGGTCTTTTGCAGCGGTGGGACGCGGCGGGCGACGGGCGCGCCAATCCTGTCGCCGAGACCATTGCCGCCTGGCCCCGCCTGCCGACCCTGCAACCGGTGCTCGAAGCGTGCGAACTGCGGCTGCACGCACTCGCAAGCAAGCCGCTGCACCCCAAGGTCCCGCCTGAGTGGGCCGGTCGGGTGCGCCAGTTTTGTGACGTGGTGCGGCGCGCGGTGCCCATCGTGCAGCGCCAGGTGGTGGCGGCGGCCCGGCCTTTCTTGACCACGCCGCGCTGGGTGCGCGAAATCCCGGAGCGCTACGTCCAGCACGGCCGCGTCAATTGGCACGAGTGGCTGCACCTGCGCGCAGCGGAACGGCTGTGGGACCACCTGGCGCCGCCGCACCTGGCCGCGGCCCAGGCCGTGGGCGCCATCTTGCCGCGCGACGAGATGCTGCGCCCGGCGTTGGAGGCCCGCTCCCAGTTGGAACGCGAGGTGGAGCGCGGCCTGGCGCGCCTTGGGCTGCCGGCTGGCCTGGAGGAACCGGCATTGACGCGCATTGTGGCGCATCACTGGCCTCGCGCGCGCCGGCCCGCATCGGCACTGCACGGCCTTTTGCTGGCGGTGCGCGCCGTCGACGCCGGATGGCTGCCCTTGCGCGACGCGACCGGCAAGGTCAGCCGCGAATTGCGCGAAGCTGCCGTGCTGCTGCGCGCGACCGAACCGGCGTGGGCGGCCGGCTGTTGGGTCACCTGGGTGCGCCTGGAGCGGACCGCCGACGTCGTGCGGCTGGTGCGGACCGACGACGTGCGCAAGGTGCGGTGTCCCGGCCAAGGCGGTGGCGCGGCGGTGGGCACGTAGCCGGGTTTCTTGACGCCCCCGCGCAGTTGGCGCACCGTGCCGCCATGACGCCCGCGCGCCCCGCATCCGGTCGGCCCTTGCTTGCATGGATGGCCGTGCTCGCGTGCGCCGCGTGCGCCTCGCCCAACCTGGCCGGCCTGCAACTGCGCGAAGACGTCGCCTACGCCGGCACCCGCCACAAGAAGCAACAACTCGACCTGTACCTGCCCGACGACGCTGCCCGCTTCCGGCCGATCGCGGTATTCGTGCACGGCGGCGCCTGGAAGGAACTCGACCGCCGCATGGTGCAGTGGGTCACCGGCTACTTTGGACGCACGGGCGAGTTCCTGGCGCGCCAGGGCTACGTGGCCGCGGTGGTCGGCTACCGACAACCCCCCGAAGCGGGCATGGCCGAAGGGCTCGGCGACGTGGCGCGAGCGGTGGCGTGGCTGCAAGCGCATGCCCTGGAGCTGGGCGGCAACCCGCGCTGTGTCGTGCTCATCGGCCACTCGGGCGGCGCCCTTGTCGCCGGCCTGCTGGGCTACGACGGAGCGCGGCTGAAAGCCGTGGGCGGCGATGCGACCGCGGTGGCGGGTGTGGCGCACCTGGCGGGCCTGTACGATCCCGATGCCCTGCTGGCCCACGTCACCGGCAGCGACCGCGAGAAAATCGAGGGTTTCTATGGCCACGACGGCGACGCGCGGCGGGCGTGGGCAGTGGACCGCTTGCTGCTGCCAGAGTCGCCGACGACGGTGGTGCTGGGCGCGGGCGACGACACGCCGGGGCTGGTCGAGCAGCACCGCCGCATGGCGGAGCGGGTGGCTGCCGCCGGGCCGCGGCACGCCGCACAGGTCCTCGATGTCGGCCACATGGGTGCGGTGCCGCAGCCGGGCAACCGTGCGGCCGAGGCGATGCAAGGGTGGCTGGCAGCGGCGCGCGGCAGGTGCGCAACCGACCATGGCAGCGATCCGAGTCCGACGGCGCGTTGACCTGCACCGAAGCCAGATGGGCGACAACAGCCTACCGGCGCAGGGCCGCCGAGGCCGCTGCCGCCTCACCCTCGGCCACCAGCCGGTCGAACTCGGCGCCACCTTGCGCGGCCTCCTCGCGGTCGATGACCGGCCGCCGCGCGACCACAATGTGCTGGACCGGGCACGCGACGCCTGCGGCCAGCGCCATCGGTTCGCCGGTCACGTTGACGGCGATCAGCCGCGCCCCCGGAAACAAGCGGCAGGCGTCGCTGACCGGCAGGGCGCTCAGGCGGTCGGCGCCTGGGTCGATGCGCGCGGCGACCTTGAGGTCGATGTCCTCGAAAATGAGCGGGTTGGCGGCGCTCGCGCCGATGGCGTCGGCGGCGTTTCCGGCCACCACCGTGACCAGCCGCAAGCCACCGCCGTCTTTGCGTTGGTGGAAGGTTGCGTAGGGCAAGGCCAACTGCTCGATGGCGCGGTGCCCGAGGGCCGCGTCGAGCACGCGCACGAAGCGGGCGTGCGACAGCCGGCGAAAGGCCCCGAGGTCGAGGCCGCCGTCGGTCAGTCTCTTGACGGCTTCCGCGGCCAGGTACTTGAGCTTGTCCTTGGAGAATTCTCGCTCGCTTTCGACGACATAGGCTTGCAACAATCCGCGCATCCGCTCGACCGGATCGGCCTTGGGGTCGGCCGCGTAGAGCGCCCCGACCACCGAACCCATGCTGTTGCCGACGACGCAGTCGATGCGCACGCCTTGCCGCTGCAACTGCCGCAGGACGCCGGCGTGGGCGATGCCGTAGAACTCGCCGACCGAAAGCACGGCGCAGGTGCGCGTCGGTACTGGGGCGCGGCCGTGCGTCCCGGTCGCGCTGCACCCAACCGCCACGGCGAGGGCCAGCAACAGCGCGCAGGCACGGTTCAAGGGGCGTCCGCCGTGATCCAATGTGCCTCTGCCCACCAGTAGGGAAAAAGCGGCCGCGATCGGACCCGCAGGAAGCCCGCGGCGCGCAGGTCAGAAATCCACGCGCCGACCGGCTGCTCCCAAACGGTGCGCGACCGGCCGGCGGCAAAATAGCCGAAAAGCACGGGCATCAAGAAACCGGAAACCGCCGGTTCCGGGCAGGCGGCGTACTCGGCCACGCCCCGGCGGTAGCGCGCGACCAGGTCGCGCAGGGTGTCGTCCGCGTAGGGCGGCGACAGGTCGGGGGCGTCGAACTCGGCGATCGCCAGCGTGCGGCAGTGGTCGCGCAGCCAGCCCAAGACCTGCATGCGATCGGCGCGCGGCAGCGACTGCAACGCAAACGTGGAGGCGCACAAGCCAAAACGCGCCGACCGCAGGGCCGGGTCGCGGGTGATCGCCTGGGCCGTCGCCTCAAGGACTTCCACAGCGAGGGTGCGCGCATCCGCCCTGGCGCGCAGTTCGCCGGCCAGGGCGGCGCTCGGTTCGACCGCTACCACGCGCGCTGACACCTGTTCCAGCGCTGGCAGCAGGGCGCGGCCGTCGCCCGTGCCCAGGTCCAGGGCCGGCAGGGCGCGGTGCTGGCGCAGGGCCTCGGCATAGGCCGCCGACGTCTCGCGGTAGAGCGGCACGTTGCCCCCGGCGCGGATGAACGCGGCAAAACCATCCGGGCTTGCATAGACATCGACCGAACCGCGCGCGACAACCTGGCGCAGGTGCGCGGCCGCCGCGATCGCCAACGGCTCTGGATGCACGGCTGCAGCTTGGTCGGCCAGCGCGGACGCCCGGCCGACGTCGCTAGCGGCAAAGGCGCTGAGCGCCGCAACGAGGCCGGTGTCGCCGATCAACGCAGCCGCGCCCTCAACCGCTCGCTCAGCACGACCAGAGCCGGAATCTGCACGCCCTCCGCGGCGATCTGCTCGGCAAGTTCCCACAGGCTGCCGAGCTTGAGCTCGTCGACCAGGATCTTGCGGACAGCGTCGCGACCGCTTTGCGCCTTGGGGTTTTGCGCCACGCGAACGGCAAGCCGGGCCAGCGTGTCGGCCAGACCGCCGCCCAGGCTGGACAGCGCCGCCGATTCCCAACGCGTTTGGGGACTTGCGGTCGAGATCTGCCCCAGCAGGGCGTCCAGGCCGGTGACTTCGGCGGTGGCAAAGGTCACGGCCGCCGCCGGCAACGCCGCGAGTTTTGCCGCCTGGCCGACCTGCCACACCGCGAACAGGCGCGGCCGCAACGCCACGGTGGTCAGGTCGTGTGCCAACGTCTCGGGCATGCCCTGGCCGATCCACGCCTTGGCCCGGGCCACCTGGTCCTGACGCCCGCGCTGTACAAGGTTTTGGTACTGGGCCACGGTGTCGCCCGCCCAGGCCGCCAGTGCGTCGCCGCGCGCCAGGTAGGGGCGCAGCGTTTCGCCGGGCAGGTTGGCGAGCAGCCACTCGGTCGCCGCGGCAGCCGCGTCTTCGATCTCGACCAGCGCCTCGTATTGCACGGTCGCGGGCACCTGGTAGTTCAGTGCCGCCACCTGCCGCCGCAGCGCGTCCAGACCCAGCACGTCGCAGGCAAACGTGTAGGTCTGGCACAGTTCTGTCACCGTGCGGCCGTATTCCATCGCCAGGCGAGGCAGGAGCGCCGCTCCGGCGAAATCGACGATCGCGTTGGTCCACAGCGTCGCTACGATCTCATGGCGAAGCATGTGTCCGTCCACCGCCTCTGGGTAGCGGTCGCGCACGGCGGGCGGGAAGTAGTATTCCAGATAGCGCTTGGCCACCGGCTCGGTCGAACCGCGGTCCGCCGACAACTCGTTGAAGATCCACATCTTGGCGAACGCGGTGATGCGCGCCAACTCCGGCCGCGTCAGCCCTTGACCGTGCTTGCGGCGTTCGGCGATGACGGCCTTGCTCGGCAGCATTTGCACGACCTGATCGATCTTGTTGGCCGCGACCAAGAAGCGAATGGCGTCGCCCCACTGGCGCATGCGCGCCGGGCTCTTGAGTTGCTGGACGCTCAAACCCTGCGATTGCTGGTCGTTGTTGTGGATGACCAGTTCGCAGACCCGTTCGTCGATCTCGAAAAGCACCGGGTCGCGGCGCGCGAAGTCGATGCGGCCATCCTGCAAGAGCGGCGCGAAGGCGATCTTGAGGTTGACCTCATGGTCGCTCAGGTCCACACCGGCGCTGTTGTCGACGGCGTCCGTGTTCAGCCGCACGCCGCCCAGGGCCGCCTCGACACGTGCCGCCTGGGTAAAGCCCAGGTTGCCGCCCTCGCCCACGACTTTGCAGCGCAACTGCGTGGCGTCGACGCGAATGTTGTCGTTGGCCTTGTCGCCTGCGTCGGCATGGCTCTCGTGGCTCGACTTGACGAAGGTGCCGATGCCGCCGTTCCAGAACAAGTCCACGGGCATCTGCAAGATGGCGTGCATCAGTTCGTCGCCGCTCATCTCGGCCTGTTGCACGCCGAGCATCGCTTGCGCCTGCGCCGACAGGGCAATGGACTTGGCCGTGCGCGGATAGACGCCACCACCCGCGCTGATCTTGGCGGCGTCGTACATGACCCAGTTGCTGCGCGGCGTGTCGAAAAGGCGCTTGCGCTCGGTCCAACTGACCAACGGGTCGGGGTCCGGGTCCAAGAAGATGTGGCGGTGGTCGAACACGGCCAGGAACTTGACGGTCTGGGTCAGCAGCGCGCCGTTGCCGAAGACGTCGCCGCTCATGTCGCCGATGCCGTTGGCGGTGAACACGTCTTTTTGGGTGTCGATGCCCATCTCGCGAAAGTGGCGCTGCACGCAGACCCAGCCGCCCTTGGCGGTGATGCCGTAGAGCTTGTGGTCGTAGCCCTTGCTGCCGCCCGATGCGAAGGCGTCGCCCAGCCAGAAGCCGCGGCCCTGGGCAATGCCGTTGGCGGTGTCCGAGAGGTGCGCCGTGCCCTTGTCGGCAGCGACCACGAGATAGGGGTCGGCCTCGTCGTACACGACCACGTCGTCGGGGTGGATCGCTTTGCCCTTGACCAGGTTGTCGGTCAGGTCGAGCAGGCCGTGGATGAACACCTTGTACAGCTCGTCGGCCTGACGGCGGCGCGCGGCGTCGTCGCGTTCTGGCTTCTTGAGCACGAACCCGCCCTTGCTGCCGACCGGCACGATGAGCGTGTTCTTGACCATCTGGGTCTGCATCAAGCCCAGAATCTCGGTACGAAAGTCGTCCAGGCGGTCCGACCAGCGCAGACCGCCGCGCGCCACCTTGCCGCCGCGCAGGTGGATGCCCTCGACGCGCGGATCGTACACCCAGATCTCGAACATCGGCCGCGGCTCCTGCATCAACTCCACGTCTTTGCAGCGGAACTTGAAGGCCATGCCGCGCGCTTCGTCGGGGAGCTGGAAGAAGTTGGTGCGCAACGTCGCCAGGACGAAGTTGCGGAACATCCGCAGCACCTTGTCTTCGACCGCGTCTTGCACCGTGCGCAACTGGTCGCGGAACTTGCTGTCGAGCGCCGCCGCCACTGCCGTGCGCACCGGGTCGTTGGCAGCGCGCGCCTTGCCGTCGACCAGCGGATTGAAGCGCGCGTCGAAGAGCTCCATCAGGGTCGTGACCAGCCCCGGTTGGTTGTGCAACACCTGTTGCACGAGCGTGCTGGCAAACGTGACGCCGAGCTGCCGCGCGTAGGCGAGGTATGCGCGCATCACCTGCAATTGCCGCCAGTTGAGCTTGGCCGCGAGCAGCAGGCGATTGAGCGACGTGCTGTTGACGCGGCCATCCATGACGGCGTGCAGCCCGGCGATGAAGGCGTCGGCGTGCTCCAACAGTTGGGGCCCGTTGTTGGCGTCGCTGGCGATCTTGTAGGTCTCGAAGTAGACGGTGCGACCCTCGGTGTCGGTGACCGGGTCGGTGCGTTCGCCGAGCACGCGCACCCCGAAGTTGTCGAGGATCGGCAGGATGTCGGTCAGCGCGATGTCGACGGGGGTGTACACCAGCAGGCGGATGACCTTCTGGGCCGCATCGCGCACGTCGCAGCGCAGCCGGATCTCGGTCGGCCCGCCAGCCGCCACCGCTGCCAAGGACCGCAGGTCTTTGAGCAGGTGCTTGGGGTCGGTCCAGTCGGCATCGAGGTCGCCGAGCGAGCTGCCGAATTGCAAGCACAGCGTGTCAATCTCCTGCTCACCGCTGCCGGTCGTGCGCAGCGCCTCGCGCAAGTTCTCGAGCATCGGCGTGACCAGCGCCGACAGCGCGTCCGACAGCGCGTCAGGGTCCGGCGTTTGCAGGGGTGTCTTGGCAAACAGCAGCAGGTCCACGATCAGCGCATCGGTCTTGCCGTGCAGCAGCTTGATCAGCGCCTCGTCGGCGCCGAAGGCGCTCCTGAGGTGGTCGCGCAATTGGTTGCGGATGGCGTCGCTGTAGCGGTTCGCCGGCACGATGGCGAACACCTGCGCCGCGCTGCTGGCCGACTCGCAGCGGTACCACACCCGCGGCGGTCCGCCGAAATCGACGTCGATGGCCTCGTTGATGACGGCGCACAGACTCTGCTCGGACGCGGTCATCGAGAACGCCATCGGCAGGCGGTCGAAGAAACTGAGGAAGAGCTTCATGCGGTGCGACGCCGGCACCAGATCCTCGGCGGCCACCATCCGACCGAGCTTGCCGCGCAGGAATGGCACCTGGCTGGCCCGGCCGGTATCGGCCTTGTAGGTGAAAAGGCCCTGGAACACGACGCCGCCGTCCGGGTTGCCTTCGCCGTCGAACAGCCGCATCCGCACCTCGACCAGCGGGGCGTCGCGGTGGATCGGGCTATGGATGCGGCTCTGGTGGATGGACACCAGCGGCGCCGTGGTCGAAAACGCCGTCGCCGGGTCTGTCTCACAGCCAGCGTGGTCCGCCTTGTCGTAGCGGCCCAGGCCGAGGCGTCCCGTCGGCCGACCCTGGGCGTCGAAGCCGTAGGCACCCATGAAAATGAAGTTCTCGTCGATGAGCCAGTTGCCGAACGCGACTTCTTCGGCGAAATCGGGCGTGCCGATCCGCGCGCCGTCGGCACAAAACTGCAGCGTCGCGAGCATGTCGCGCACCAGGCGCTTGGTCATGCGAAAGTCGTTGGCGATGCGCTGGGCGCGCTCCAGGGCCGCGGCAATGGCCTGCCTGATCTCGGGACCGCGGTTGCCCACTGCGCTCGGCGACAGCATGTGGCAACTGAACGACTCAGGCCGCGCCTGCGGGTTGTCCGGCGTCAGGTCCACCAGCTTGTGGTCGGCGCTGCGCTCGACCGGCAGGATCATGTTGAGGGTTCCGAGCACCGGGACGTCGAGCCGCTTGAGCACCAGTTTGATCGTGTCGATGATGAACGGCTGGTCGGCCATGCAGGTCTCCAGGACCACCATCGGCAGGTCATAGCCGTGCTTGACTTTCTGGGGCCGCGAGCAACCGACCAGGATCTCGTCCGGCTTGCGGATCGCCACACGTTGCAGGCCGTTGTGGACGTGGTGGGCGAACGCCTCGACCGGGTGGCGGGCAATGAACTCGCCGTCGGCGCGCAGGCGCACGGCATACGCCATGAATTCCGCCTGCTCCCGCAGTTCGGGGCTGTCGAAAAGCGGCGATTCGCGCACGGCCTGCACGAACCGCTGCCGGCGGTCGCTGCGGTCGACGGCGCGGCTGGTCGGCAGCGGAAACGAGCCGGAGGTGCGCAGCGCGCGCTGTTTGCCACTTGAGTTCTGGGCAGGCGTCGTCATCGATTTTCCTTGTGTTGGGAAACGTTTGCGCGGCACGAGCCGAGTGCGCGCGCACCGGATGCGCCCCGCCCGCGACAGGGATGGGCGGCGCGGGGGCGCCGTATACACCCCGACCGGCGGCCCGGCAATACGCAGCGCGTCATGACGCTGTCGCGCATTTGCCTGCGCCGCAGTGCGTCACAACTCGTCGGCCGCGCTGCCCGCCCCGTGGGTCGCCTTGAGCCCGGTCAAATCGTCGATGCGCTCGAAAAACAAGGTCGCGCCGCGCTGGCGCATGAATTCGAACACCAGCCGCTGCGCCTCGCGCTCGCGAACGGGGTCGACGATGTGCGCCGCGATTTCGGCACGCACCGCCGTGTCGCGCCACGTGCTGCGCCGCGCGGGGTCGACCTTGTCCAAGTACGCGATGTGCCAACCAAAGGCCGTTCGAATCGGCGCCGACAACTGGCCTGGCCGCAGCCCAGTCACCGCTTCGGCGTACTCTTGGACCATGACGTCGTAGCCCTTCTGCTCGGCGTGCGGCTTGTGCTTGTCGTAGAAGAACTGCACTTCGGCCGCAGCAGCGTCGGGAAAGCGCCCGGCCAGCACCTTGACCCTGGCCCACATGTGCGAGCCGCTTTGCGGCGGGTCCTCGACGAGCGCGGCGTGCAGATCGCGCACGACGGGCTCGGCCTTGTCGATGCACAGCCGCACTTCCTCTCGCGCCAGGCACTGCTGGGGACTGCCCGAGCAGCACAACACCTGGGCGTCGATGGCAAAGTACGCGTCGGCATGGTCGTAGTGCACGCGGATCGCCGGGTTCTTGTAGGCGGTGGCGATGTCGGCGTCGGCCAAGGTCGCTGGCGTGACCCTGGCCATCGCGCGGTCGAGCAGCGTTCGCGCCGCCGCCTGCCGGTGCGCGTCCGCCGTCGCTGCGGCATGCCACCCCCCGGCGGCTGCCGCTGCTTGCGCCAGGATCTCCTCTTGCACCACCGCCGCGACCGCTTGATCGCGGGTCCAGTGCGGGTTGGTCTGCCAGGCAAGCGTCACCCGGTCTGAGCGCACGGCGACGCCGTTGACGCACGCGACGGATCCCTGCGGCGGGGAGGCGCCGGTGCACGCCTCGCTCGCCCAGGGCGCGGCAGCCACGGGACCAACCGGCAGTGCGGGTTGGCTTGGTTTGGTTTTCGCCGCGACCGCCTTGGCCGACGGCGAAGGCGCATCACTGCCGCAGCCTGCGCCCAGGCACGCGCACACCGCGGCAAGCGATTTCGCCCAGTTCACAGTTCGCGCCCTCCAGACGACGTGGCCAGGTCGAGACCGCTGCGCGCGATCACCCAGGTCAGGCAGACCAGCAACAGGCCGGCGAGGTAGTCCTTGCGCGCGACGGCGGTCATCGCCTCCCACATCGGCCAGCCCGACGCCAAGGCCAGTACGGCGCCCGCCCATTGTGGTCCCGTTTTCGGCATCAGCGCGCGGTCTGCATCCCGCGACGGCGGGCCGGTCGATTGTGCAACCGCTCGCAGGGGTTCGGCAAGCCGACGATGCGTGGCGCACAGGGCGGTCGCACTTCGGTTCCACAAAACGGCCAGTCGTGCTACACAGCCGCGCCCGCGCGTCGGCCTGGGCGATCGCCTTCGGTGTGCGGCGAGGAACTCGTGAATACTACTGAGAACGTCGCGCTGATCGGATTCGGGCCGTGGGGGCGCAACATCGCGCGCAACCTGCATCGGCTGGGCGCCCTGCGCACGGTGTGCGACCCGGACCCGCACTGCCGCGCGCTGGCCCAGCGCGACTACCCCGGCGTGACCGTGGTCGCCGATGCGGCCGACGTGCCCACCGACTGTGCGGTCGCGATCGCGGCGCCGGCGGCCGACCACGAGCGCCTCGCCACGCAGTTCCTGCAGCGCGGTCAAGCTTGTTTCGTCGAAAAACCGCTGGCGCTCGACGCCGCGGCCTGCCGGCGGCTGGACCAGTTGGCGCGATCGCGCGGCGCGTTGCTGATGGTCGGCCACTTGCTGCACCACCACCCAGCGGTCATCGAACTGGACCGTCTGGTGCGGGCGGGCGCCCTGGGGCGGCTGCAATACATCTACAGCAACCGCTTGAACCTCGGACGTTTTCGCCGCGAGGAGAACGCTCTGTGGTCGTTTGCCCCCCACGACATCGCCGTGCTGCTGCGGCTGGTGGGCGCGTTGCCAGCGCGCGTGTCGGCGGTCGGGTCCTGCGTGCTGCATGCGCGCATCGCCGACTCGACCGTGACCCACCTGCAGTGGGAGAGCGGATTGTGCGCACACGTGTACGTGTCGTGGTTGCATCCGTTCAAGGAACAGCGGCTGGTGGTGGTCGGCAGCGACGCGATGGCCGTGTTCGACGACCAGCAGCCGTGGAGCCACAAGCTGGTGCTGTATCGCCACGGGGTGCAATGGAAGGCGGGCATCCCGCAGCCCGTCAAGGCCGAGGCCGAACCCGTCGCGCTGGTCCAGGACGAACCGCTCGAGCGCGAAATGCGGGCGTTCCTGCACGCGGTCGCCCATCCCGACGAACCGATCGTTGCCGATGGCGCGGAGTCGGTGCGGGTGCTGACCGTGCTCAGTGCAGCCGAGTCGTCGCTGCAGCATAGCGGCGTGCCGATCGACCTGCAGGCCACGATGCCAGTGGACTGGTACAGCCGCGGCGTCCAGGTGCACCCCTCGGCCGTGGTCGGCGATGCCGCCGAAATCGGCGCCGGAACCAAAGTCTGGCATTTCGTGCACGTCATGGACGGCGCCCGCGTCGGCGCGGACTGCGCGCTCGGCCAAAACGTGTTTGTGCAAAAGGGCGCCGTCCTCGGCAACCGGGTGCGCGTGCAGAACAATGTGTCGATCTACGACGGCGTTCAGTTGGAGGACGACGTCTTTTGCGGCCCGAGTTGCGTCTTCACCAACGTCGCACATCCGCGCGCCGCTGTTTCGCGCAAGGCCGAATACGCGCCCACCCACGTCGGCCGCGGCGCTACCCTCGGCGCCAACGCGACCATCGTGTGCGGCCATCGCATAGGCGCCCACGCGTTCGTCGGGGCCGGCGCGGTCGTCACCCGTGACGTGCCGGACCACGCGCTG
This sequence comes from Deltaproteobacteria bacterium, assembly GCA_016875335.1. Lineage (GTDB taxonomy): Bacteria > Myxococcota_A > UBA9042 > UBA9042 > UBA9042 > SXRM01. Next base: position 29,200 of record VGRO01000010.1, on the reverse strand, counting down.
GTCGTCGGCAACCCGGCCCGGGTGCGCGGCTGGGCCTGTGCGTGCGGTGAAACCCTGGACCTGCCGCCGACTGCCGCAGAGGCGCGGGCCCGCTGTGGCCGCTGCAGCCTGCAGTGGCGGCTCACCGGCCAATCGCTGACGGAGGTGGGGCCGTGACCGCACCGCAGACGGTTCCTTTCTTCGACATGGCGCGCCTGCTGGAGCCGCTGCGCGACGATCTGCACGCCGCCTTTGACCGCTGTCTGCGCCATGGCACGTTCGTGCTCGGCCCCGAGGTGCAGACCTTCGAGGGTCGGCTGGCCCGCTACCTCGGGATGCCACACGCCGTCGGGGTGTCCAGTGGCACGGACGCACTGCTCGCGACGCTGTTGGGATTGCAGCGCACGGCCGGAGGTGTGGCGCCGCTGGCGCCCGGCGACGAGGTGCTGACTACGCCGTTTTCGTTTATCTCGACCGCGACCTCGATCCTGCGCGCCGGTCTGCGCCCGGTGTTCGCCGACCTCGCACCAGGAAAGCTGCATCCGGGCGTGGACCAATTCGAGGCCGCCTGGACCCCGCGGACGCGCGCCGTGCTGGTGGTCCACCTTTTCGGCGAGCCACTGGAACTCTCGCAGGTCAAGGGCTTGTGTCGGGACCACGGCGCAGTCCTACTCGAAGACTGTGCGCAGGCGATCGGCGCGACCTTCAAGCACGGGGCGGCGGTGGGTTCCGCGGGCCTGGCTGGCTGCTTTTCTTTCTTCCCGGCCAAGAACCTGGGAGCCCTGGGCGACGGCGGAGCGGTTGTGACGGCCGACGATGCGCTCGCTGCCTGCGTGCGCGAAAAGCGTCAGCACGGCCAAGCGATGCGCTATCAGTTCGAGCACTTGGGCGGCAATTTCCGCCTCGATGCCTTGCAGGCCGCGATGCTCGGGGTGTTGTTGCCCCACCTGGACCCGTGGGTGGCCGAGCGCCGCCGCAACGCCGCACGCTACCACGCCGCGCTCGGCCAGGTTGCCCGCCTGCGACCCGACCTGCTGCGCCTGCCCGCCGACGCGCCAGGACACAGTTGGAATCAGTACGTCGTGCGCACCGGCGACCGCGCGACCCTGCGCAATGCCTTGCAAGGTGCGGGGGTACAAACCCAGATCTACTACCCGAGCGCGCTGCACCAACAGGGCGCCTTGGCGGCGGCCCACCCGCCGGCCACCCTGCCCGAGGCGGAGTTGGCGTGTCGCGAAGTGCTCGCGCTGCCCATCGCGCCGGGCCTGACCGAGGCGGCGCAGGACCGCGTCATCGCCGCCATCCAATCCGCTTGGTAGCTGCGGCGCCAGCGGCCACACGTCGGGCGCAAGCCAGCCGACGCTTTCACCCATCTGGAGAGAACCCGATGAACGCCATGGACAAGCAGTGGATCGCGCCGAGTCGTGTGCGCGCGGACGAGGACGACGAGGACGACGACGAATCCGACGAACCGCGCCCAGCCAAAGCGGACCCCAAGGCCGGCGCGCGGCCGGACCTGTTCGAACGCCTGCTCAAGTCGCGGACCGTCGTGATTTCGAGCGGTGTCGACGACAAGACGGCGTCGCGGGTCATCCACGAATTGCTGGCGCTCGAAGCCGATGACGCCGAAAAGCCCATCACCATCTTCATGAACACGCCGGGCGGTTCGATCACCTCTGGCTTTGCCATTTACGACATGATCCGCTTTGTCCGGCCGCGGGTGCGTATCGTCTGCGCCGGGCTCACGGCCTCGATGGGCACTATCCTGCTGCTGGCGGTGGACAAGGCCGATCGGCTGGCGCTGCCCAACGCCGAGTTCCTCATCCACCAACCCTTGATTGCCGGCAACGTGTACGGGCCAACCAGCGATCTCGAAATCACCGCCAACGAAATCCTCAAGACGCGCGCCAAGCTCAACCGTCTGCTCTCGGAGCAGACCGGCCAGGCGCTCGAGCGCATAGAGCGCGATTCGCAGCGCGACTACTGGATGACTGCGCAGGAGGCGCAATCGTATGGGCTGATTGCCAAGGTGGTGACGCAGCGGGCGGAACTGGACGACTGACCATCCCAAAGGGCGCACGTCGAATCGGCAACATCGACGGACGGCGCCGCGAACGCAGCGACGGCTACATGTCGAACACGACGCGGCCGTCGAACTCGTCGTCTTCTCTGTGGCCGGTCACGTCGCGATCGACATGCGGCGGACGCTCGAGCGGGAAGCGCCCCGGGGGTTCCGCGTGCGGTTGGATCCGCTGCTGGCGGCGCTCGTCTTCACGCTTGCGGATCTGGTCGATGACAAAGGCATCCAACATCTTGCCCTCCGGTTGACCCGTCGCCTGACAGCCGCAGGTCCGTGCACCATTGGACGCGCGACCAGGGCGCCAAGTTCACCGCGCCCGCCGTGGGCGCCGCGCGGGCACCGCACAACTGCGGGCCCTCGCATGGTCAAGCTAGCACCGCGTCCGTAGGTCCGCAAATTTGCCCGTGTGCGTGGCCAGCTTGGGCGACGGCGGTGTCATGGCTTTGGCTGCCGCGCAGCACCGCGCGCCGCCATGCGATCAAGAAACTGACAGATTTCAAGGCCGTGGACCGAGTCCGGCTGGTCGGCCGGGTGCAACGCGAGGTGCTCAGGCAGGCACCCAGCGAGCGTGACATCCAGGTCACGGGTGGCGACCGCAACCAGGCGCACGGGCGGCGCCTGCGGATGGTGATGCACCGCGCACGCGGCCACCTGTGCCCCTGCCCCGGCCATGGCCGCCAGCAGGCGCGAACGCGACGCCCACGGGTACACGAAAACCGCGTGCCCGCCCGGGGCGAGCGCTGCCAGCGCGACGGCAACGAACCGCTCCAAGGTCGCCGAGCTCTCACAATTCGACAACTGCCGCTCGCGGTTGGCGCTCGGCGCGTGGCGGGCCAACGGCCGAAAGGGCGGGTTGCACAACACCAGGTCGAAAGGGCCAAGCGGCGGCGCCGTGGCAATGTCGGCGCAATAGGCGACACAGCGGTCCGCGACCCGGTTGCGACGCAGATTGCGCTCGGCGCGCTCGACCTGCTGCGGTTGCACGTCGACCAACGACCAGTGGCTGCCCGGCAGCGCCGCGGCCGCGAGCAAGCCGACCAGGCCGACCCCACATCCCAGGTCCAGTCCGCGCAATTCGGCGCAGGCAGGCGCTACCGTCGCGCCGGCCCAGGCCAGGACCAGCGCATCGACAGAGGTGCGGTACCCGCGCCGCGCTTGCAACAGCGCGATGCGTTCGCCGAAAAGGACGTCGAGGGTTTCGTCGGGCCGCGGGTCGAGGTCGCTGCCGGTGGTCACGGGCGCAGCGAACTACTGGGCGACAAACCGCACCGGACCGGCGTCGAGGCGCGGCGGCAGCACGACCTGAGCGTGGGCCGGCGGCGAAGGCATGCCGCGGTACAGCACGGCGGCGGCCTCGGCGGGCTTTTGGGTTTCGGCGTAGAAGAAGTAGCCGGCGGCGGCGGCGCCGAGCACACCCAGTCCGAGGCCTACGCCGGAAAGGACGCCCTTTGTCGTGATGCTGCTGTCAAACTCCTTGAACTTCGCCTCGTTTGCGGGCGATACCTTCTTGTTCGCGATTTCCTCCGGGGTGCAAGTGACGTTTTCGACGTCCTTGCAAAACGTGAAGTTGCCTTTGTTCAGGTAGCGCGACATCGCGATGCCCACGCCCAATCCGACGACCGCGACGCCCGCCGCAACCAACCCCGGCTTGCTGTTGTACCAAACGCTCCTGGCGCCGGCCGGAGGACCCTCGACCACGTTTTTGTCCGCCTTCTCGCCAAGGATGGTGACCAGGACCTTGTTGACCGCCCGTTTGCTGATGCCGACCTTGGGCACCTTGACGTCGTTGGCATAGCGCACGATGCGGTTGTTGCTGACATCGACCAGGAACGACACCAGCTTGCCATCGACCACACCGACTGCGCACACCATGTTGGCCTCGACGTCCTTGCCGACGCTGACCGCGTCCGCCTGGATGCGCGCCTCGGCGCCCTTGAGGTCCGCGTACATCAGGCCGACGTGGTCTTCCTCCAATGCCAGGTGCGATTCGTAGGCAATGTCGAAACTGACCTTGGCCACCGCGCCGCCCTCGATCTTGACGCGGTGCAGCATCGAACTCTCTTTGCCCAACTGCAGGCGCAGTGCGTACACGCCCGGGATCAGATCGGCGATGGTGGACGGTGTAGCGCCGCGGTCGTTGCCGCCCAGGATGATGCGCGCGCCCGGCGGGGAGCTGGCAACTTCGACGCTGCCCTTTGGCATCTTCTCCACCTTCTTGACTTCGGCTTTGAACAGCTCGACGACGTCGGGCCGGTAGTTGTCGTCGGTCACATTGGCCTTGAGCCCGAAGGTGGTGATGATGGTGCGAAAAACTTCGGCCGCCGCACCCTTGTCACCCGCCGCGACGTGGGCCGTGGCCAGTTGTGCCAGCACATCGAGGTAATCGTTGCGCAGCTTGTCGTCGGCGCCTGGCGCGCCCGTGGCTGCGCGATACCTGGCCTCGGCCGCGCCCAACGCTTTGATGGCGCCCGGGAAATCTGCGTTGTCGAGCAGGTCCGTGCCTTTCTTGCGCGCCTCGGCGAGCGCGGCCCGCGTTGCGTCGCTGATCGCCGACGGCACTTGGTCGCGGTCCTTGCGCACTTTGTCGGCGGTGGTCTTGCCGTCGACCAGGATGAGGTCGCCCGGTTTCTTCTCGCGAAAAGCGCTGATGATCTCGGCCATGTACTTGCTGGTCAGCGGGTCGGCCACCTCGCCGCCGCGCAATTCGACGATGGCCAGCGTGCGCTCGACATCGCCCCCCTCGGCGGCCCGGGCGGCAGGCGGCGCGACGCCGTGCACGATGGCCGCTGCCACCCATGTCCCAAGCGCCCAGTTTGCGGTGCTGCGCCTCATGTCGACCTCTTCGTGGACCGGGCGCTGGCGCCGATCGGCCTGCAATTGCCTGCGTGTTCGTTGGCGGCACCGGCGCGTGCCGGTGGGTCTGTGGCCGACGCGCTGGGCGATCGCGGCCATCCGGCGCGGCGCCCACGCTCGGCACGCGCAACGGGCGGCCGATGATAGGCGCATCGCCGCGATCGGTCAAGGCGACCGGCAAGGGGCGCTGCAACGCCAATCGGTTGAATTTTCGCGCGATCACTGTGGACGCCTGGTCCCGACCGGCGCCCGCACAACGGCCGTCGAGGACCAGGGAAGTCTCACTTTTGTCTCACCTTTGTCTCGCTTTCGGCGCCCGTCGAGACCGCGGGCGCGGCCGCACGCGGGCAAACACCTTCGTATTTTGCGTACGTTGCGCAGCAATGGAGGTTGGCACGGTTCATGCAGGGCCCGGTCTGCGGCGCCGATTGCGCCCGGAGGTCCCCGTGAACCTTGTCCACCGTTGCACTTCCTGCCGCAGCGCGCTGCTCGCGCTGGCACTGACCGCGACCGGCTGCCAGGCCTGCGCCCGCGACACCGCGCAGTTGCGCGACCGACCTGCGCCGGCACCGCGCGCGCAGGATGGCGGTCGAACGACACCCGAGAACGTATCTGTCGAATTGCCGCGGGCGACGACCGAGGTCGCGCACGCCGAGCCGCCCCCCCTGTTGCGCATCAGCGAGGTGCTTTTCGATCCGCTGCTGCTCGACGAGGGGGCGGGTGAGTACCTGGAACTGGTCAACCTGTCCAAGCGTTCGGTCCGGTTGGCGGAGATCGTGGTCGTGCTGCCGACCGGGCGGCGCGTGTCCCCGGAGCGCCCACACCTGCCCTGGCTGCGACGGGGCGAGGTTGCGCTCGCCCGCGGCCACGGCCGTCACCCGGACCTGGCCCTCAAGGGCCTGCGCCTGCCGAACACGGCGGGGCGCGTGGAATTGTGGTGGCGCGGCCAGCAGATCGACGTCGCCCAGTGGGTGGTCCCGCGCCGGCGATCGCGCCCCGGGGCAGCCTGGGAGCGCCGCGATCCGCGCATCGATGGGTCGCTGCCCGCCGCATGGCGCCTCGCCACGGACCCGGTCCACGGCGCCGAGCGCGGTTCGCCGGGCGCGGTCGTGTGGCCGTGCGATGCCCTGGTCGCCACGGCACTGGAGTCGGCGTGCGATCGCAGCACCACACCGCCTGGGCGTCCGCGGCGCAAAAACGCCAAGGGCCGGAATCTGTGCAATTCCGGCCCTGCCGTGGGTCGCTGGGGAGGGACTTGAACCCTCGACCTAGCGATTATGAGTCGCTCGCTCTAACCACCTGAGCTACCCAGCGACCGCTGCGCCACCCGCGGGCCTGAGGCGGCCAGCGGGCGGTGCGTTTGGCGCGGGCGCAGCGGCACCAACACCGTGCAGCCCCGCGACAGCCTGTGCTAGCGCTTGGAGAACTGGAACCGGGCGCGCGCGGCGACCCGACCGTACTTCTTGCGCTCCTTGGCGCGCGGATCGCGGGTGAGCAACCCCGCGGCCTTCAGCGGTGCGCGCAGCTCGGCCTGGAAGGTCGTAAGCGCGCGCGCGATGCCGTGGCGGATGGCGCCGGCCTGTCCTGCCAAGCCGCCGCCCGCCACATTGACGGCGACGTCGAAGCCGCCGGCCTGCTCAATGACCGTGAACGGCTCGTTGACCAGCATCTCCAGCGTCGGCCGGCGCAGGTATTCAGCGATCTCGCGACCGTTGACGGTGATCTTGCCGCTGCCCTGCGACAGGTACACGCGCGCAGTCGCCTCTTTGCGACGGCCGGTGGCGTACCAGCGCTTGGCCGGAACTTGGGAATCAGTGACGCGTTTGGTTGCCATACGGGACCTGCGTGGAAGGGCAAAAGAAGGAAACTACACCGGCAGCGCGATCGGGTTCTGGGCGGCGTGCGGGTGGTTGGGCCCGGCGTAGACCTTGAGCTTGGTGATAAGGCGGCGGCCGAGTGCGCCCTTGGGCAGCATGCCCCACACTGCCAACCGCACGGCCCGCTCGGACTTGCGGCTGAGGTAGATGCGCGCGGGCTCGCTCTTGATGCCACCCGGGAACCCGGTGTGACGGTGGTACATCTTGGCTTCCATCTTCTTGCCGGTCAGCGTCGCCTTGGCCGCGTTGATGACCACCACGTAGTCGCCGCAGTCGGCATTGGGCGTGAAGCTCGGCCGGTCCTTGCCGCGCAGCATGTTGGCCATCCGTACGGCGGCGCGACCCAGCACGGCGCCGTCGAGGTCGACGACGTACCACTGGTGGACGACCTGATCTTTCTGCAGGCTGGCGGTTTGCTTGGTCAGCGACATGACTACCTTGCTGGGTGCCGCTGGCGGTGCTCGACGCGCGGCTCACAAAGATTTCAGTTTCGCGGGGTTACCGAAGGCGCAGCGCCTGATTCGGTCCGGCGGGGGGCGAAATTTTAGTTGCGCTGGCCTGTTGTGTCAATGCGAATGCGGTCGCACCGGTTGAAGGTGCAGCGCAGGGTTCTAGATTCCACACGCTGAGCGCAACGCGGCTGTCGCGTCCGTGCGCTCCCAGGTGAACTCGGCTTGGTCGCGGCCAAAGTGCCCCCCGGATGCGGTGGCGGAATAGATCGGCCGCAACAGGTCGAGGTGGGCGATGATGGCCTGGGGCCGGAAATCGAACACCTCGAGCGCCGCCTTCTCGATCTTGTGCGGGTCGATGTTCTCGCTGCCGTAGCAGTCCACCTTGACGCTGGTCGGCTTGGCGACGCCGATCGCGTAGCTGACCTGCACCTCGCATTCACTGGCGAGGCCCGCGGCGACGATGTTCTTGGCGACGTAGCGAGCGAAGTACGCGGCCGATCGATCGACCTTGCTCGGATCTTTGCCAGAGAACGCACCGCCGCCGTGGCGACCCCAGCCCCCGTAGGTGTCGACGATGATCTTGCGACCGGTCAGGCCGCAGTCACCGTGGGGGCCGCCGATGATGAAAATACCGGTGGGGTTGATGTGGTAGTGGGTTTTGTCGTGCAGAAGGTGCGCCGGAATCACGGGTTCAACGACCAGCCTGCGGACCTCGGCCACCAGATCAGCGTAGTTGATCTCCGCGCGATGCATGGTGCTGACCACCACGGCGTCGACGGCGACCGGCTTGCCATCGGCATAGCGCACCGACACCTGCGACTTGCCGTCGGGCCGCAACCAAGGCGCCTCGCCGGACCGCAGCAGGTGCTCCAAGCGGCGGGTGAGCTTGTGCGCCAGCGTAATCGGCATCGGCATCAGTTCTTCGGTCTGGTCGCACGCAAAGCCGAACATCAGGCCTTGGTCGCCCGCGCCCTGCTCCTTGTGCAGACCCTCGCCCTCGGTGACGCCGACCGAGATGTCGAGCGACTGCTGGCCCAGGGACAGCATCACGCCGCAGGACTCGGCCTCGAAGCGGTCCTTGGGATCGTCGTAGCCGATGCGCTTGATGGTTTCGCGCGCGATTTTGCGGTAGTCGATGGCGGCGTTGGTCGTGATCTCGCCCGCAACGACGACCAGCCCGGTCGTTGCCAAGGTTTCGCACGCCACGCGGCCCTTGGGGTCGGCAGCCAGCACGGCGTCGAGGACGGCATCGGAAATCTGGTCGCAAATCTTGTCGGGATGGCCTGCGGTGACGGATTCGCTGGTAAAGGTGAAGTCGCGCATTGCTCGTCGTGGACCCCGGGGGTGTCGCTCGGGGGGGGGCGGAGCATGGGTAAGGCGGTCGGTGATGTCAAGGGGCCGGGCGACCCTAGGCGCGCAATGCCGCAGAGCAGTTGGTCGGCGAAGTGCTACACTATCGGCCCGCGCCCAAGCGCGAATCAGTTCCAACGCCATGAAAGTACACGTGAAATTGAAATTCGCCACTGTTGTTGGCGTGCGTCGCCTTGCGGTGGCCGGCGGGCTGACCCTTGCGCTGGTGGGCTGCCTGGGGCCGGGCGGCGGAGAATCCACGACCTCGCCTTCGGTTTCGAGCGTCGACGGCGGCGCTTTGCCGCGCTTCAGCGTCGATGGCGGTGCAGGGGCACCCAAAGATGCCAAGGCCGAGGCCGGCGGAGGTACGATCGACGCGGCAGCCCAGGCCGAAACGGGGCAGGCCCTGCGCACCGCTGACACCGACGGCGCTAGCGCGCATGATCCGGGCACCGTTGGATACGCCGAAGCCGACGGCAAAGACGCCGGGCCGCCACAGGCTGGCCAGGACAGCACGCCAGCCCCCAATTGCGAGAAAGACAAGTTCTGCGTCCAGGACGGCGACTGCCCGCAGACCAATTGCGCCGCAGGACAATGCATGGGCGGCTGCTGCATCGTCGCCCCGGTCGCCGACGGCAAGCTCTGCAGCGACGGCAATGCATGCACCACCGCGGATGCCTGCAAGACTGGCGTGTGCATGGGCAAGGCCAAGGATTGCGACGACGGCAAGGACTGCACGACCGACAATTGCAACAAGGCGAATGGCAAGTGCGTCAGTGTGGTTTCCGACAACTTCTGCCTGATCTCAGGAAGCTGTGTGGCCGCGGGCCAGGCCAGCCAATCGAGCGTGTGCAAGTCGTGCAACCCGGCCCAGTCGGCCGACGGATGGACGACTGCGCCCAACTGCTGTGCCAACGACACCGAATGCCCGGCGGCGGGCGTGTGCGACAAGCCCGTCTGCGACCCGGCGACCCACACCTGCGGCTTCGACAAGAAAGCGGGGTGCTGCACCGCCGATGCCGAATGCAACGACGGCAATGCGTGCACCAACGACAGTTGCGACGTGGCGACCGGCGTGTGCGCCTATACCAATGCGCCGTGCGTCGACCCCAATCCGTGCCAGACCGCGACCTGCGACGCCGCAACCGGACAGTGCAAACCGTCGACCAAAGCCGGGTGGTGCCTCGTCGACGGCAGTTGCCTGACCGAGGGCACGGCAAACCCGGCCAACGCATGCCAGGTGTGCAATTCGGCGCAGTCGTCCAGCGCATGGACCACGGCCATCGGCAGCGCGTGCAACGACAGCAACCCCTGCACCTACAACGACACCTGCAAGGCCGGCAGCGTATGCAGCGGCACGCCCAAGAAAGGGTGCTGCCTGAGCAACGCGGATTGCGCGCCCAGCGGCGACCCGTGCGCGGCGAACGTGTGCGATGCCAACCTGGGAGTGTGCCTGCCCAAATCGGTGCCCGGTTGCTGCAACAGCGGCACCTGCTGCGACGCGGCGACCAACACCGTCAAGCCTGAAAAGGCCGCATGTGGCGGCGGTGCGCTGTCGGTGGAATACCAATGCACCGGCCAGGCCATCCAGACCCGCGAGATCTCACCTGGTTGCGACGGAAAGAGCCCGACAGGCTGCTCGACCCAGACGGCTTACCTGCTCTATGGGCCGTGGCAGAACGTGCAGACCTGCCCTGCCAACACCATCTGCAAGGCCGCCGGCAGTGGCCAAAAGCCGACCTGCGAGTCCACGCAGCCGGCCGGTTCGTGCGCCAACTCGTGCGGCGGCCAGAGTGCAACGGGCGCGTGCTACTGCGATGCCATCTGCACGGCCGCCGGAGACTGCTGCAAGGACTACGTGACCACCTGTGGGTGCAGTTCCGGCGAATGTTGCGACACCGTCAAGAAGTATCCCAAGGACAAGGGCACGCCGTGCGGCACCGCCAAGACCCAGTGGCAGTGCAACGCCAAGGCCGTGCAGAAGCGGACGGGCAGCCCAACCTGCACCGGCAAGAACGTGTGCTCGGCGGCGACCGCCGACATCAAGTGGGGTGCGTGGACGACGACGCAAACGTGCAGCTCGACTCAGAATTGCGTCGCCGCGGCGGACGGCACGTCGGCCAGCTGCAAGGGCTCGCCCGCCGGCACCTGCATGGGGCACTGCGGTACGAAAAGCACGAGTTCGTGCTATTGCGACACCGCGTGCAAGGGCCTCGGCGACTGCTGTGCCGACTTTGACAGCGTCGGCTGTGGTCCGGTGCAGACCTGCGGCGCAGTGGCGACGAGTTCGTGCAAGGGCAAGTGTGGCGCACCAGGCACGGGTGGGTGCTGGTGCGATGCCTTTTGTGAATCCATCGGCGACTGCTGCAAGGACAAGGCGATCTGCGGGTGCAAGTAGCCGCGCTGTTCGACAGCCATGCCCACCTCGACGACCCCGACTGGCCGCCCGCGCGGCTTGCCGCCGACCTGGCCGCCGCGCCGGGTTGGTTGGGCACGCTGAGCGCGGGGTACGGGCCGGAGCGGTTCGCCGCGTGCAGGCAGGTGTGCGACGCGCTGCCCAATGTGTGGCGCGCAGTAGGTCTGCACCCGTGGTGGTTGGCTCAACGGGGTCCGGCGGAACGCGCACAAGGCTGGCAATGCGTCGTGGACGAGCTCGATCGGCACGGCCATCGTGTGGTGGCCATCGGCGAACTCGGCCTGGACAAGACCCGCAAGGATCAGATGGCGGCCAGCGACCAACTGCACTGGATGGCCGTGGCGCTGGACCTGGCGCGGCGGACCGGGCGCGCCGTAGTGCTGCATGTCGTCGGCTGGCACGGCCATGCGCTGGACGCGCTGCGGGCCGCGGGCGGACCCTGGCAGGGTGTGGTGCATCGGTTTTCCGGTTCCGCCGATGCGGCGGAGGCCTACCAGGCGCTCGGCCTGCACCTCTCGTTGGCGCTGGAACCGCGCTTCGATGCCGACCGTCGCGCCAGGGTGGTCCGGGCGATTGCCCCCGAGCGGCTGTTGGTCGAGAGCGACTGGCCGTTCCGCGACCTGGACTATCCGGCAGCCCTGGATGCAGTGCGGCGGATGGCCGAGGAACTGGCGGCGGCGCGCGGCGAATCGGGCGCGGCGCTGCTGGCGCGCAGCAACGTGAACTTCATGACTCTATTTGGACTTCGGTGATCATGGATGCCACAGCGACCGCCAACCTGCCGCCGCAGCCGCCGACCGCCCGCAAGCTCGCCAAGGCGCGGCCGGCGCAACGGCGCTTCGACCGGTTGGTGCGCCTGGTCAGCGTGCCAGGCTTCCGCCGACTCGAAGACGCCCACGTCATCGTCTTTGGCGTGGGAGGGGTGGGCGGCTATGCGGCGGAGGGGCTGGCGCGATCGGGCGTAGGTCGGTTGACGCTGGTCGACTACGACGTGGTGTGCGCCACCAACCTGAACCGCCAGATCCAGGCCCTGGCAACCAACGTCGGCAAGCCCAAGGCACAGGCCTTGGCGGAACGTCTGGTGGCGATCAACCCGCAGTGCGCGGTGCGGGTCGAAAACGCTTTCTACGGAGCCGACACCGCCGACCGCTTGCTACCGGCGACGCCGGCACCGGATTTCGTGGTCGACGCCATCGACAACGTCACCGCGAAACTGCACTTGATCGACCGCTGTCGCTCGTTCGGCTTTCCGGTGGTGTCGTCGATGGGTGCGGCAGGCAAGCTCGACCCGACGTTGGTGCGCGTGGCCGACCTGTACCAGACCCACACCGACCCGCTGGCGCGCGCCGTGCGCAAGGCGCTGCGCAAACACTACGGTTGGCCTTCCGGCGGAGCGGATAGCCGTGCGGCGGGGTCCGGGGTGCCGGTGGTCTATTCGCTCGAGTCGCGCCGCAAACCCATCGCCCCGGACTGGGACGCGGAGCACGGCTTCCAGTGCATCTGCCCGCCCAACGAGGCCGAGGTGCACCAGTGCGACCACCGCAATCTGGTCGAGGGGTCGGCGGTGTTCGTGACCAGCGTGTTCGGCATGACCTTGGCCGGGGTGGTCGTCCGCGCGATCGTCGGCGACCTCGCCGCGCCGACGCTGGCCGAAAGGCCCCGGCCATGAGCTGATCGGATCGCTGCTTGCAAAGGCGCAGCGCGACGCTGAACGGTGCGATCAGTAGTCCGAGAGCCCCTTCTTGGACTCGTCGCTGCCAGCCCTGACGCCGCCCGGCGTTCCGGTGCCTGCAAAGGCCATCATGACGTAGAACGTGGTCCAACTGGCCGCCTGACGCGCAGCGCCGCGCACCTTGTCGGGCACTGCCTCGCCGGGCTGGCAGCCGCCCTGCCGCCAGGCCGCCAGATGGTCGCGCACCGCTTCGATGGCAAAGGTCATCTCGCTTTTGCGCGCCGGGGTGAGCTTGTCGTGGCGCTGCAACCAGTGATCGGAGAGCAGGTTGTCGTTGGCCGCGAGACACAGGTAGGCGCACAGTTCCGCAAAGCCCGCGTCGAGCGGCGCCTCCATCGGCACCTCGAGGGCAGCGGCCTGGGCGCGGTCGAGCAGGCGCGCCGACAGCAGGGCCGCGGCGAGGAACGCCAGCGCGTGGCCGTGGCCGAGCGCCTGGGCCAGCAGCGCTCCGCCCCGGGCGGCCATGGCGGCGTTGCCGATCTCCGCCCATTCTGCCATGGCTTCCAAGACCTTGGGCGGCCAGGCCGCGGCCGGGATCTCGCCCATGGCGGCCAGTTCGTCCATGGCGGCGCGCGGGTCCGCGCTGGCGGCCAGGTAGGCCTGCAGGGCATCGAGCACCTGCGCGATCGTCGGCGCATGGTGCGCGTCGGCCCACTGCACCGAGAAATCGGCGTCGATGAGGTACAGCAGCATCCGCGCCAGGCGATCCTTGGGCCAGCCGGGAAGTTGCCAGCGCTCCCATAGTTCGCGCACAGCCATCCACGCGAGCACCCGTTGGCCCTCCTCGGTGCTGGTGCACTGTTCTATCCATTGGTCCTCGATGTCGGACTGCAGCGCTGCGGCCGCCGCCAGCGCGCCAAAGCGCTCGCGGTCGGTGTCGATGCCGATCTGCCGCAGCGCGCCCAGCAGTTGATCATCACCGAGGTCGCGCAATACCGGCTCGCCGCCGTCCCAACTGGGCTGCTGCGGTGCCGGCTGCTTGTGGGTGGAATCGTCGCGCGGTTCGCTGGACATGAAATTCCTTGGGGTGCGCTTCAGCGCGGCAGTTGGCGCAGCGCGGCGAGGACCTCGTCGGCGTGGCCCTTGACCGCAACCTTGGGCCAGGCGCGCACCAGGATTCCGGCGCTGTCCACCAGGAATGTCGAGCGCAGGATGCCCTCGATCTCCTTGCCGTACATGACCTTGCGGCCAAAGGCGCCGTAGGCGCGCATGACGTCCTTGGTCGCATCGGTCAAGAGCGGAAAATTCAGCCCGTATTTCTTGCGGAACCGCTGGTGCGCTGGGGCGCCGTCTGCGGAGATGCCCAGCACGATCGCGCCGAGCTGCCGGGCCCAGGCGTCGTTGCGGTCGCGGAAATCGCACGCCTCGACCGTGCATCCGGGCGTGTCGTCGCGCGGGTAGAAGTACACAACGACGGGCCGGCCGCGCAGCGCGCTCAACGTGACAAGGGTGCCGTCGTCGGCGGGCAGGGTGAAATCGGGGGCGGGTAGACCGACGGCAGGCATCTGGCTCCAGGAAGCGGCGCGGCACTGCGCGGCAATACGGCGATCCGGCGCGCGGCGGCGCGGGCGCAAGCATGGGCAAGGTCGCCGGGTTGCGCAAGCCCGCTTGCCCAAGCCCCGATTGTGCCGTAGGGTTGCCCGAGGAGGCCCCGATGCGCATCGCCATCATCAGTGACATCCACGCCAACATCCAGGCGCTCATCAAGGTGCTGGAACGCTGCGAACGCGAGGACGTCGACGAGGTCGTCTGCCTGGGCGACGTGGTCGGATACGGCGGCAACCCCAACGAATGCTGCGAATTGTTGCGCGAATGGTGCAACGTGGTGTTGATGGGCAACCACGACGCGGCCACCGTGGGCGTGATGGACGCCGACTACTACTACGACTCGGCGCGGCGCGTGCTGTACTGGTCGCGCCAGGAACTGAGCGACGAGAACTTCCGCTGGCTGTACTCGCTGCCCTACACCCACCAGCGGCCCGACCTCGACGTCGGTTTCTACCACGCTGCGCCGATCATGCCGTCCGGGTTCTTCTACGTGGTGCGCGGCGAGGAGGCCGAGGCCTTGACCCGCATGAAGGAGGGGTTTTTCACCCACAACTTCATCGGCCACTCGCACTTGACCACCGCCTACGAATACACCGGCAAGAAGGTCAAGGAGGTCACGGGCCACTACCAGTTCCACGAAGGGTCCAAGTATCTCGTCAACGTCGGGTCGGTCGGCCAGCCGCGTGACCGCAACCCCCAGGCATGCTTTGTGATTTTCGACGCTGAAACCAAGGCGATGCAGCATGTGCGCGTGCCCTACGACATCGCTGGCGCCCAGGCGCGCATCCGCGAAGTCGGCCACGACGAAAAGTTCGCCAAGCGCCTGCAAGTCGGCCAATAGGCGATTTTCGCGCGTTCCAACTTATTTTCAAGTGGTTGCATAGCAAACGCCGCACAGCGCGAGCCGCCCCAGCGCGATCTTGCGCGCACGAAGCTCCATCCTAAACTGCCCCGTCCTTTGGCGCCCGGAGGGCGCGCGGAGCCACGTTTTGCCCATGAAGCGCGAGCAAGTGTTCTTGATCCTCATCCTGGTGTTCGTCGGCGGCTACGTCATCGGCCGCGCGTCGCACAAGCCGTCGGCCGCGACCGGTCCGGCGATGCCGGCCGCCGCCGCGCCTGCCCAACTCGCTGCGGCGAGTCCGGTGCCTGCGGCCGTCGCGAGCCCGAGTCCGGCCCCCAGCCCGGCGCCGAGCCCGAGCCCAAGCCCGGCGCCGAGTTCCGCGCCCAGCCCGAGCCCAAGCCCCGCACCGAGCGCGCCGGCCGATCCGAACCAGATCTGGCGCGCGGTCATCCATGACGACGATGCAAAAAAGGGCCCCGATTCGGTCAACGTCAAGGTGGTGATCTTTGGCGCCTTCGGCAACCAGGAGACGGTGGACTTTGCCCCGGCGCTCGACAGCATCGTCAAGGAGTTCGGCGACAAAGTGCAGATCCGTTGGAAGCACAAGGTCGTGCCGATGCCGCATCCAGATTCGATCTACGCCAGCGAAGTGGCTGCGGCCGCCAATGCGCAGGGCAAGTTCTGGCCCCTTTTCGACAAGCTCATCAAGAACGCCTCGATCTCACCCAGTTCGATCGAGTCGGCCGCCAAGGAGTCCGGCGTCCAGTGGGACAAGGTCAAAAAGGAAGTCGAATCGGGCAAGTGGCGCATGCAGGTGCTGCGCGACAGCCTGCTCGCCAGCGAGATCGCCGCCAACACCTACCCGAACATCATGGTCAACGGCGTGCGCCTGGCCGCGCCCAAGACCTACGACCGGCTCAAGCCCATCATCGAGGAGCAACTCAAGAAATCTGAGGAGCAAGCCAAATCGATGGGCAAGCGTTGGGGAACTTCTTTTGAGGGCGTCGAACTCTACCAGGAGATCGTAAAATCTGGCAAGAATTTCGAGCAGATGGCCGGCCCCAAGCAGACCTTCGACACCGCGGGCAGCCCGATCCTGGGCAAGCCCACCGCCAAGATCCAGGTGGCGGTGTTCGAGGACTTCCAGTGCCCCTTCTGCGCCAAGGTTGGGCCGAGCCTCAAGGAATTCCAAAAGAAGTTCCCCAACGACGTGGCGATCGTCTACAAGCATATGCCGCTCGACATCCACGACAAGGCCCAGGCGGCGGCCGAAGCGTCGATGGCGGCGCTCGAACAAGGGCAGGACAAGTTCTGGGCCTACCACGACGTGCTGTTCAACAACCAGAACGCGCTGGATCAGGACAACCTGGTCAAGTACGCCGAACAGGCGGGCCTGGACATGGCGCGCTTCAAGAAGGCGTTGGAGAGCGGATCGGGCAAAAGCGTCATCGGCCGCGACGTCGGCGAGGGCCAGCGCGCCGGGGTGTCGGGCACGCCGTCGGTGTACGTCAACGGCATGAAGTATCAGGGTCCGCGCGGCTATCCGCCCGAGGGGCTCGAAGCGGTGGCGCGCACCTACTTCGGCCTATAGCTCCGCAGCCGCGTCGGCGAGCGCCGCCAGCGCCTTTTCGGCCACCGCGGCGGCTGCAGCGTCCTCCGTCATCCAGTCCAGACCGTCGTAGCGCCGCAGATCAACGGCACGCGAAGGCCAATGCGCCTGCACGGCGTCCACGGAAAGACTGCGACCCAGCGCCGAAAGTCGAGCGGGCGCGACGCGTCTGAAGCGCAACCGCGGATCGGGGTGCCAGCCCAACGCACCCAGGTACCCGGACCGCCGATACACCGCGGCCAGCCACACGTCGCCGCCTCGCCGAACGGGCAGCACCCGCGGCCTGTGCCCCAGACGTCGCAATGCGGCGGCGCCGAAGAGCCCGGCATCGATGGGGTTGCAGCGCCGGTCGCGCAAGACGGACAGCGGACTGCGCAGTTGCTGCCAATCGGGCTGCATGATCGCGTTCAGCCATTCCTGGATCTCGTCGGGATCGCGCATGCGGTCGAGCGCCGCCAACGCCACGTCCGGCCACTGGCCCACCAACGCAGCAAAGCCCAGCTCCGGTGGGCGGGTGTGTTGCGCGGTGTGCGGTACGGCCATGGTCCACAGCGGGCGCTGCACGTGCGCCAAGCCACCAAGGGTGCCGCGGCCGACCGTGACAAGCAAACTGCGGCCGCGCTAGACTGCCGGCCGTGCCGGCGGGCACCCGGAGACGAACGTGGCAACACCAGTCATTCCAGGCAGTTCACCTGACATTCGGGTGTGGCTCAACGGCCGGATCGTCGACGCGGACGGCGCCCGGCTTCCGCACCTGACGCACTCGTTCCACTATGGCCTGGCCGCTTTCGAGGGCATCCGCGCCTATCAGATCGCCCCTGGGCGCGGCGCCGTGTTTCGCCTGCGCGACCACGCCAAACGGCTGATCGACAGTGCCCACATCGCCACGCTCGACCTGGGCTTGCAGTACGGGGTGGACGACATTGCGGCCGGCTGCGTCGAGGCTCTGCAGGCCAACAAGCTGGCCGCTGGCTACCTGCGCCCGGTCATCTACATCGCCGACGGCGCCATGGGCATCGGGGCGGCCGGCAACCCGATTCACGTACTCATCGCTGCCTGGAAGTGGGGCGCGTACCTGGGCGAAGAGGGGTTGCGCAACGGCATCCGCGCCAAGATCTCGGCGTTCCAGCGTCCGGGTCACGCCACGGTGATGTCCAAGGCCAAGATCACGGGCCACTACGTCAACTCGATCTTGGCCAAGCGCGAGGCCCTGGCGTGCGGCGCCGACGAGGCGATCCTGCTCAACGAGCAGGGCTACGTGACCGAAGCCTCGGGCGAGAACATCTTCATGGTGCAGAGCGGCACGCTCATCACCCCTCCGCTCGGCATGAACATCCTGGGCGGCATCACCCGGGCGACGATCCTGCACATGGCGCGCGACCTGGGCATACGCACCGAAGAACGCCTGTTTGCGCGCGACGAGTTGTACTGCGCGGACGAGGTGTTCCTGACCGGCACCGCCGCGGAGGTGACGCCCGTGCGCGAGGTCGACGGCCGCAAGATCGGCATCGGCAGTCGCGGCCAACGGACGACCCAATTGCAGGCGGCCTTTTTCGAGGTCGTGCAGGGCCGCAACCCGGAATACGCGCACTGGCTGACGCCCTTCGACGTGGCGGCGTAGGCGGCGCGAGCGGAACCCGCGATGGCCCTTTTCGAGCGCTTCGAGTCCTGGACGGCCGATGATTTTGCGGCATGGGCGCCTGCCAAGCGCGCTTCGAACCGCTTCACGCCCGAGCGCGCTCGCGTGCGCGAACGGCTGCGCTCGTTGCTCGAGTCGGCGATCGAGCGGCAGGGGCTGGATCGCACCGGACTCGACCTGTGGTCGACCAAGGCCGAGCCGCATTTCTTCAACGACCACACCGTGGACCACGCCGCGGCGCTCTTGACGCGACCGAGCGCCGATCGCGACCACATCGAAGCAGCCTTGTCGACGGTGTCGGCGGCCAACCCAGAGCGCTTCCATGCCCATCTGGCGGTCCGGGCTGACGGCGAAGGCGTGATCGTCGAGTTGGGAGCCCCGGAGTCTGCCGCGTTCGACGTGCGCTGTGCGCGTGACGCGCTCGCTGACTGGGCGGAATGGGCCCAACTGCTGGGCTGGTCCTTGCCGGCGAACGACGCAACCGGCGTGGTGGTCGCGCGGCGGTGGTCGGTGGACGCGGCGTTGGCGTGGCCCGATCCCATCGGCGACCTGGGGACGTGGCTGAGCCAGGCGCTACCTGCGCTGCGCGCGCTGCTGACCGCCAGCGGCCTGCCCGACCGGGGCAATTCGCCAGCGAACCAGGACGCAGCCCCGCCCGCCGCTGCGCCACTGCCGGCACGTGTCCAAGCACCCGCGCGACCCTGGCAACCCTACCGGCCGCAGGCGCCCGCATCACCGCGCAAGGTGCCCAGCGAACCGCGCCCGAACATGCTGGAACGGATCGTGCCGTTCTTGCAGCCGCCGCCAGCGCCCCAACCGCCGCTGCGCCCGCACGGCCACGGCGACCGCGAAGGGCCCGGCCGGCGCGACGAGCGTTGGCAGCCTGCGGTGCGAGGTCGTTTCGACGACCGGTCGCCCCCTCGCGGGTTTTCGCCCGGCGAGCGACGCGGCGACGAACCCCGGACGCCAACGGCGCGCGATCTCCGGCCCCCTCCGCGCGATCCACCCAGGCCGCCGCCAACGCCACAGGGCCCGCCGCCTGGCGCAAGGGTCGTGCTGACGGCCGGATTGCTGGCGGGCAAGGAAGGCGAGGTAGTCGCCAACCTCGGCCGAACGGTCAAGGTGCGGGTCGGCAAGCTGGAATTCGAACTGCCTGCCTTTCAGGTTGCGCCGGCGTGACCCGTTTCACAGGGTGCCCATGCGCACCAGGGTCGCAATCGTGCTCCAACCCAGGGCGAACACCAGCGCGACCGCGCCCACCCACAGGAACTGCTTGACCACCCGGCGCGACGGCCACCAGGGGGGCGCCACCGGCGGAGCCCACGCGAGCGCGGCCGACGACACCGGCTCGGGGTCGGTGGACTGCGCAGCCATCTCCAATTCGGCGCGCTGCTCGGGCAACAGGTAGGCCCGCGGGTACATCATCGACGGTTGGCGCGCACTGCCAGCGGCATAGGTTTCCGGCGCAGTCTGCGCGGGGTGCGGTCGCCGTTGCGCGACCCGGCTGGCTTCGATCGGGCTCTGCGCCACAACCGACAACTGCGACGGCTGGTATTCGTCCAGCGCCATTTTGGCGAGCGGCGGCGTGGCGATGGCGTTCTGCGGCACCGATCCGGGCGGCGCGGCCAGCACGATCTTGCGCACGTCGTCGGCAAGGCGGCGCGCGTCGTAGCCCGGCGCGGTCCTGCGCATCCAATCGTCGAGCTCGTCGGCCAGCGCGGCCATGCTCTGGAAACGCTTGGTCTTGTCGCGCTCGAGCGCCTTGTGGATGATCGCCGACAAGTCGGTGGAGAGGCCCTGGGCAATGTTGTGGGCCTTGGCGATCGGGTCCTCGCGCACGGCCCGCAGCACCGCAAACGGCGAGTTGCTGCCGAGCGCACGGAAGAGCGGCTTGCCGGTCACCAGTTCCCACATGCACACGCCCAGGCTGAAGACGTCGCTGCGCGGGTCGACGGGCTCGGCGCTCGCCTGTTCAGGGCTCATGTAGGCGTATTTGCCCTTGATGATCCCGGCCATGGTCTGCTGGATGCGCGCGGCGACCTTGGCCACGCCGAAGTCGATGATCTTGACCTCCCCCAGCCGGCTGATCAGCACGTTCTGGGGGCTCACGTCGCGGTGCACGATGCCCAGGCGCGTGCCACTGTCGTCGCAAAGCTCGTGGGCATACGACAGGCCGCGAGCGATGCCCGAGCAGACGTGGGCAACCAAGTGCGGGGGCATGCACGAGCCGCGGTTCTCGCAGGTCGACGCCAGCGTGCCGAGGTCGACGCCGTCGACGTATTCCATGATGAAAAAGTAGGTGCCGTCGTGGCAGCCCAACTCGAAGGTCTGCGCGATATGGGGGTCGTCGAAGCGCATCGCCAGCCGCGCCTCCTGGACCAGCATGTCCACGGCGCTCTGGTCCTCGGTCAACTGCGCGTGCATGCGCTTGAGGGCGACCAGCCGGCTGTCGCCATGGGTGGTCGGCGCCTTGGCCAGGTACACCTCGGCCATGCCGCCGCGACCGAGCCGGCGCAAGAGTTCGTAGGGGCCAAACGGTTGCGGGAATTCGTTGCGCACGCGGTCGCCTGGTCGAGGGCGGCTACTGTATCACCGGGCTGCCAGGGCGCCAACGCGCCGCCGATGGCTCAGTTGCCGACGAAAACCACGAGGTCCGCGTGAACCAACTCGGGCAGTTCCTGCTGGAGCCCGTGGCCGGACTCCGGGAAAAGCCGAACCTGACACGACCCGGGCGAACTGGCCACTACTTGCACCCCGGCAGTGAAACGTGGGTACAGGTGCCCACAAACGTGTTGCACAAGTCCTGCGTGCACTTGTCTTTGTCGTCGCAATCGGCCGCCGTCTTGCATTTGGGGGTCTGCACGCACCCTGGGATCTTGGTGTGGGCGCACTGGCCCTTCTGCAAGTCGCAGTAGTCGGCCGTACACACGTCGCCGTCGTCGCACTCGGTCTGCAGCTTGCACTGCGGATTGGGCACGCACCCCGCGACCTTGGTGTAGATGCAGTTGCCGGTGAAGGTGTTGCACGTGTCGAACGTGCAGGTGTTCTTGTCGTCGCAGTCGCCGTTGACCTTGCAGCCGCCGCCGCAATTGGCAAGCTTCTGGTGGACGCAACCGGTGGCCGGCAAGCACGAATCCACCGTGCACGGGTCCACGTCGTCGCACGAAATCAAAGTACCGACGCAGGCCGGCGCGCACACGTCGTTGCTCGTACACGCGTTCTTGTCGTCGCACGCCTTTCCCGGGGTCGCAGCGACTGTGCACTTGCCGGCGACGCAGGCAGGGGCCGCGCACTGGACGCCCGTGGCCTTGCAGTCGGTTGCGGACTTGCACGTGCCCGCGCACCCGGGAATCGACACGAACGCGCACTTGCCGCTCAGCGGCACGCAGGCATCCATGGTGCACGCATCGTTGTCGTTGCATGTGGCCTGGGCACCCTGCGCGCACACTCCAGCCTTGCACACATCGCCGGAGGTGCACAGGTTGCCGTCGTCGCACTTGGTGCCATCGCCTGCCGGGCCTGTGGCGCATTTGCCAGTCTTGGCGTCACATGCGTCGGCGGTGCACGGGTTCTTGTCGTCGCACACTGCCAGCGTCCCCGCCGTGCACACGCCGGCCTTGCAGACGTCGCCGGCCGTACACAGGTTGCCGTCGTCGCACGGCGCGACGCCGACTGCGGCGAATTGGCACTTGCCAGCGGCGCAGGTGTCCACCGTGCACGCGTTGCCATCCTTGCAATCGGCGGCCACCTTGCAGGTCGCGCCGCAGCCGGAGATCGCGGCGTTGCTACACTGGCCGGTGGCGGCGTCGCACTTGTCGAGCGTGCACGGGTTGTTGTCGTTGCAGTTCTTGGCCAGGCCCATGCATTGGCCGCCCTTGCAAGCATCGGCCGTGGTGCAGGCGTTGTTGTCGTTGCAGGCCGTGCCGCTCTGACCGCTGTTGCTGGTGCACTTGCCCGTGTCCTTGTTGCAGGCGTCGACGGTGCAGGGGTTGCCGTCGTCGCAGATCACCGCCTTGCCGGTGCACAACCCTTGAGTGCACAGGTCGGTGCCGGTGCAAGGGTTGCCGTCATTGCACGGCGTTCCGGTCAGCGGCTTGTTGGCGCACTGGCCCTGCACGCACGCCGCGGAAAAGCAGATGTCCTTGCCGCCACAATCTGCGTCGCTTGCGCAGTTCTTGCCGCATTTGGGAATCGGGTTGAAGCCGCACTTGCCGGTCGCAGGAACGCACACGTCAACGGTGCAGGGATCGTTGTCGGCGCACGATGCGGCCGAACCCGTGCACTGGGCCGCCTTGCACGTGTCGTTGAGGGTGCAACCGTTGCCGTCGCTGCACACCGCTCCGTCCTTGACGGCCGTGGACGCGCACTTGCCGGTCTTGGGGTCGCACGCGTCGGCCGTGCACGGGTTCTTGTCGTCGCAAGGGATGACTTTGCCGCCCGCGCATTTGCCGGCGCTGCACGACTCGCCCGAGGTGCACGGGTTGGCGTCGTCGCACGGCCCGCCGATGTTGCTTGCCGCGCACTTGCCCGCCTGGCACAGATTGGCCGTGCACGGGTTCTTGTCGTCACAATCGGCATCGGCCTTGCACTGGCCGCCGCAACCCGGGATCGGCGCGTGCAGGCAATTGCCCGTGGCCTTGTCGCAGGCGTCGCTGGTGCACACGTCGTTGTCGTTGCAGGTCACGGCGACCACGCCCGCACAGAGGCCCTGCTTGCAGGCGTCGCTGCCGGTGCACGGGTTGCCGTCGTCACACGGTGTGTTGGTGGCCACGGGTGCCGCAGTGCAGTTGCCGCTGGCCTTGTCGCAGGTGTCGGCGGTGCACGGGTTCTTGTCGTCGCACACGGCCGGTTTCCCTTTGCAGACGCCGGCCTGCGCCTCGACTGCGCACGCGTCGCCGGTGGTGCATGGGTTGCCGTCGCTACACGGGCCGCCGGCCTGGGGTTTCTGCTGGCACAGGCCCTGCACACAACTGTCCGTCGTGCAAGGATTCTTGTCATTGCACTCGCCGTCGGTCTTGCACTTGTCGCCGCAGTTGGGGATGGCCGCAAAGGCGCACTTGCCCGCCAAGCACGCGTCGATCGTACACGGGTCGGAGTCGCTGCACGTCATCGGCGCGCCCTGGCAACTGCCAGACGCACACGCGTCCTGGGTCGTGCAGGCGTTGCCGTCGGTGCACGGCGTCGCATCGGCAACAGGTGTCGCTTTGCACTTTCCGGTGGCCGTGTCGCAGGCATCGGCGGTGCACGGGTTGTTGTCGGTGCACACCGCGGCCTTGCCGGCCACGCAGGCCCCGGCCTTGCACTGATCTGCGAGGGTACACAGGTTGCCGTCCTCACACGGCGCGCCATCGGCGGAAAAGGCGGCAGCGCACACCCCGGTCGCCTTGTCGCAGGTGTCCACCGTACAGGGTTTGGCGTCGTCGCAGACTTTGGCCTGGCCCGCCGCGCACTGCCCCTTGGCGCATGCGTCGGCCACGCTGCACGCGTTGCCGTCGTCACAGGGCCCGTCCTTGGGCGACGCCGCGCACTTGCCCGCCGCGCAGGTGTCGGTCGTACACGGGTTCTTGTCGTCGCATTGGGCGGCCTGCTTGCAATTGCCGCCACAGCCGGCGATGGGCTCGGCGGTGCACGTACCGCTCTGCAGGTCGCAGGCGTCGGCGGTGCAGGAGTCCTTGTCGTCGCACGCCTTGGCGGCACCGGCGCACATGCCCTTGCCGCACACGTCCTTGTCGGTGCAGGGGTTCTTGTCGTCGCAGGCCCCGCCGTCTTGCGGTACCGACGCGCACTTGCCGGCGGCCTTGTCGCAGGCGTCGGCCGTGCAAGGATTGCCGTCGTCGCAAAGGGCGGGTCCGCCGACGCAACCCGCCGAAATGCACGCGTCCTTGTCGGTGCATGCATCGCCGTCGTCGCACGGCTTGCCATCGGCCGGCTGGCTCGCGCAATTGCCGGTGGCCGCCTGGCAGGTGTCGGTCGTGCACGGGTTCTTGTCGTCGCAAACCGTCGCTGCGCCGAAGCAACCGCCGGACTTGCACGCATCGTTGACCGTGCACGGGTTGCCGTCGCTGCAACTGGCCGCGTCGTCGGGCACGGGCGTGCAGAACCCCGCGGCGCAGTTGTCCTTGGTGCAGGGGTTCTTGTCGTCGCAGTCGGCCGCCGTCTTGCACTTGCCTCCGCAACCGGCGATGTCGGTGGCCGTGCACTGGCCGGTCTTGGCGTCGCAGGCGTCCGCGGTGCACGGGTCGCCGTCGTTGCACACCGTGGCCTGCCCGGCGCACTTGCCGGCCTTGCAGGTCTCGGCCGTGGTGCAGCCGTTGCCGTCGTTGCAGCCTTCGCCCTCCGCGGTCGGCGTGGCCGAGCACGCGCCGGTCTTGGCGTCGCACGCGTCGGTGGTGCACGGATCGCCGTCGTCGCAGGGCACGATGACGCCGACGCAGACCCCGGCCTTGCACAGTTCGTTGCCGGTGCACAGGTTGGCGTCGTCGCAGGGACCGCCGTCGGCCTGTGGGTCGCTGGTGCACACGCCGGTGGCGACGGCGCAGGTGTCGGTGGTGCAGGTGTTCTTGTCGTCGCACTCTGCGTCGGCCTTGCAGCCGGGCTTGCCACACCCCGGATCGGGCGCGAACACGCACGCGCTGGAGTTGGGGTCGCAAGAGTCGGTGGTGCACAGGTCGCCGTCGTCGCACACCTTGGCCGAACCGCTGCACTGGCCTGCCGCGCAGGTCGCGTTCTCGACGCACGGCTTGTCGACGGTGCACGGGGCGCCGTCCGGGGCAGGCACGACCGCACATGCGCCGGCAACGCAGACGCCGACGTTGCACGAACCGGGGGCGAGCGCGCAGTCGCTGTCGTTGCTGCATGCCGCGCCGCCGTCGCCAGGTTCGCCGTCTGGGGCGTCGGCCGGAGCAGCGAATTCACCTGGCTCGGTGTCGGGCGGCCCGCCGTCGGTTGAATCGGCGAGATCGGTCGCGGCAGTCAGGTCGGGCAGCGCGCTGGCGTCGGCTGCCCCATCGCCGGGCGCCTTGGCATCGTCCTTGGTGGCGTCGACGCGGCCCGCGGTGGTGTCGGCTGTGCCGCTGGAATTGGCGTTTGTGCCCGCCGCGGCGACGGTCGCGTCGTCGCCGCACCCACCGGCCAGCGCGACCGACGCGGCAAGGGCAGCCAGGATTGCCAGAGATGGGATACGCATGACGGGTTGCCTCCGCGCCGCATCCTAGCATGGCCGGCGCGCACGCGCAGCGGCTTTGCGAAAAGCCACGGGTGCGGTTCGGGCGCGCGAAGGCCGTCGCCGCCATGCGTCTTCCCACCGCCGGAAAAACGATTTACCATGCCGCGCCGCGCCGGCCCGCGGGGCGGAGGCAACCCATGGATCCGATTGTCGCAGCAGTGGCCGTCGCTCTGGCGATCGCAGTCGCGGTCGGCCTGGTGGCGATGCGCAAGAAGGCGCCCGCCGCCCAGCCTCCCGATCCCGCACCTGCCTCGGCGCGCCCGCCGGTGAGCCCGGGGCCTGCGGCCAGTCCAGTCGCGGCCGCGCCCGCCGCCCCCGCCAAGCCCATCACTGTGCCGCCGGTGCAAGAGGCCTCGGCGCCGGCCGAGCTCGACAAGGTCAGCTGTACCTACAATTCAGCGGTCCACGGCGCCATGCCTCCTTTTGGCAAGCTGTCGTGCGCCGACGGCGTGGTCGTGTTCGAGGCGACCTCGCGGGTGGTCACCAAGGCCGGCGGTCTGGGCGAAGACGGGTCGTCGACCTTGCAATCGTTGGGCGCCATCGAGATGGGGCGCTTTCGCTTCGAGATTGCACCCAGCACGGTGCAGCGCGTGGATTTCTCGCCGAACCGCGCCACGGTGCATGCCGACTCGGGCATCTACCAGTTCGAGGGCCTGGCCAACTGTGGTCCGCAACTCAAGCCGTGGTTCGGTGCCCAGGGCTTGGCGGATTGACAGTCCGGCGAGACAGTCCCGGGTCAGCCCAAAGCAAGCTACAAGAAGCGGTCCAAGCCGCGCACACCGTCGCTCCGCTGGTCGGCCGCCGCCTGGTACTCAGGGTCGAGCAGCGCGTTGATGTGGGCCATGACCACGTCCGTCGCCGCGCGGAACTGGACGCCATGGGCCTCGCCAGCGGCCCGTGACAGCGGCGAATAGGCCTCAGTGACACGGTGCGGCCCGAGTTCAGGGCCATTGGGCTCGAGCGGCTTGCCGAACCGATAGACGATGCGGCCGCCTTTGGAGAACGGCGATCCGCCCGGGTAGGCCTTGTCGCTGCCGTTGCAGCCCACCGGCACGATGGCGGCGCCCAGGTGGTGCGCGACCTGCACGAGGCCAGTGTGGCCGCGCGCCAGACGGATGCTGCGCGTGCCCTGCGGAAAGACCAGGACGTTCAGGCCAAGTTCGCAAATCGCCTGACGGTTCAGGCGGATCACGTGATCGAGCAGCGGCGCGAAGCGCGCCTCGAACCACTGGACGAACCCGGCTGCGTCGCCCCCGCACGCGGCAATCCAGTTGCGCACCTGGTCGGACTGAGCGCCGACGTCCGCCGCTGCCGCATCAGCCAGGCCGTCGCACAGGTCGCGCAGGAACCGGTATTCGCCCTCGGCCGGCTTGCGACCGTAGCGCTGGCGGAAATCGGTGACGAGCACATAGCCGCGCGACGGCAAGGGGATGTTGTTGGTCGAGTCGAGGAAGGCCGCCGTGCCGCGATGGTCGTAGTACTTGCCCTTGACCCAGGTCGCCGTGAACGGGTAGCCGCGGCGGTACATTGCGTATTGGGCTGGCCAGTAGTTGTAGCGGTCGGTGTGGTTCATGGCCAGGAACACGCTGCGGTCGCGCGGCAGGTGGTCCAGGCCTTCGAGCACGATCTCGGTCTTGCGCGGAAACTGGTAGTCCCACGACAGTACGAGGTTGGCGTACGCGATTTGACCAAACGGGCGGCGGTGCAGGCGCAGGCGGTTGAGGCGGTCGAGATCGATCATCGGGTCCTTCCTGGGCCGATGATCGTAGTGCGGCCGGGCCGAGCGTGGCAACAGCTTGGCGGCGATGTGCCGCGTTTTCGCGGCCCTGGCGATTGGCTGGGCCGGCGACCATTGCCCGAAAGGTCAAAAGCGAGCACCATTGCGGCCACGCCGGACGAGGCCGTGGTGCAGCAAACACAGGACGAAGAAATCGCCATTGTGGCCGCTGCAAGAGCGCTACGGCGCCAGGGGCGGATCGAAGACGCGGCGCGCCTGCTGGACCACGCCTGGCTTGAGGCTGCGGCCGCTGGGGTGCGCGCCGGATGGATCGCCCTGGAGTTTGCGGATCTCGCCCTGGACCGCGCCGACCTCGACCGCGCGGGACAGTGGGCACGGGCGGCAGCCGACGTGCATGCGGGCGCTGGCGACGCGGCGGGGTGCGCGGCGGCCGCGCTGGTGTCGGGAGACATCGCCTGGGCGGCCGCGGACGGCGCCACGGCGCGGTCGCACTGGGCCTTGGCGCGCAGCCTCGCCGATGCTGCGGGCGCGGGGCCGCTCGCCGGCCGTTCGCTGCTCGCCCTGGCGATGACCGACGCTGGCGGGGACGCTGCGGTGATCGAGGCGCAGTTGGAAGCCGCGGAGTCACGGGTTGCGCTCGTGCCCGAGCTGGGCGACGACGAGGCGCTGTCGGCGTGGCGCGCCCAGGCCGATGCCGTGCGAGCGTCGCTGGCGCTGGTGCGGGCGCGGCAGGCGATCGTGGCGCACCGCTGGCCAGAGGCCCGGCTGCTGCTGTCGGCCGCAGCGCAGGCCGCTGGGGCGGCACTCGACCTGCCCATCTATGCGCACTGCCTGCGCATCGACGCCGTGTTGGCGCGCAAAGCGGGCGACCCCGCGGCCGCGGTGAGCGCCCTGCGGCTGGCGTGCCGGGCCGCGGAGCGGGCGGGTTCGGCTGCGCTCGGTTCGCTGTGCACCTGCGAGCTGGCCCTGGCCCTGGTCGACGACGAGCGGTTGGCAGAGGCTGCGACTCTGGTGCCAGCGGAAGTGCCGGCGCACCTGGCGGGCCAACCGGCCGTCGCTGCCGCCGTCCTCGAAGCGTTTGCCGTCGTCGCAATCGCCGGAGGCCAGGCCGCCGCGGCAGAGCCTGCGCTGTACCGCGCCGTGGACGAACGGCGCCGTGCGGCCGACGCGGCAGGGGAAGTGCGTGCGCTGGCGCTGTTGGCCGACGTGCTGCGGCTGGGCGGGGCGGGTCCCGACGCGGGTCGGGTGGTGCGCCAGATTCACGCGCGCGCCGATGCGGCAGGTCGGCCCGATCTGGCCTTGGTCGCCCACATGGCGCAGTTGCGACTGGCGGGCGACGCGGCCACACCGGCGCTCGCCGCGCGCTGCGTGGCGTTGGCCAGCCAGGCAGGGAGCGTGGCGGACCAGTTGGCCGGGCTCGATGCCGCCGCCGAGGTTCAGGGTCGGCTCGGCCACAGCGACGGGGCCCTGGCGATGGCGCGCCAAGCCGTCGCGTTGGCCGCGGAACAGCCGCTGCTGCGCTTGCGGGCACGGGCCGCGGCCCGCCTGGCGTGGGGTCTCGCGGAGGCATCCCAGGACGCCACCGAGGTCGAGGCAGCCTTGCACGAAGCCGCGCAGTTGGCGGAGACGGCCGGCGACGTCGAGGCGCGGGCGCGGACGCACCTGGTCGCGGCGAAGGTTTTCTCGGCACGCGGGCGCATCGACGAGGCGGCGCTCGTCGCCGTGCGCGCGGCGGAAGCGGCCAGCCAGGTGGGCCGGCCTGATCTGCAGGCCGAGGCCTGGTGTTCGCTCGGCGCGACGCTGGCGGGCGCGCGGCAGTTCAGCGACGCGCAGGCCGCGTTTGGCCGGGCGCTGCAGTGCG
>VGRO01000009.1 GCA_016875335.1 Deltaproteobacteria bacterium | reverse complement strand
CGACGAGCCACCCGGTCGCGCGCAGCGCCTGGGCTAGATCGCCGAGGCCCGCAACGCCGGCCACGTCGGCCTGGCCGAATTCGATGAGCAATTGTTCAGGCGTGCGCAGCAGGCTGAGCAATTTGGACAGGCTGCCGGCGGGCAGCTCGGCCTGCACGCCGCCGCGCGCGGGGCTGGGCCGCAGTCCCAAGCTGCGCAGCTCGGCGGCGGTGACCTCGACCAGTCCCGGCAGTGTGGCCATCCACGCCACCAGCGGGTCGCCCACCGCCGGTGGACGGCCACGGCCGCTGCGCGGGAGCAAGGCGCCCCGGTGCGCGGCCGGGGCTGCGAAAACCGTTTGACGGTCCGCGACCACGTGGCTATCCTGTATCGCCCGCCCCTCGGGGTGGATTCTTGTATTTTCGAGCACTTGTCTTCCAGCCGCCGCAGAGGCGCCCCGCGCTTGGACCTGCGCCCGATCGAAGTGCAAGGCGCGACAACCTGTTCGCGCGCGGTCACCTGTTCGCGCGCGATCACCTGTTCCCGCGCGGTACCTGTTTGAGCCGGATTGCCCGTTCGAATGCCCCGGCTCCGCGCGCTCCAACCCCTGCCCGCAGCCGCCCCGTGCGGCGAGGTCCCCCATGTTTGCACGTCCCTTGGCCGTCGTCACCGCTGCGCTGGCCTTTTCCGCGTGCGTCGGAAGCAGCACCCCCGGTCCTTCGGCGGGCGGGGCCTTCGTGCTCGACGGCAACGGCAACCCCGGCGTCGGTCTCGATGGCGCGACCCGTGGCGGTGGCGACGGCGGGGCGACGGCCGGCGATGGCGGCGGTTCGGGCGGCGCCGACAAGGACGGCGCTGGCACGACCGGCGGCGATGGCGGCGGCACCACCAACCCGACGGCCGACGCCACCACGGGCTCGGGCGGCACCGGCGGGCCCAAGGTCAACGCAAAGTACGCTGGCTACCCGTCCGAGGAGTTGCGGGTGCGCATCGTCGGACCAAGCGGTCGCGGGCACGCCATCGTGTCGGGTTCGATCGTCGAGGTCGCAGGCGTGCTTTTCGGCGGCGCGGACTCGGTGACGTGGACCACCGAAGCCGGCGGCAGCGGAGCGGCCCACGGTGCGCCCTTCTTCCAAACCGATCCGATTGCCCTGGTCGCCGGCGACAACGTGGTCACGGTCACCGCCAAGAACGCCAAGCAGACCGTGACCGACACCCTGGTCATCACCTACAACCCGGCCTTCACCTTCCAGGATCGGCTGCGCGCCAACCCGCGGGTCGCCAAGGCGGGCAAGACCACGGCCATCCACGCAGTCGCCGCCATCGGCAAGGCCACCAACGTCGTCAAGGGCAGCGTCAAGCTCCTCCGCGTGGATGCGGACGGCAATACGCTGACGACCTTCGGCGAGATGACCGACGACGGCGCTCTGAATACGAGCGGCGACGAAATCAAGGGCGACGGCCTGTACACGCGCAAAATCACGGTCAACGACGCCCAACCCGGCACCGCGCGGCTGCGCGCGACCGTGCAGGTGTCGCTCAACGGCCAGACCATGACGGCGTACAGCGACGTGTTGGCCATCGACGTGGTCGCCGAAGTCGCCAGCGCCGAGTGCACCGACGCCTTGCAGGCGCTCGCCGCGGCCAAGAAGGTCGCCGACGGCGGGCCTTCTGCGGTGGTCGACGCGCTCAAGGCCAATCCGGCGGTCGACGAGGCCGGATCGGGTCCGGGCGGCAGCGCGTGGGTGCGCTTCAAGTCGGGCCTGTTGGGTGCCGTGCCGTTGGTCAAGCCCGGCAACCGCGGAGCGACGGGCGATTCGGGTGCCTCGACCGACAACCTGGCGCTGGCCACGGTGCAGGTGCAGTCCAAGCGGGCCCTGCTGCTCGATCCCTATGCGGCCGAGTTTGGCGCCGACGAGATCAGCGCCTTCAGCAGCACCCTGCAAAAGACCAAGTGCCCCGCCTACACGCCGGACGCCCACAAGGACGACAAGGCGGATTTCCGCTGGCTGCGCAACCTGTACCACTACGGCATCGTCGCCATCGCCAGCCACGGCGACGCGCTGTTTGCGGACTTGTCGCCGACCGCCAAGGCCGCCTACGACTGGCGCCACCCGGGCGCGCAAGAGGTGGTGTGGACGGGCCACAAGGTCAATTGCAGCTATTTCGGTTCAGTGGGCAGCGGCGCAAGTTGCAGCGAAACCAAGGCGTGCGGACCCGAATTGGAGTGTGTCATCAACCAGTCGGGCGGCAACGGCGTGTGCGTCGACCACTTGACCGCCGACGTGCGGCGCGGCCGCGTGGTGCTCGGCGCAGACGGCACCTATGGCATCCTGCCCACCTTCGTCAAGCGCCACGCCGAAGAGCCGTACCCGCGCAGCCTCGTCTACCTGGGCGCATGCCGCAGCCTGTGGAACGGCAGCATGGCCGGCGAGTTTTTCGCCGCGGGCGCGGCGGCGGTGGCCGGCTTCAACGGCGCGGTGTCCAACGAGTTCGCCACCAAGTGGGGCACCACGTTCTTGCAGAACATCGTCGAGGGCAAGAAGCTGTCTGGCGTGGCCCACGTGCAACTCGAAGACGCCGCCAACCCGGGCACCTGGTTCCAACTGGTGGGGGCCCAGAACCTGGACGCCTTCCACAGCGACATCCTCAACCCCTCGTGGGAGACCGGCAACCTGCAGGGCTGGATCAAGAGCGGCGACGGCCGGGTGATCTCGCGCCTGGGTTCAACGGTGCCGGTCGCCGGCAAGTTCATGGGCATCATCTCCACCGGCTTGGGCTACACCGCGCAGGTCGGAAAGGTCGAGCAGCGCTTCTGCATCCCGAGCGGCAAGACCAAGTTCTCGTTCTGGTGGAAGTACTACTCCGAGGAGTTCAAGGAGTACTGTGGTTCGCCCTACCAGGACGCGTTCACGGCCCGGCTCGACGGCGTCGTCAATGGCAAGGCCGCCTCGATCACCGTCGTCAACGCCAAGGTCGACGACCTGTGCGACGGCGGCGGCCAGTTCAAGGGCTTGACGCCGGCGGACGTCAGCTTCGACAAGGGCGGGGTGTTCATGACGCCGTGGGTGATGGGCAGCAAGGACATCTCGCCGTTCGCCGGCAACGGTTCGGTGCTGCTCAGCTTCTTTGCCACCGACGTCGGCGACTCGATCTACGATACTGCCGTGCTTTTCGACAAGGTCGACTTCGAATAAGGCGCCCCTCGGCCCACTGCGATGGGCCTCGCACGTCGATCGCTGGCGGCCAAGCCCGGCTGACGCAATGCGTCATTGCCTTGACCCGTACCCGGTTGGCCGTACAATACGGGCCTTGCGTCGCGGTGTTGTCCGCGCGGCCCCTGCCGGCCCCGCCGCCGCACGCCTGCCCTCCCGCTCGGAGCCCTGCCGATGATCCTGCCCATCTCGCTCGTCCGCCGCCGCGCGGCCCTCGTCCTTTCGCTCTTGGCTCTGCTGGCCGTACCCGCGTGCGTGGGCGGCGACGGCAGCGCCGGATCGGGCGGCACCGGAGGCGCGGGCACCGGCGATGGCAACGTGACCGGCGGCGACGTGACCGGCGGCGGCACCGACGCGGTGGTCGACACCACCACCGCCGACACCACCACGGCGGGCACCGACGCGGGCGCAGAGACCGCCACGCCCGACGGCGACACCGCGGGCAGCGACGTCACCGCTACCGAGACCACGCCCGACGACACCGGCAGCGGCCCCGACACCACCACCCCCGAAGACACCGCGCCCGCCGGCTGCAAGGCGGACAAGGACTGCCCGCCAGCCAGCGCAGCCTGCCACGTGGCCGCGTGCGATGTCGGCACCGGCAAGTGCGGCGACAAGCCGGTCGCAGATGGCGCGACCTGCGACGACGGCAATGCCTGCACGGAAGGCGACGTGTGCGCTGGCGGCAAGTGCGACGGCGCGAGCAAGGTGTGCGACGACAAGAACGACTGCACCGACGACAGCTGCGACCCTGCCAAGGGCTGCGCCAACGTCGCCAACACCGCGCAGTGCAGCGACGGCGACGCATGCACCTTGGCGGACGCCTGCAAGGACGCAAAGTGCGTACCGGGCGCCAGCGACAAGTGCGATGATGGCAACCCGTGCACCGACGACAGCTGCGGCGTGCTGGACGCCGCCAAAGGCACCAAGGGCTGCCTGCACGCCAACAACACGGCGGGCTGCGAGGACGGCTCCAAGTGCACCACTGGCGACTTGTGCGCGACCGGTCTGTGCGCCGCGGGCACGCCCACCGTGTGCGACGACAAGAATCCGTGCACCAGCGACAGTTGCGACGCGAAGACCGGCTGCGCCAACGCGCCTTCCGCCGACGCCGCGGCCTGCGACGACGCCAACGCGTGCACCACCGGCGATGCCTGCGCAGCCGGCAAATGCACCGGCAAGGCCACCGACTGCGACGACAAGAACCCATGCACCAAGGACAGCTGTGACCTGTCGACCGGCTGTACCGCCAGCAACAACGACGCGGCGCCCTGCAACGACGACAACACTTGCACGCTCGACGACAAATGCACGGCGGGCGTGTGCAGCGGCAAGGGCAAGGTCTGCGAAGACGACGGCAACCCGTGCACCGACGAGAAGTGTGCGAACAACACCTGCAGCTCCGTCGCCAACGGCGACCCGTGCGACGACGGCAACCCCTGCACCCAAAAAGACGTGTGCAAGGACAAGGCGTGCGGCGGCGGCGAAGACATCAAGTGTGACGACAAGAACCCGTGCACCGACGACTTGTGCGACAAGACCACCAACGGCACCTGCAAGTTCACCAACAACACCGCCACGTGTTCGGACGACTCGGCGTGCACCACCAAGGACGTGTGCCAGAGCGGCGTCTGCGTCGGCACGCCGGTGGTCTGCGACGACGGCAACCAGTGCACGCTCGACGCGTGCGACGACGCCACCGGCAAGTGCGCGAGTTCGCCGCTGGCCGACGACACGTTGTGCGACGACAACTCGGTGTGCACGCAAAAGGACGCGTGCAAGGCCGGCAAGTGTGCGGGCACCAACCTGAACTGCGACGACGGCAACCCCTGCACCGACGACAAGTGCGATGCAAAGGTTGGGTGCAGCAGCACCGCCAACACCGCAAAGTGCGAGGACGGCAACAAGTGCACGGTCGGCGACGTGTGCAAGGACAAGGTGTGCGCCCCGAGCACGACCCTCGACAAGTGCGACGACGGCAACCCGTGTACCGCCGACACTTGTGACGCCGGCCTGGGCTGCGAGCACAAGAACCACAGCGACAACTGCGACGACAAGAACCCGTGCACCGAGGGCGACGTGTGCAGCGCCGGCGCCTGCCAGGGCACCAAGCCCAAGGTCTGCGACGACGGCAACCTGTGTACTGACGACAGTTGCAACACGGCCAAAGGCTGCGTGGCGACGCCCAACACCGCCAAGTGCACCGACGCCAACGTGTGTACGACCGAAGACGCCTGCGCCGCGGGTGCCTGCAAGGGCAAGCCAACGGTCAACTGCGACGACAAGAACGTGTGCACGGTCGACAGCTGCGACCCCAAGACCGGCTGCGCCTACAAACCGGCCCCCGCGGGCGGCACCTGCGACGACGGCAACACCTGCACCGCCAGCGACAAATGCGACGCCAACGGCAAGTGCGCAGGCATCGGCAAGAACTGCGACGACAACAACCCGTGCACCGACGACGGATGCAAGGACAACGTGTGCAGCACCACCAACAACACCAAGCCGTGCGTGGACGGCGACGCGTGCACGTTCGGCGACTTCTGCGACGGCAAGGGCGCCTGCAAGGGCGCGAGCGCGCTCAACTGCAACGACAACAACCCGTGCACCGACGACAGCTGCGACAAGATCACAGGCTGCAAGGTCGCCAACAACGTGGCGCTCTGCGACGACGGCAAGTTCTGCACCGAGAAGGACGCCTGCAAGGACGGAAAGTGCCAGGTCAGCGTGGCCAAGGACTGCGGCGATGGCAACGGCTGCACCAACGACGCCTGCGACGAGGTGGCCAAGAAGTGCGCCAACGCGGCCAACGCAGCGCCGTGCGACGACGGCCTCAAATGCACGAGCCCCGATGTCTGCAAGGACGCCAAGTGCGTCGCCGGCCCGGCCAAGGTGTGCGACGACGGCAACCCGTGCACCGCCGATTCGTGCGATCCGGCGACCGCCAACTGCAAGTTTGCGCTCGGCGTCGCGACCAGCCTCTGCGGCGAAT
This sequence comes from Deltaproteobacteria bacterium, assembly GCA_016875335.1. Lineage (GTDB taxonomy): Bacteria > Myxococcota_A > UBA9042 > UBA9042 > UBA9042 > SXRM01. The sequence goes on along the minus strand of VGRO01000009.1, from coordinate 57,424 downwards.
ACAAGCTGCCGTTCCAGTCGAACATCGACTTCAGCGACCCGCTGTGGGTCAACCACGGCGGCACCGCAAACGTCAAGTGGGCCACCGACGCGAGCCCCGCCGCACCGGGCAAGCTGACTGGCGCGGCTTCGCTCAACCTGAACAATGGCACCACCTACGGCGACGGCGTCCAGACCATCAAGGCGACGGCGTATGGCAAGTTCCTGGTCGACGCCAGTGGATACAGCGGGGCGGCGATGACGTTGGTGTTCTACAGTTGGGTCGCCGTGCAAGAGCCGGGCCTGGACCGCTGCTGGGTCGAGGTCAGCAGCGACGGCTTTGCCACCACCGCGGTTTCGCAGCAATTGCCGGCGGGCGCCGCTTGGCAGATGCAGACCGTGGACGTCAAGGCGATGATCGGCAAGAAGTTTCAGATTCGCTTCCGCTTCGACACGGACGACGGCATCGACAACAGCGGCGCGGGCGTGTTCGTGGACCAACTGGACGTCTATGGCGGCCCTGTGGTGCCGATCACGGCGACCTCGGACTGGACCGAACCGTTCGCCGCCAACAACAACGGCTGGCTCTTCGACCCGGCCAACAGCAACGGCAGCGTGTGGGCCATCGACGCGACCCCCGACATCGTGTCGGTCAATACAACCAGCACCAACAAGATCTCGCTCAACGTCAACAATGGCTCGTCGTTCCCGGGCCTGGTGCAGCAGCGCGCCACCTCGCCCGTCATTAACTTGACCAACGCAGGCAGCGGATCGGTCACGTTGCTCTTCAAGGAGTACGTGGACACGGAATCCGGCTTCTACGACCAGCGCTGGGTGCAGGCCAGCGGCGACGCCCAGGTCACCTACCCGATCAACGTGCAACTGAGTTCGGCCGGCAACCACAAGAACGGCTGGCGCTGGGCGTGGGTGGACCTGACCGGGATCAAGGGCAAGAAGGTCCGATTGAGCTTCTACTTCGATACCAAGGATTCGACTGACAATGACGGCAAGGGCTGGTTCATCGATGATGCCCAACTGAGCACCCAGCCGCCGCCGGTGTACGGCGAGATGATCACCTGCGGCAACGCCAGCGCGTTCACGGTCGCCAACGCCAACGCCATCGGCTGGGGCGTCAACGCCGACGCCGGCACCGCCTACTTCTCGGGCGACTGCTCGCTGAACTTCAACGGCCTGGTCAACGGCGCCTACAACTTCACCTGTCCCAGCGGCACGAGCAAGGTGTCGGGCACCGCCAAGACCGGGACCTTCAACATCAAGGTGCCGGCGACCGGCGCCAAGACGTTCTTGAGCTTCAAGTCGTACTTTGACGGCGAGACCAGTTCGAGCTACGACAAGTTCTGGGTCACCGTGCAGGAGGTGGGCGGGACCAACCTCAAGACCGACTACTTTCCGGTCAAATCGAACTTGTACAAGAAGTGGGCCGACGTCACCTTTGACATCAGCACGTTCCACGGCAAGAACGTGCAGTTGATCTTCCAATTCGATTCGGGCGACTGCGCGAGCAATTCGGGCGCCGGCGCCTTCGTCGACGACATCGTGGTCCGCGCGGACAAGTAGGCGACCGCCGGGATTGATAACGGGGCGCATCGGGTTGTAGGCTGCCGCGCCCGAACCTCACCGCAGTCGCGGGGCGGATACGGCAATCATGCCTGATGTTGCGGTGTTGCCGGTGACCACCCCGTGAGCCAGACCCAGTCTCCAAGCGTGCCGAGCGACCCCAAGGGCCTGCGCCGGGCGCTGCGCCAACTGCGCGAGCGATCGGAATACCTTGAATCCACGGGGGAAAGCCTGCTGCGCAAGCGCGGCCGGTTGCTGGCGCCCGAGGCGTTGCAGGTGCTGCGCGATCAGCTGGCCGCGCTGCGCCAAGCCCGCGCCCAGACGCCGGGCGACGCGGGTCCCGAGCACGTCGCGCGCTTCGACCGGGCGGTGGCCGCTTTCGACGAGGGGCTGACCCTGCACCTGGGGCAGTTTCGCAAGTCGCCGACCCGCGAGTTGGTCGAGGCCATCGCCCTGGCGCTGCTGCTGACGCTCGGCATCCGCGCGTTCGTGTTCGAGGCCTTCAAGATCCCGACGGGGTCGATGATCCCGACGCTGCAGATCCACGACCACCTTTTCGTCAACAAGTTCCTCTACGGGCTCAAGATCCCGTTCACGCGCCTCAAGTACCTGGCGCTGCGCGACCCAAAACCTGGCGAAATCGTGGTGTTCGAGTACCCGTACGAAGACGATCCGGATTCTGCCGGCAAGGACCTCATCAAGCGCGTGGTGGCCGTGGCGGGGCAGCGCGTGCGCATGATCGAGAACGTCCTGCACATCGACGGCAAGCCCATCGCCCGCAAGATCGTCGACCAGGCCGGCGACTGCGGACAATCGGCGTTCGGCGGGGCCTATCGCTGCAAGGTGGTCCAAGAGTGCCTGGGTGGCTTCGTGTACACGGCGCAGCACCACGTGTCGGCGGCACCGGGGCTGCTCGACGTCGACAACGCCGCCCACTGGCCGCCCGCAGAATGGAATGGGCTGCGCTACGGCCCGCACGCCATGCGCTACAGCCCGCCAGAGAACCGCGATTTCCCCGATTTCGTGGTGCCGGACGGGCATCTGCTGGTCATGGGCGACAACCGCGACAACAGCAAGGACGGTCGTTTTTTTGGGCTGGTGCCCCTCGATACCGTCAAGGGAAAGGCGGGCGTGCGGTGGTGGGCGTTCGTGGACGACTGGTACCGGCCTGAACTGCACCGCATGTTCACGTTCATCCACCAAGAGGCGCCCGACGGTGACTGCGGGCGCTGGCAGGCCTCGCCGTGAACGACCGGCCGCCGATCCTGGACCGCACGGACCTGGATCAGGTGCTGCGCAGCCTTGCCGACGAGGTGCTGGCGCTGCCCTGGCCGCACGACCCCGCGACGTTTCCATGGCTCGTCGGCATCCGCAGCGGCGGCGTCGCGGTGGCCGAGGAATTGGCGGCCATGCTCACCGTGGCGCTTGGCTTCGCGCCACAGGTGGGCGCGCTCGACATCACGCTCTACCGCGACGACATGTGGCTCAAGGGGCCGCGCGCTGCGGAGGGCCAGACGGCGCTGCCGGGCGACCTCACTGGCCGCCGGGTGGTCTTGGTCGACGACGTGCTGTACACCGGCCGCACCGTGCGCGCGGCGCTGAACGCGCTGGTCGACTTTGGCCGCCCGCGCGCAGTGGCTCTGGCGGTGTTGCTCGACCGCGGCGGCCGCGAGTTGCCGATCGCCGCGGACGCGGTGGGCCACGTGCTGGCCGTGCCACCCGGAGACAAGATCCAGGTGCGGTGCGATGCGCGCGGCCGGTTGCATAGCGTGGTGCAGGTGCCTGTCGACGCCGGCAGCCCGGCCAAGGTCGTGTCGCCGTGAACGCACCGTCGACGCTGCAACTGCGACACTTGCTGGGTCTGGAGGAGTTGTCTGCGGAGCAGATCACCGCGCTGCTCGACATGGCCGCACAGATGAAGGCCGTCAACCAGCGGCGCATCAAGAAGTTGCCGACGCTGCGCGGCGTGACCGTGCTGACGTTCTTCGTCGAGAACTCGACGCGGACCAAGATGAGCTTCGAACTGGCCGCCAAGCGCCTGAGCGCCGACACCATGGGGTTTTCGGCCAGCACCTCGTCGCTGTCCAAGGGCGAGACCCTGCTCGACACCGCCCGCAACCTAGAAGCCATGGCGCCGGACATCGTGGTCATCCGCCACAGCTCGTCGGGCGCGCCGCGCTTCTTGTCCGAGCGCATCGGCTGCGGCATCGTCAATGCCGGCGACGGCGCCCACGAACATCCGACCCAGGGGCTGCTCGACCTGTACACCATGCGCGACAAGCTGGGCGACCTGCGCGGCCGCAAGGTGGCGATCATTGGCGACATCGCCCACAGCCGCGTCGCGCGCTCGAACCTGCACGGGCTGCACAAGCTGGGCGCCGACGTCCACGTGGCGGGCCCGGCGACGATGCTGCCCCCTGGCGTGCACGCGCTGGGCTGCACCGTGCACGCGCGCGTGGAGCCTGCCATCGACGGCGCCGACGTGGTGATGATGCTGCGCATCCAGCGCGAGCGCCAGGGCAACGACCTGATCCCGCACGCCCACGAGTACCACCGCTTTTTCGGCCTGGACGCGGCGCGGCTGCAGCTCGCCCAGCCGCACGCGTTGGTCATGCACCCGGGGCCGATGAACCGCGGCGTCGAGATCGCGCCCGAGGTCGCCGACGGTGCGCAGTCGGTCATCTTGGAACAGGTCGAGAACGGCGTGGCAGTCCGCATGGCTGTGCTCTATGCCGTCGCCGCGACGCGCGGTCTGGAGAGCCAGGGGGCGTAACCGATGTTGCCGATCGCCGACAACCTGGTCCTGGACGATGTCGACCTGCGTGGCTGGGCCAACCTGCCGCCCGGACCGTGCAGCGTCCTTCTGGTCGGCGGGCATTTCGCGGCGGTGGGCCAACACCTCGACATGCCCGGCGCCCAGCGCGTCGATGCCCGCGGCTGTTGGCTGACGCCGGGGCTCGTGGACCTGTGCGCGGCGGGCCGCGAGCCGGGCCAGGAGCAGGATGAGGACCTCTTGTCGCTGTCGCGCTGCGCAGCGGCGGGCGGCTATGTCGCGGTGGCGGTCGGTCCCGACACCCAGCCGAGCAACGACGACCACGCGGTGACCGAACTCATCGTGCGGCGGGCGCGCGACATCGGCCTGTGCGACCTCTTGCCCATCGGCGCGCTGACCCACCGTCTGCAAGGCGAGACGCTGTCGCCGATGGGCGAGATGACCGAGGCCGGCGCGGTGGCGTTTGGCGACGCCGACCGGCCCGTGCGGTCGTCGCGCATGCTGCGGCGGGCCTTGGAGTACGCGCGCAGCTTTGACCGAGCCGTGTTCAGTCAGCCGCTCGACTTGGACCTGGCCGGGGCCGGCGCGATGCACGAGGGGCCGTGGTCGACCAGGCTCGGCTTGCGCGGCATTCCAGCGGCGGCCGAGCACATCGCCGTCGCCCGCGACATCGCCGTGTGCCAGCTTGCGCTGGGGCGGCTGCACTTGCAGCGCTTGAGCGCGGCGCGGTCGGTGGACCACGTGCGCCGCGCCAAGGCCGACGGCATCGCGGTGACGGCGGCGGTGACCCCGTGGCACCTGCTGCGGACCGACGCGGACCTGCGCGATTACGACACCAACCTGCGGTTCGCGGCGCCGCTGCGCGCCGAGGCGGACCGCCAGGCGCTGCTCGCCGGCCTGCGCGACGGCACCATCGACGCCATCTGCAGCGACCACCAACCGTGGAGCGTCGCCGACAAGGAGGTCGAATTCGACCGCGCCCAGCCAGGGGCGATCGGCTTGCAGACCGTGTGGCCGCTGCTGTGCGACCTTGTGCGCGAGGGCGACCTCGACGACGCCGCGCTGGTGCGCGCCACCATGACCATGCCGCGGGTGATCCTGGGCATGCCGGCGCCGATGCTGCGGATTGGCGAACCGGCGACCTTTGCCCTGCTCGACCCCGACCGGCCGTGGACGCTCGACGTCCACAGCAACCAAAGCAAGAGCCGCAATACCCCGGTGTGGGGCCGACCGCTGGTGGGCCGGACGCTGCTGACGGTGTACCGCGGCCGGGTCACCTACAGCGATTGAGCGGCACGATGGGCACGCTGCGCGTCCAGGACACCCCGACCGCGCGCCGGACCCAACGAGAGCGGGCGTCACGCCCCGAACGCCGCAAGGACGCATGACCGAACCCGCGCTGCAGCGACCGACAGCCAAGGGCGCCCGCCGCGCGCTGTTGGCACTGACGCTGCTCAACCTGCTGAACTACGTCGATCGCTACGTGCCGAGCGCGGTCAAGGACCTTTTCAAGGCCGACCTGCACCTGGACGACGCGCAGACCAGTTGGCCGCTGACCGCGTTCGTGGTCGTGTACATGCTGGCCAGCCCGGTGTTCGGGTCGCTGGCCGACCGTTTCGCCCGCCGCAAGGTCATCGCCTTTGGCGTGGCGCTGTGGTCGGTGGCCACCGCGGCGGCGGCGCTGGCGCAGGGGTTCTGGTCCTTCCTGTCGGCACGGGCGCTGGTCGGCGTCGGCGAGGCGGCCTATGCCACCTTGAGTCCTGGACTCATCGCCGATTTCTATCCGCCCGAGCGCCGCAACAAGGCGCTGACGTGGTTCTACGTGGCGATTCCGGTCGGGGCGGCCGTCGGTTTTGCGGCCGGCGGCGCGCTGGGGCAGCTCTGGGGCTGGCGCGCCGCGTTCGTGGCGGTCGGCCTGCCCGGGCTCTTGGCCGCGGTGTGGGTGTGGTTTCTGCGCGAACCCCCGCGCCGGCACGACCCTGGGGAGGCGCCGCCCGATTGGCCGGAGGCCTTGCGCCTGCTGCGCGCCAACCGGCCGTATGTGTATGCCGTCGGCGGCTATGTCGCGGTGACCTTTGCTTCGGGGGCGCTGGCCGACTGGTACCCGACGTTCCTGGCGCGCCACCGCGGATTCGACCTGGCCGAGGCGGGCAGCATCGTCGGCGCCGGCACCGTGCTTGGCGGTCTGGGCGGCACGTTGGCCGGTGGCTACCTCGGCGATTGGCTGGCTGGCCGGGTCAAGCACCCGTATTTTCTGCTGAGCGCCGCGACCATGGCCGCTGCCGCTGCGTTGGCATGCTTGGCGCTGCAGGTCCACGGCGCGGCGGCGGTCACCCTGGTCATCGTCGCCGCGCAGTTCTGCATGTGGTGCTACAACGGCCCCATCAACGCGCTCATCGTCAACAGCGTCCCCGCCCGCCTGTGCGCCCGGGCGTTCGCGCTGTCGATCCTGGCCATCCACCTGTTCGGCGACGCCATTTCACCGCCCATCGTCGGCGTGTTGGCAGACAGCGGCCTGGGTCTGGCCACCGCGATGTGGATGGTGCCTGCGACGCTTCTGCTCGGGGCCGCGATCTGGGGCGTGGGATGGCGCAAGCTGTGACTGAACCGGACGGCGCGCTGACCCGTGCGGTCCGATCGCTGTGCTTGGGGCTGGTGCGGCTTTTCTACCGCGAGATCGCCGTGTCGGGGCTGCACCATCTGCCGGCCACGGGCGCGGTCCTGCTGGTCGCCAACCACCCCAATGGCCTGCTGGACCCGGTGGTGCTGCGGCTGGCGGTCGGTCGACCGGTGGGTTTTTTGGCCAAGTCCACGCTTTTCGGCAATCCGGTTGGCCGGTTGGCCCTCAATGCCTTTGCGGGGCTGCCGGTGTTCCGGCCGCGCGACGGTGCCGACACCAGTCACAACGAGCGGACCTTCGCGTTGGCCCGTCAACGGATGGAACATGGCTGCTGGATTGCGCTGTTTCCAGAGGGCACCAGCCACAGCGACCCGACCATGCGCCCGCTCAGGACCGGGGCCGCGCGGTTGGCGCTGTCGTATGTCGAGGCGCAACCGGCCGACCGCCTGCACCTGGTCCCGTGCGGACTGCTCTACCAGGCCAAAGAGACTTTTCGGTCCAGGGTGGCGGTGCAGATCGGCGAACCCCTCGACGTGTCCGCGTTTGCCGCCCGCCACGGCTGCGGCTTCGACGCCGCCCGCCAACTGACCGAAGACGTGCAGGGCGATCTTTCGCAGGTGGTGTTGCAGGCGGACCAGCAGACCCTTTTGCGCGGTCTGGTCGCCGTGGCGGGCTGGGTGCACAAGGGGGCGGCGCGCGATCTGGCGGCCCAGCAGGCGCTGGCGCAGCGGCTTGCGCATGCCTGGCAGATCCTGCTGGCGGCCGATCCCGACCGCGCCCATGGCTTGCAGACCCAGGCTGCGGCCTTCGCGGCTGAGCTGGCCGACCTGGGCATCGACGACCCCTGGCAGATCGACGAACCGCTTCCTGCCCCGGGCGCGGTGCTGCGCGGCACCTTGGGGCTGCTGTGGATGTGTCCGTTCGCGGTGATCGGCGCCGTGCTCGGCTGGCCGGCCTACCGCGCGATCCGCCCGCTGTCGGTGGTCCTGGCTGGCACGGAAACGGACCTCATCGGCACGATCAAGGTGCTGCTCGGCCTGGTCGGCATGCCGGCGTGGTGGGGCGCGCAGGCGTGGGTGGCGGCCGCAGTGGGTGGCTGGCGAGCGGCCCTGGTGGTCGCGGTGGCCGGGCCGCTGTCGGGATGGCTGGCGCTGCGCTGGTCGGAACGCTGGCAACGGCGCCGACAGGTCCTGCGGTTGGCGTGGCTTCGCGGCGTGCGCAACGAAGTCGCTGCCGAGGTGCGCAGGCACCGCGACGAACTGTCGCGCGCCGTGCTCGCGGCGTTGGAGGGGTAGGGGCTCGCAAGGGACGGCCGCAGTCCTCCCCGTTGGGGCGCTGGGTCCGAGCCCCGCACATGGTTTACACTGGACCCACGCCGCGCCCGCGGCCCCAAGGCCTTCGTGGACCACGCTGCCCAACCGCCCGCCCCCAGTCCGCGCCCGGTGCTGTGGGCGGTCGGGCTCTGCACGGCCCTGGCCACCGTCTGGCTGCGCACCCGCCACCTCGACGCGCTGCACCGCGGCGGCCGCTGGTGGCTGACCAGCGGCGACTCCTGGGGCCACACCCACCGCGTCCAGTCCGGCCTCGCCGGTGAGGTGCCGTGGACCGATCCGCTCAGCCACACCCCCGAAGGGCTGACCTGGGTGTGGCCGCCGGGCTTCGACTGGTTGGTCGCGCGCACGGCCGACCTCGCCGGAGGGAGCACCCAGCAGGACGCCATTGTCGCGGGCCTGACCGTGGTGGCCGTCTGCGCGGCGCTGACCACCGCGCTGGCGGTTGCGGCCACCGCCATCCTGCGGTCGGGGCCGGGCGCGGCGTTGGGGGCGCTGCTGGCCGGCGTGGTCGCGGCGGTGCACGGTGGCCTGCACAACTACCTGCAAGCCGGCAAGGTCGACCACCACGCCGTCGAGCCACTGCTGACGTTTGCCGCCCTCGGCGGTCTTGTCACGGCCACCGAATCTGCACGCTGGCGGGCGTGGTCGGCGGGCGCAGGTCTGGCGCTGGCGCTGGCGGTGTGGTGCCTGCCTTCGTCGGCGCTGACGCTTGGCCTGATCGGCGGCCTGGGGCTGGTGCGGATGGCGGTCGCCGACCCTGGGCACCATGCCCGAGCCGCGCGCGCGTGGGGTCTGGCGCTCGCCGTTGCGGGGCTCGGCGCCCAGCCCCTGGCCTTGCAGTCGCCATTCGCCGCGGGCGGGGCCGCAGTGGCCCATGCGCCCAGTTGGCTGCAGCCGGTGGCCGCGCTGGTGGGGGCGGCAGCGTTCGCCGTGGCGGCCCGCGTACCCCACCGTTGGGCGGCGCTCGGCGCGGCAATCGGGCTCAGCGCGGCCGCAATGGGGCTGTGGCCCGCAGGTCGGCAGGCGATCCTCGGCGGGTCGCAGTTCGTGGCGGGCCGCAACCACGTGGCCATCATCCACGAGTCGGCGTCGCTATTGGACGCCGGGTGGCACCTGACCCCCGACGTGGCCAGTTGGTCGCTGCCGGTGGTGCCGTTGTTGTTGTGGTTCGGCTGGCGCGCCACCCAAAGCCGACCAGCGCTGCGCACCTGGACCGCTGCGCTGGCCGTCGGCTGGCTGCTGACGGTCGCACAGTCGCGGTTTTCTACGCTGCAGGCGCTGCCGCTCGCGGTGGTGTCGGGGGCGCTGCTGGCCCAGGCGCACGACGCGGGCGCGTGGGGCCGGCGTCTGTCGGTCGCCGCCGTGTTGGCGACTGCGCTGTTGGGCCTGGTCGCGCTCGACGTCCGCACCCCGCCGCTGGCCAAGCGCGTGCGGGTGTGGGAGGCCCTCGACTGGCTGCGCGACCGCGCCGACCGCACACCACACCGCGGCAACCCGCCCACCGTGCTGGCCAGTTGGGCGCTTGGCCACGAAATCCGCGCGCTCGGCCAATTGCCCAACGTGTGCAGCCCGCACATCGCGCCCGGCCAGACCGCTGGCCTCGACGCGTGCCTTGCATTGCACCTGGACGACGGCTCCGGCGACACCGAGACGCTGCTGGACCGCCACCGCGTGCGCTACTGGCTGACCTCGCCCCTGGCCATGAGCGCCATGCGCAGCTACGCCGAAGCGCTCGGCCGCGACCCCGACGTCTTGGCCGTTCGCGACCGCGACGACCGCTTGGCGTTGACCCCTGCGGGGTCGTGCATCAACGCCCACAGCCTGCACTACGGCAACGGCAGCCAGAGCCCGGACGGGACGTGCAAGGCCCGACCCGCCTGGCGCCTGGCCTTTGCCAGCACCGACCTGCGCGCCAAGGTCTTCGAGCGCGTGCCTGGAGCGCTGGTGCGCGGCGGCGGCTGTCCCGCGGGCAGCAGGGCGACGGTCACCGTGCGCTTGCAGATCGGCCAAGGGGGCGACCACTGGTTCAATGCCGCGACCGTGGGGCCGAGCGGCGGTTTCGGCGTGCGCGTGCCCTATCCGAGCGCGTGGGCGACCTCGGGCGGGGTTCGCGTGCTGGGCGTCGAGGTAGCGTGCGGCAACCAGCGGGCCGCGGTGGAGATTTCCGAGCCCGCGGTGACGCTCGGGCTGCCGGTCGACGTCACCCGGTGGTCGGCGGGGCAGGATCCAGCCCACGGGCCTGCGGCTTTTCCAAAGTCGGCGGTCGCTCCGAATCCCGTGGGCGGAACCCCACAGGCCGAATCGCCAGACAAGCCGCCGCCGCCCGCGGACCCCAGCGCCGATGCCCCGCCCGTGGCCAGCGGGTCCGCCGGCTGAGCCGGACCGCGGGCCGCGGCTGACGCATTCTGGCCAGACTTGCCTACCGATACTCGCCGATGAGCTGGAATCCGGCCCAATACGCCGGATCCGCAAACGGCGTGGCGCCGGCCCGGTTCAGGTGCATCACGTGCAACTGCGCTTGGCGCAAGGCTTCGAGTGTATCCAACGGCCTTCCTTCCTTGTCCTTGCCCGCCTTGATCAGCCGATAGAACTCGGTCATCAGCTCAGCGGTTGCCTCGTCGTCCACCTCCCACAGCGATGCCACCAGGCTCGGCGCGCCCGCGTTGGCGAAGGCACTGGCGACGCTGATGAGCTCTTCTCCCGCCGATTTGCCCATCTGCAGCGCCGTCTCGCAGGCGCTCAACACCACCAGGTCGGTCTTGCCGTCCAGGCTCTCCGCGCGCCGCGTCGCTGCCGGACCTCGACAAGACCTCGACGGTCGGCCGCAGTTCGACGACCTTGCCGCGCGCAATGCGGATGTCGGTTTCGAGGTACTGGTTCTTGCCGTCGTCGCTGGGCAACAGCGGGTGCAGCGTCAGGTCGTCGCGGCCGAGCGCGATGCCGTCGTCGCTGCCGCGGCTGAACACCACGCGGTCGGCGGCGAGGATCTTGGTGACGTGGCCGCCCGCCCACAGCGTGGGTTCAGGTTTTGGGGCGGGAGGCGGCGGGCGCAGAGCTGACCGGTGGGGAGCTGCAGGCGACAAGGCAGGTCGCGGTGACGACGATCCATGGGGTATTGGCCCGGAGCGCCCTCATGACGACCGGCCTGCTACTTCCAGGGACCTTGCACGACCTCGTAGTCGTCGACGTACTGCAGGCCGTTCGGCAAGGTCAGGCAGTTGTTGTGGAACGCCAAGTAGTTGTCGCGTTGACTGTTGCCGTATCCGGGCGACGACGGTGCGACCACCACCACGGTGCTGGTCTTGTTGGGCGGCACCGGGACGCTGACTTGGACGCCCGTGCTTGGCCAGGCATTGTTGTTCGACGTCCAGGTGCTCGCACCATTGATCGACAGCGACGCGGTCTCAGACCAGCCCGAATAGGAAGTGTAGTAGAAGGACACCTGCCAGTTGATGGCGCTGCCCGTCGTGTTCTTGACGCGAAACACGGCGCCACAGACCCTGCCCGTCGTGGAGCTGGTGTAGGGCCAGATTTCAGAGCACACCACCGAGTTGGGCGCCAACGCCCGTCTCTGGTTGAAGATGGTCCTCAATGAGTTGAAATCATTTCCGATGCTCGCTGCGTGGCCATTGCCGTCGGTCCAGGTCGAGCCGTTCAACCCGCCAAACACCGCCTCGTTGTTGCTGGCGTACCAATGGCCGTTGCCGTTGGAGTAGGTCTGGAATGAACCGGCGTAATAGACATTGCCCGACTGGGCGGGATTGGTGCCGCCGGCGGTGATGTTGCCATCGACGATCAAATCGCCCTTGATCTGGATCTTCTTGTTCGAAAGCGTCTGGATGTTGACGCTCCAGTTGAACTTGCCGTCGATGTTCTGCGGCGTGTTGTCCTTCAAGTCGCGCACGGTGATCGACCACAAGCCCTTGATGTTCTTGCCGACCCAGTCCTTGTCCATGTCGCCGGACACCAGCGGGGTGTCGTCGTTGAACTTGGCCTTCAAGGTGTTTCCGGTCTTGCCGCCGTTGAAGAGCAGGTAGGGCGTGCTCATGCTCGGGCCATACAGTTCGATCTTGATCGCCGACATGTCGGAATTGCTCAGATCCATCTCGACCCAGACCTTCTTGGTGATCCCGATGTCGGGAAAGTCGACGACGTCGCTGACGCCCGGGCCGGCGAAGTCGGGGATCTGCACGTCGGCGGTGCCCGCCTTCTTGTCAACGAACGTATTGAAGATCAACTGGTTCGACACGCCGGCGATGCCATCGGCCGGCAGGCTGCCGCCGCCCCCCGCGGTGCAGTCGAAGCTGCCGTCGGCCTTGAGGCCCTTGACCACCAGGCCCGTCCCGCACACATCGCCGGCCTTGGGCAGCGCGGGCTTGTCGGCCAGATCGGCATACGACCCGGTCAAGGCCACCTTCTTGAGGTCGGTGGTCTTGGCGTAGGCCGCGAGGTTGGGCGTGCCTTGCAGGTCTGCGTAGTTGCCGCTCTTGGCGACGTCCGACAGGTCCGACGCCTTGATGGTGTTCTTGATGTCGTTGGCCAGTTGCGTGTCGAGGTGCGCTGCCTGGATGCACGCGGAACAGGCGATGTTCTCGGCGACGCCGGCCCGCACCGCATACAGCACCGCATGCAGCGGCTTGCGCGGCAGTTCCGGGTCAGACCCGACGGCGATGCCGATGTAGGCCGCGGCCGCGAGCACCGGTTGACTCAGCGGGGCCGCACTGCCGAGCGCATGCTGGAACTGCCCGGACTTGACCTCGATGCTCGCCGACTCTGCCCACAACGCGGCGCCGCCCTGGGCGTCTTTGTACAGGCCAATCTTGACGCCGTAGTTGCCGTCGGCGGCCGGCGACCCGCCAGCGGTGGCGAGGCTGCCCTCGACGAGCGCATTGCCCGGCACCACGGCCGCAGCATCGCCTGCCCACACGCCGCTGGCCGCGAACGCCAACCCGAAAGCCGCCGTCCACCCGCGGCGCGCGATCCAGATTCCAAACTGCCCTTGCATGCTGCCTCCGAACGAAATCTCTGAGCGGCGCCGGTCGCTCCGGCCCCGCATGCGGCTACTTGCCCAGCCACGCCTTGAGCCACGCCAGGAACCCCCAGCGCAGCGTGTATTTGCCGTCGGCCGATGGCCCTGCGGCGTTGCTGCCGCCCGCGACGGCGCGCAGCGTCAAGTTCGGTCCCTTGCCGGCCACGTCGGCGTTGGCAAAGCGCATGTTCCACTGCGTCGGGCTGCAGCCTGGGTCGGCCACGCCGTTGCAGTCGTTGTCCTTGCCGTCGCACGGGTCGGTCTTCTCGGGCAACGTCTCGCCTGTGCAAGGGCCGAGCTTGCCCTGGGCGTCGCAGTTTTGCAGGCCCATCTTGCAGATGCCCTTGCCCTTGGTGGCCGGGTCGCCGGTGTAGCACGGCACCTGCGCCGAGGCGTCGACGGTGTTCTTGCAGCCCGACTTGCCATCGCAGGTGTCGGCGGTGCACGGGTTGCCGTCGTCGCAGTTGGGGCCGCTGCCGGCGACGCACGTGAATTTTCCGGCCTTGTCGGTGCCGCACTTGTCGCCGATGGTGCACTCGTTGCCGTCACTGCACACCTGGGCCGTCAGCTCCTTGAAGACACAGTTGCCGGTCTTGGGGTCACAGCTGTCCTGCGTGCACACCTCGCTGTCGTCGCACGCTTTCTTGGCCCCCACCTGGCACTTGCCGTCCTTGCAGCCGTCGTCCACTGTGCAGGCGTCGCCGTCGGCGTCGCAGTTGCCGCCCTGCACCAGGTACTTGCAGCCGGCCTTGGGGTCGCAAGCGTCGGCGGTACAGGCGTTCTTGTCGTCACAGTTCAGGACCTTGCCCGACACGCACTGACCGTCCTGGCAGCCGTCGTCCACCGTACACACGTTGTCGTCCGCCGGGCAGGGCAGGCCGTTGGGCTGAAGCTTGGCCGAGCACTTGCCGCTCACCGGCTCGCACTCGGTCTTCTTGCACGGGTTGTCGCCAGCGGTATTGCACACCACCACCGTGCTCGGCTTGACCTTGCACTGCGACAGCGGCCCCGATTTGTCGCAGTAGAGCGTGCCGTTGCACACGTTGCCGTCGTCCTTGCTGGCGCACTCGCTGTCGGTGTCGCAGGCGCAGGTGTTGGTCCCCGACTGGCAGCTGCCGTTGCCGTCGCACTTGTCGCCGACGCTGCAGGCATTGCCGTCGTCGCATGCGGCCCCCAGCGACGGCTTGTTGACGCAGCCAATGGCCGGGTTGCAGGTATCCGAGGTGCAGCCGTTGTTGTCGCTGCAGGTCTTGGCCGGGTCAATGGCCTGACCATCGCACTTGCCACCGCCGCAGGTGTCCTTGGTGGTGCACTTGTCGCCGTCGTCGCAGGCCCCGGCGGCGTTGGTGTGGGTGCAACCGGTCTTCTTGTCGCAGGCGTCGATGGTGCAGCCGTTCTTGTCGTCGCAATCGGTGGCCTTGCCGCCGCTGCACACATCGGCCACGCAGGTGTCGTTGGCGGTGCACAGATTGCCGTCGTCGCAGGGCTGGCCGTCCTTCTGCTTGTATTCGCAGTTGCCGCTGCCGAGCAGGTTGCATTTGCCCAGGATGCACGGCTCGTCGGTGGCGCACGCCTTGGTCGGGCCAGCGGTGCACTTGCCCTCCTTGCAGTTGTCGCCGACGGTGCAGGGGTTGTCGTCGAAGTTGCAGCCCAGCCCGTCGGCGTTGGTCGACTTGCAGCCCGTCTTGGGGTCGCAGGCGTCGTTGGTGCACGGGTTGTTGTCATCGCAGCTGATGGGCTTGCCGGTCAGGCACTTGCCGTTGGCGCAGGCGTCGTCCTTGGTGCACACGCTGCCGTCGGAGTCGCAGAAGCCCTGGTTGTTCGTGTGGCTGCAGCCGGCTTTGGGGTCGCAGGCGTCGTCGGTGCAGACCTGACCGTCGTCGCAGGCGCTTTCGTCGGTCTGGCCGTCGCAGTCGTTGTCCTTGCCGTCGCACTTTTCGGCTTCCGGTTCGTCGGCGAGGCAGTTGGTCAGGCCGCCGCCGGTCGGCGCACCGGGCGCGGTGGCGGACAAGCAGATGCGCTTGCCGGCGCACTTGGCGGTGCCAGTGTCCTTGTAGCAGACGGTCGAAAGCTCATTCTTCATCGCCGCTTCGCTGCAGGTGCACGCGCCGCCGTTCTTGACCACGCACTGCTTGCTCTGGTTGCCGGCGAGGTCCTTGGTCTCCAGGCACTCGTACCCCGTCGCGCAGTCGTCGCTCTTGCTGCACGCCTCGCCGCAGAAAGCGCCGGCGTTGCCAAATGACACGCAGCGGGCGCCGCCGTTGCCGGGGCCCTGGCACTGGGCGTTGCTGGTGCACGGATTGCACAGGCTGCCGTGCGCCGGCACGCAGATGTTGACGACGTCGCCGCCAGTCAGCGGCACCGTCGCGCACTTGAACTGGTCCGGGCAGGTATTGTCGTCGCACTTCTTGGCGCACTGTTGGCCCTTGGGCGTGTCGAGGCAAAAACCGCTGGCGCAGTCGCTGGCTTTGCTGCAGGTGCAGAAAGGTGCGCTGGGGCAACTGCCTGCGGCGTCGGCGTCGACCGATACGTCGGGCAGGATCAAACCGTCGGACCCGCCATCCTTGGCAGCATCCAGGGCGGTGTCGTCGCCACCAAAGGGCGTATCCGGGGCGCCAAGGCCGTCATCGGTACCCCCGCCGCTCGCATCGGCCGTCTGGGTCGTATCGACCGCTGCCCCGGGCTCGCCGCAGCCGGACATCGAGGCGATCACGACCGCAGCAAGGAGGCCGGCCCACTGAGCGTGCCGGCGCTGGCGGGCGGTGGGCGTTGGGGCAGCGGTGCGCATCATGGATTCCTCGACCGAGCACGGGGCCGTCAGCAGCAGCGTAGCGTAACGAAGCGCGCGCGGCGTTGGCAAGTTTTGGCGGCAGGCCATGGCGTGGCCCTGCGAACATCGGCGCGCAACCGCAACAACGCCGCCCGGCGGGACACGGGCTCGGGCGCCGCACCGCAAGGGCGCACGGCACCGCTGCGGACCCGCGAGAGAGCGCGGACTATACGAGTACTTCTGTGAAAAGCCCGCGCAGGCAGTGGTCACTCGCCATCGACGATCCGTAGGCGCCCGCCGGGTACAGCGCCAACAGATCGCCCAACTGCAGGTCGCCCAAGCCTACGCCGCGGCCCAGCACATCGGCGGCCTCGTTGATGTGGCCGGCGAGGTTCCAAGCGTGGGTGGGCGGTGCGGTCGGCCGGGCCACCTCCAGCACCGACAGCGGAGCGCCGTAGTGCGCGGCGTACACGTGGATGCCCAGGCCGGCGTCGACGCCTGCCCAGCGCTGACTCTTCTTCTCGAACGTGCTGGTGACCTGCACGACCAACAGACCGGCGTGTGCCACCAGCAGCGTCCCCGGCTCACACGCCAAGGTCACGTCGAGGTCACCCAAGGTGTCGCGCAGCGCGGCAGCCCAGTCCGCGGGCGGCAGCGGGTCGTCCTCGGGTCGCAACTGGCCGCCCAGGCCGCCGCCCACGTTGACGACACCGATGTCGCCGACGGCAATCGCCAATTCGCGCATGCGCAGGAACGCAGTGCGCACCGCCGGTGCGTCGCGGCGCTGGATGCCCCAGCCCAGGTGCAGGTGCAAGGTGTCGACCCGCAGCCCGAGGTCGCGCGCCAACTGCGCCACCGCAACCACATCTTCGGGCGCCAGCCCCAACTTGCCGCCGCCGTAGTTCAGCTTGGTGGCGTCGCCGTAGCCCAAGCGCGTCTCCGGGTCGATGCGCAGCCCGATGGCCGTGCCTTTGGGAGCGATGGCCGCGTAGCGCCGCACCACGTCGGCGCTGTCCAGGTTCAGGTGCACGCCTTGGGCCGCGAACGTCCGCAGATCGCGGTCGGGCAGCACCGAGGCCGTGACCGAAATCTCCTCGGGCGCAAAACCATGACTGAGGGCCAACGCCACCTCGCGCGGCGAGCAGGCGTCCACGCCGACGCCGCCATGGGTGCGCATGCACTGCACGACCGCCGGGCAACGGTTGGCCTTGATCGCATAGTAGATCCGCGCGGGGCGGCCCACGGTGCCGAGCGCCTCGCGCAAGGCCTCGATTTGACCGACCATGCGAGCGCGATCGTAGACGTAGAGCGGCGTGCCGTGCAGCGCAGCGAGGTCGGCGATGGCCACGCCGCCGATGTGCATGCCGCTGGCGCCGACGCGCAGGGCGCCTCCCTGCCACCAGGGTGCCGCAAGCCCGGTCACGCGGCCTGCCGCCGCCGGCGCCAACCCCAAGCAACCGCCGCAACGGCCGCGAGCAAGCCAGCCCAGGCCCCGCTGCGGTCGTCGGTGCGGCCACGGGCCGCACACCCGCCATCGACGCCGCGCGCCAGCGACGACCCCAGTGTCGCCCCCCCATCTTCGGGTGCACCCGCGCCATTGCCGCCAGTGAACGTGCCATCCGGTTCGCCCAACCGCGGCGCGGCGTCGGGACTGCCAGAGCGGCTCCGGTCTCCGTCGGCCCGGCCGGCGCGGCCCGCGTCCACAGAGCGGCGCGCGCTGTCTGGGGCGGTTGGGTCGAGGTCGGGGCCCGCGGCGTCGTCGGCTGCGGCGTCCGCGCCGGGTCCGGCGTCCACAGCGGCACCATCTCCAGAGGCGGCGGCGTCTACCCCCGCGGTGTCGGGCCCGGCGCTGTCCGGTGCGTCGGGTTTGGCGACATCGGCAGGGGCGGTGTCAACGGCCGTGTCGGCCGCCGCGTCCGTTGCAGCGTCCTTGGTGCCGCTGTCGCCCCCGGCATCGCCGCTCGTGTCCTTGGCGCCCGTGTCCGTCGAACCCGCGTCGGCCGAGCCCGCGTCGATGGGCCCGGCGTCGGCGCCGTCGGCGACGCCCGCGCCCGGCTTGCTGGCCTTCCACGCGTCGATGTAGGCCAGGACCGGCGGGTCGCCGTCGCTATAGCCCAGCGCCCACAGCCCCAGCATCACGTCGCTGGCGTGTAGGTAGTCCACGCGCATCGCCAAGGCCTTGAAGTTGTCGCACCACGTCTGCACCCAGCCGCCGGCCGCGTCCTTGGTGACGAAAAAGGTCGACTCCGAGGTCGAGTCCCACACCCAGCCGCCCGCCGCACCGGCCGCGTCTTGGGCCTTGCCGTAGGTCACCGACGTGCCCTTGGCGGTGGCCTTGCTGCCCGGCTTGTCGGTCGCCGACGGCCAACTATAGCCGTAGAGCGGCAGACCCAGGATGAACTTGGCCTTGTTCTTGGCCTTGCCGTAGTAGACGTAGTCGTCGACCACCCACTGCAAGGTCTTGTGGGTCCACGGCGCCTTGGCGGCCATCGGCAGCTGCGGCCCCGGCGCGCCGCCGCCCCAATGGATGGCGTAGGCCATGACGAAGAGCCCGTCCGAGTGCTCGGCGAGGTACTGGTAGTTCCAGGCCCCCGACCAGTCGACGCACGGCGTGGCCATGGTCACGTCGGCCCCGGGCAGCTTTTGCTTGAGCGTCGTGTTCAGTTCGTCGATGAACGCGCTCATCTTGTCGCGGTCGGCCTTGGCCAGGCCCTCAAAGTCGATGTTGGCGCCATCGCCGCCACCGGCCAGCACTGCCGCCGCGATGTCGTTGACCGCCTTGGTGCGCGAGGCCGGCGTGGCCAGGATCGCCGAAATGGCCGCGGTGCCGAACTGGGTGAAACACAACACCACCTGCACGCCCTTGCTGTGGGCCGTGGCAATGAGCGCCTTGGATTCCGAAGTGTTCCAGCCGCTGGAATTGGAGACGCCGCCCGTGGACAGCCCGACCGAGAACCACGCCAGCGTCGTCAGGGTCGGCCACGGGATCACCGCCGTCTTCTTGGTCCAGTACGGCAAGTAGCCGAACACCACCCGGCCGGGCTTCTTGGCCTGGGCCTGCAAGGCGCCAAGCTTCTGGTGGTAGGCGGCATCGACAGTCGCCAGCGGACCCGGGGCCTCGCCTGCGTGCGCCGGCGCCGCAGTCATCGCTTGGCGGTGTGGCGACGCCTCGATCAGGGCGTGCAGCCACGCGGTCTCCTCGGCGGCGCTCAGTTCGGGTCGGGCGTGATCATCGGACGCGAGGTCCCACGCCGCGGCTCGACCGCCTGCCATTGAAACCAAGAGCATTGCAGCAAGAACCACGAAACTGCGCGACATGGCGACCTCCACGGGCGCGGCAGGGTGCCGGCATCGGCGCAAGGTGGCAATCGCGGTCCGCACCCGCGTCCCGACCGTTGGGGTGCGCAGGCTCCGTTGCGGCGTCGCAGCGCGCACCGAGCGGCCATCGCGGTTTTCGGGACACCGCGCGGCGTTCTGCTAGCCTCTGCGCTCGGAGGCGCCGTGGCGACCCAGACCCTCATCCTGTCCGACTTGCACCTGGCCGACGCCGAACCGGTCGACCCCGCCCGGCCGATGTGGAAGGCCTTCAAACGGCGCGAGTATTTCATCGACGCCGACGTCGCCGCGCTGCTGCGCCACGCCGCGGACAAGGCCGAGGCCGCGGGCGACCAGCTCGAAGTCGTCTTCAACGGCGATGTGTTCGATTTCGACCCGATCCTGCGCATGCCCGAACCGCCGCCGTCGCCCATCCACTGGCTGAGCCGTCTGCGCGGCCTGGGGACCGAACAGTGGATGAGCGCGTTCAAGATGGGCGTGATCGTGGACGACCACCCCGCGTTCTTCGCGGCCTGCGGCGATCTGGTGCGGCGCGGCCACCACCTGGTGTTCGTGATGGGCAACCACGACCTTGAGCTGGCGTGGCCGCAGGTCCAGGACAAGGTCCGCCTCGCGCTCAACATCCCCACAGCGATGCAAGGCCGCGTGCGGTTTTGCGAATGGTTCTACCTCTCGGGCGGTGACACGTTCCTGACCCACGGGCACGTGTTCGACCCGTACTGCACGCTGCCCGATCTGGTCAACCCGCTCATCTCGGTGCGCGGCAAAGCCAGGGTGCGCCTGCCGTTCGGCGAGGTCGCCAACCGCTTCATGCTCAACGGCATGGGCTACTTCAACCCGCACGCGACCGCCAACTACATCATGAACGCGATGCAGTACGTGCGGTTCTTCTTGAAGTACATGGTCCGCAGCCAGCCGATCTTGCTGTGGACGTGGTTCTGGTCGGCGACGGCGACGCTGCTCATCACGTTTGCCGATTTCCTGCGGCCGGCGTTGCGCGATCCGCTGATGGTCGAGGACAAGGTGGCGACCATCGCCGAGCGCGCCAACGCCACGCCGGGCATGGTCCGCCAGTTGGCGGCGGCGGCGGTGCCGAGCGCATGCACCAATCCGCTGGCCATCGTCCGCGAGTTGTGGCTCGACCGCGCCGTGCTGTTCATGGGCATGGTGTGGGCGGCGTTCCAGGTCGTGGTCTGGGTCAATTTCGTATGGCCGATCAGCCCGTTGTGGACGTTGCTGCCGCTGTCGATGCTGTTTCCGCTGTTCTTGTCCTATTCGTTCAAGGTGCGGCCGGAGACGTTCAGCAAGCCGCTCATCGACGGCAACCGCGCCGAATGGATCGCGCGGATCACGGGCGCCCGCTTCGCCGTCGTGGGGCACACCCATGTGCCCGAACTCAAGCCTATCGGCCCCTTGCAAGTGTGCAACGCCGGCTTCTGGTCGCCCGCGTTCGCCGAACCCGACTGCAAGACCCGCTTGGGCGTGCAGAGCTTTGCGTGGCTGGCGCCCGCGGCCGAAGGCCGCCGCGAGCTGACGCTGTGGCAGTGGCCGGTGGGTGCGCTGGCACCCGAGCCCTTGCACGTCGCGCCGCGCGCCACACCTTCGGGCAGTTTCCTCGCCGTGGTGGCGGACGCCGCGCGGTCCGTTGCGACGCGCAAGACCAAGGCTGTGCGGGGCGAACGGTCCTCGTAGGGCAGCGGCGACCTTGCACCTGGGTGCAATCCCATCGCAAATCCCGTACCATCCGCGCCCGCGCGCGTCGGGGCAGGGCGAAGCGCAAGGTCCACCATGGAAAAGACCCATTCGTACAGCACGACCCAGCAGTTCGCCGGGCTGTCGAGCCCGATCCCGCCGCCTCCTGCGCCCAAGTCGTGGGCCACGCTGCCGCTTTTTGCCGGGCTGAGCGAGGAAGCCGTCGAACACTTTCGCGACGCGATGGCCCCGGCAGAGTTTTTGGCGGGCACGGCGGTGCTGACCCAGGGCGAGCCCGGCGAGGACATGTTCGTGCTCGAGTCGGGCACCATGCGCATCATCGTCCGCAACGAAAAGAACGTGGTCGTGTTCGAGCGCACCATCAGCGCGCCGGCCCTTTTTGGAGAGATGGCGCTCATCACCCGCGAGCCCCGCACCGCCAGCGTCGTCGCCGAAGAAGACGTGCGCTGCCTGCGCATCGACAAGCAGACGGTGCAAGAACTGTTCAGCCGGCACCCCAATACGGCCGTGTTCCTGACCCGCCTGGTCGGCGAGCGGCTGATGGAGTCCAAGGGCATCCGCAAGGTCGGCAAGTACGAGGTCATCGGCCGGCTCGGTTCGGGCGGCGTGGCGACGGTGTTCGAAGCGCGCCACCCGATCCTCGGCACCCCGGTGGCGCTCAAGATGCTGTCGCACGCCCTGGTATTCGACACGTCCTTCGCTGAACACTTCCAGCACGAGGCCCGCCTGGTGGCCCAACTGAGCCACGACCACATCGTGCGGGTGCTCGACACCGAGTCGGCGTACGGCACCCACTTCATCGTCATGGAGAAGCTGACCGGCGACCTGCTCGAGTCGCTCATCGACTCCGGCCAGCCACTGGACTGGCCCAACTGCCGGCGCATCCTGCGCGAGGTGTGCGACGCGCTGTGGTATTCGCACAGGCAGGGCCTCATCCACCGCGACATCAAGCCCGCCAACGTGTTTCTGCTCACCGACGGCAAGGCCAAGCTCTTGGACTTCGGCATCGCCACCAACCCGGGCGGCGGCAGCGCGGGGCCGGGCGGCAAGGTCATGGGCACGCCCTACTACATGAGCCCGGAACAGATCCTGGGCCAGCCGCTCGACGGCCGCGCCGACCTGTATTCACTCGGCATCATGGCCTACGAGATGTGCTGCCGCGAATTGCCGTTCGATGGCGACACCTTGCAGCAGCTCTTTGCGCGCCACATCAATATGCCGACCCCGGATCCGCGCTGGGTCGAGCCCGAACTCCCCGACGACCTGTGCGAGTTCATCCGCAGGACCACCGCCAAGTTGCCCGAGGACCGCTTCACGAACTGCAATGAGGCTGCCAACTTCCTCAAGGCCGCCGCCGAAGTGCCGGTGCTCGACCGCTTCGCCATGAGTTCGCTGTCGGTGACCTACCACGCCAGCAGACGCGAACTGGTCGAGCGGGTCCTCGCCGAGGCCGTCGCCAAGCTGGAGGGCCAGAGCGGCGTCGCGCTGTTTGCGGCACACCGCGGGGCGGTGGAGGATGACACGAACTAGGGCGCTTTCGGTTCGGTCGTCAGGAGCACCCTTGTCGAGCCAGTCGCCGCTGCAGTCCCGGACCGTGGATCAGCGCGGCGTGGGCGCTGGGCTGCTGCCGCGGGGCAAACAGGCCTTGTGGCCCCTGTCGCAAGAGCTGCTCGACAGGTCTGGATGGCGATTGGGCAGCGCGACGTTGTTCGGTCAGTTTGCAGAGGCCAAGGTCTTCGCAAGTCATTTCTCCCAGGGGCTTCCGCCGGGGTCCGGCTCTGTGTTCCACGTGCGCGCCAGTAGGTCAGCCTTGGAGCGGCTCGCGTCCACATACTTGCGCGGCCAGCACGAAAAACCTGGCGTCCGCGTGCTGCAACTGCCAGGTGCGGATTCCGTCGCCATCCTCGCGGAGTACGACGAATTGGCCTCGCGCCTCGGGGGACCTCAAGGCCCAACCCGCCTTGTCGACGGCGCTGCCGGGCCGCTCGACGCCGTGGTCGCGTCGCTCTTGGCGGCGGGTGGCGACCTGGGCGCCTACCGCCGGGGCCATCCCCGCGCCCCGTTCGACCCGTTCGGGACTGGAAAATAATAGGTCGATCACTCTCACATCAGGACGGAGCCGCGAGTCGGACCTTTGCTCCGCGAGCTGGCGACCCACAGAGCAAGCAAACGGGCCCGAGAAATGATTGAGTAAATCATTTCCTGGCCCTTTCCTCCGCCCGCCTACGAAAACCGGCTCGGGTATGCACACCCGAACTCCCGCTCCGGGTGCAGCTCGCGGGCCCGCGCAATCAGTTGCGCGTCGCTCTCGACCCGCTCCTCGTCCACGGCGCATGCCTCGATGGGGCATGCCGCGAGGCACTGCGGTTCGGGGTGGAAGCCCACGCACTCGGTGCACGCGGCCGGGTCGACCTCGTACCGCTCGTCGCCTTGGTGGATGGCGTCGTTCGGGCACTCGGGCTCGCACGCGCCGCAACTGTTGCAGTCGTCGTTGATTTTGAATGCCATGGGAACCCTCACAACCCGGCCCCGCGGCCGGTCAAAAAAAGGTGCGGACTACGGCCAACCGGCCGCCGCCGCGCGCACGGTTTCGTAAAACCAGGGCACCACGCCCAGCGCGATGCCGCCCGCCGTCGCCGTCACCAACGCCAGCCCCGGCAACAGCCCGGTCGGCGTGGCAGGCGCGGCGCTATCGTCGGGTTCGATGTACATCTGCCGGACGATGCGCAGGTAGTAGTACAGCGACACGGTCGAGTTGACGGCCGCGACCGCCACCAACCCATGCAGGTCGGCCTGCGCGGCCACCGCGAACAAGAAGAACTTGCCGGTGAAGCCACCTAGCGGCGGGATGCCGGCCAGCCCGAAAAGCGCCAGCATCATCGCCAGGGCCAACAGCGGGTGCCGGCGCGACAGGCCGCGAAACGCCGCGAGATCCTGCGATCCCGTGTGGTGGTGCACGACCGCCGCCGCGGCGAACGCGCCGAGGTTGGTGACGACGTAAACCAGCAGGTAGTACGTCACCGCAGCGGCCCCGTCGCGGGTGGCGCCGCACAGGCCGACCAGCAGGTAACCCGCCTGCGACACCGCCGAAAACGCCAGCAGGCGCAGCACGTTGGTTTGGACCACGGCGCCGAGGTTGCCGATGGTCATGGTCAGGGCGGCAAGAAGCGCTACGGCCAGGGTCCAGCCCTGCGCGTGGGGACCGGCCACGCGGTACAGCACCAACACCACCGCCGCCACCGCCGCGCCCTTGCTCGCCGTGCCCAGCCACGCCGCCACCGGCAGCGGTGCGCCCGCGTACACCTGCGGCGCCCAAAAGTGCAGCGGTGCCAGGGTCAACTTGAAGCCCAGGCCACCGACGACCAGGCCCAGACCAAGATACGCCGCTGGGGTCGCGGGCAGCCGGCCCGCCATCGCCGTCAGATCCAAGGTGCCGGTCACGCCGTACAGCCACGCCAACCCGTAGAGCAGCATCGCCGAGGCCAGGGCGCCGACGACCAAGTACTTGAGCGCCGCTTCGGCCCCCGCGGCGTTGCGGCGCCACGCGACCAAGAGGAAAAGCGGCATCGTCGCAGTTTCGAGGGCGAGGTAGAACGTCACCGCGTCGCGCGCCGACGGCACCACCAGCATGCCGGCGAGGTTGAAAAGCAAGACTGCGAGGAACTCTCCCCGGTTGGCAAGCGTCGGCCCGGCCCTGCCGTCGCCCTGCCAGGCCGGTTGCGCCAGAGCCAAGACGCCGGCCGCAGCCCCCAGCAGCGCCAGCTTGAACCACCATCCGAGGGGATCGACGGCGAAGCGGCCGCCGAGCAGCTCGCCGCTGTCGGGGACGACGGCCAGCAAGGCGCCAAGTGCGGCGCAGACGCCCACCAACGCCACCGGCAGCAACTGCCTGCGCCCGACCTGCCCGACGAAAAGATCGGCGACCAGCACCACCAACGCCGTGGCCAGGACCAGCAGTTCGGGCAGCGCCAGCGTGGGCATGGCCTACGGCCCTCCCGGCAGCGCGTGCAGGCGGTTGACGACAGCAAAGAGCGGCGGTTCGACCAGATCGATGAGCAGCCCCGGCAGCACGCCGGCCACCACCAGCGCCGCGACCAAAAGGCCGGTGCTCAGTCGTTCGGTCAACGTCGCGTCGCCCAAGCGCAGGTGTTCAGGATCGCGGACTGGCCCCTGGAACGCCGCCCCCAGGCCGCGCAGCACGTACACCGCG
Source organism: Deltaproteobacteria bacterium (assembly GCA_016875335.1). GTDB lineage: Bacteria > Myxococcota_A > UBA9042 > UBA9042 > UBA9042 > SXRM01. The sequence continues at coordinate 32,083 of VGRO01000009.1, read as the reverse complement.
GTCACCACCACCGACAGGGTCGCCACCACGGTCAGGGCGCGCGTCCACGCCACCGGCGCAAACGGGTTGCCAAAGAAACCGCCCAGGAACACATGGGCCTCGGCCACGAACCCCGACAGCCCGGGCAGCCCCAGCGACGCCATGCCCCCGATGTAGAAGCAGGTCGCCAGCCACGGCATGGTCCTGGCCAGGCCGCCCAACTCCGGGATCATCCGCGTGTGGGTGCGGCCGTAGACCATGCCGATGAGCGCGAAGAAGAGCGCCGTCATCACGCCGTGGCTGACCATTTGCAAGACCGCGCCCTTGGCGCCGAGCAGGTTCAAGCTCGCCACGCCGAAAAGCACGAACCCGCAGTGGCTGACCGACGAGTAGGCGGTGAAATACTTGAGGTCGGTTTGGCGGATGGCGCCAAAAGCCCCGTACAGGATGTTGATGGTGGTCAGGGCCATGAAGAACAAGCCCCAGTCGCGCGCGCCTTCGGGCAACAGGTAGACGCCAATGCGCAGGGCGCCGTAGCCGCCGAGTTTCATCAGCACGCCCGCGTGCAACATCGACACCGCGGTGGGCGCCGAAGCGTGGCCGTCGGGCGACCAGGTGTGGAAGGGATACAGGGCGCCGAGCACGCCAAACCCCAAGAACACGACAGGAAAAACCCAGTGCTGCAACGCAGGGTCGTAGTGGAACCGGGCCAACTGGGTCAGGTCGAACGTCCGACCCCCCGCGGCCCACCACAGGGCCAAAAAGCCCACCAGAATCAACGCAGAGCCGACCATCAGCATCAGCGTCAGTTTCATCGCCGCCATCTCTTTGCGGCCCGTACCCCAGATGCCGATGAGCAGGTACATGGGCAGCACGGCGATCTCGTAGAACACGAAAAACAGGAACAAATCGAAACTGACGAACACGCCGAATACGCCGGTGACCAAAAGCAGCAGTAGGGCAAAGAACTCCTTGGCGCGGTCGCGGACCTGCCAGCTCGCCAACACGCCGCAGAAAATGACCAGACTGGTCAGCAGAACCATCGCCATCGACACGCCGTCCACGCCGACCAGGTACTCGATACCGAGCGACGGGAACCAGGCGTGCCGTTCGACGAGGTAGAGCTTGCCGGCTGTGGCGGTGCGTGCGAAGTCGGCGTCGGGCGAGGCCGCCTGCCAGTACGCCGCCGTCGCCAGGCCCGAAACCACCAGGTGCGCGCCCGTGCCAGCCAGCGCGACCCAGCGAATCCACGCCGCACGCGCAGCCGGAACCGCCAACACCGCGAACGCCGTCGCCAATGGCAGCACCACCATGGCCGAAGCCCAGCCCATCGCCTACCCCGCCCGACCCGCGGCCCACAGCAGGCCGACCACCGCCAGACCGCCGGCCAGCGCCCACGCCGCGTAGGCTTGTGCCTGCCCCGTCTGCGCCGCCTGCACGCCCGCGCCGCACAACCGCGTCAGCAACCCCACGCCGTGCATGGTGCCGTCGACGACCATGCGGTCGAACCACGCGATCGGGGCCGCCACCAGGCGGAACATCACCTTGCGGGCAACCCACAGGTACAGTTCGTCGATCCAGAACTTGTGGCGCAGCGCCCCGTACAGGCGACCCAGCCGAGCGACCGCCGCGTCCGAGCGGCCCAAATCCCCGCCATACAGCCAACCGGCGGCGCCAAAACCCGCCAGTGCCGCCGCCGTTGCCGGGCCCGCCACCAGCCAGTCGATGCCGGCGTGTTCGGCCGTCCCCGGCAGCGCCACCCACCGCGACACCGGAACGAAGCCGGCGACCGCCGCCAGCACTGCCAGCGCGCCCATGGGCAACACCATGGTCAGCGGCGCTTCGTGGACATGGGCGCTGGCCTCGCGGCGCGGTTCGCCCCAGAACACCAACAGGTACACGCGTGCCATGTAGAAGGCCGTCAAGCCCGCCACGCCCAGCCCGACCGCGAACACCAGCGGATGGCCGCCGTGCAGCGCCGCCGCAAGAACCTCGTCTTTGGAAAAGAACCCGGACAGCGGCCAAATCCCCGCGATGGCCAGCGTGGCCAGCAGAAACAGCGCATGGGTCAGCGGCATCTTGCGGCGCAGCCCGCCCAGGTGCCAGACATCGCCTGTGTGCGCGGCGTGCAGGACCGCTCCAGCCCCCAGGAACAGCAGCGCCTTGAAAAACGCATGGGTGAAAAGGTGGAACAGCGCGGCCGACCGCCCCGCGGGATCGCCGCCCCCGCAGGTGCCGAGCGCCAGCATCATGTAGCCCAATTGCGACAACGTCGAGAACGCCAGCACGCGCTTGAGGTCATCCTGGGTGCAACCGATGGCGGCGGCAAACAGCGCCGTGAATGTGCCGACCGCCAGCACCACAGTCAGCACGCCGTCGGCCGCCGCAAGAAGCGGGAACGCCCGCGCTACCAGATACACGCCGGCCACCACCATGGTCGCGGCGTGGATGAGCGCTGACACCGGGGTCGGGCCCTCCATGGCGTCGGGCAACCAGATGTGCAACGGAAACATCGCGCTCTTGCCCGCGCCGCCCACAAACAGCAGCAGGCACCCCAGGGTCAAGGCCGTCATGCCGCCCAGCACCGGCGCCTGATGGGCCAGCGCGGCCAGCACGTCCGCGCGACCCAAGAACGCGAAATCCAGGGCCTGCGAGTCGCCTGCCGAGGCGCCCAACTGGGTGCGGACGTCGAACGCGGCCTGGCCCAACAGTAAGATCGCCAGCAGCAAGCCGAGATCGGCAAAGCGTGTGACCACGAACGCCTTCTTGCTCGCCGCCACCGCCGCTGGCCGGTCGTACCAAAAGCCAATCAAGAAGAACGACGAGGCGCCCACCAACTCCCAACACACGAACATCTGGACCAGGTTGGGGGCGAGCACCAGGCCCAACATGCTGAATGTGAACAGGTTGAGCACGGCGAAATAGCGGCCGTAGCCCGGCTCGCCTTTCATGTACGCAAGCGAGTACACATGGACCAGCGCCGACACCGTGGTCACCACCACCACCAAGAGCACGCTCGCCGGGTCGAGCAGCGTCCCCGCGTCGATGCGCAGTCCGTCCTGAAAACGCAACCACTCGACCTGCCAAGGAATCAACGTCGGCAACGGCTCCGCGGGCGGGGCGAACTGCAAGTAGTCGAACGCCAGCCACCAACCGAGCGCCGCCGACAGCGCCACCGCCGCCGCGGCCACCGCGCCAGCCAAGCGGGCGTTGAGCGGTCGCAACACCAGGCCGACCAGCGCGAACGACAACAGCGGCAGGGCCGGGATGACCCAGGCGTGCTGCACGATGGCGCTGTGGTCGCAGGTCACGGCGCGCCTCCTGCGTGGCCGGGCCCGTCGCCCGTCAGGTCGGTGACGTCTACCGTGCGGCGCCGGCTGTACAGGAGCACGAAAATCGCCATGGCGACCACCACTTCAGCGGCAGCGACCGCGACCACGAATAGCGCCATCACCGCGCCGTCGACCCGCGCCGGGGCGCGCACGGCGTTGAACACCACGAACTGCACCGCCGCGGCGTTCAAGCACAGTTCAAGCGACAGCAGGATGCCCACAGCATTGCGGCGGGTCAGCAACCCATAGACGCCCACGGAAAACAGCGCCGAGGTGACCAAGAGCCATGCGTGCAAGCCGGTCGCTCCGCTGGCCAGGTTTTCAGCCATGGTCGGCCTCCGCGGACTGGCTGGCGGGATCGACCTTGCGCGCCACCGCGATGCCGCCGACCAGCGCCGCCAAGAGCAGCACCGACACCAACTCGAACGGCAGCACATACCCCGTGGCCCCCACGTCGAGCAACGCCCGCCCGATGGCGCGGGTATCGCCGCCCAACGCCGGACCCACCACCGGCGCATCGGGAAGGCCCGCCAGCGCCCACAGGTTGGTCGCAAAGAACGCCAGCGCGGCCACCACGCCGACGTTGTGGCGCCAGGGCGTCGGTTCATCCTCGAGCAGGGCCTGGGTGCGCGTCAGCATCACCAAGAACACCAACAGCACCACGATGCCGCCGACGTAGACCAGCACCTGCACGCCGGCCAGGAATCCGAACCCCAGCAAGGCGTAGAAGCCGGCACTGCAACCCAACACCCCCATCAACGCCGCCGCCGCGCGCAACAGCCGCCGGTTGCCGACCACCGACCATGCCAGCGCCAGCGACAAGGCTGCGAAAAGCCAGAAAAGCGCCGTGCGCAGGGCTTCAGCGGACATCGGTGGCCTCGGGGGCAGGAGAGGGCAAGGGCACAGAGTCAGGGACAGGGACAGGCACAGGGTCAGGGACAGGCGCAGGGTCAGGGACAGGCGCAGGCACAGGGACAGGGACAGGCACAGGGTCAGGGACAGGCACAGGGTCAGGGACAGGCGCAGGCACAGGCACAGGCACAGGCACCGAAGCGGGCGCCGCAGCCGCCCGTTCCTTGGCCAACACCTGCAGAACGGTCGGCCCACTGAACGGGTCGCGCGGCTCGCACGCGGCCTTGCGGGCCTGTGGATCGGCGACCTTCTTGAGCAACGCCGCGGTCGGCCCGGCGTAGCCGTTCAGCGTGTACACCAGCAAGCGTCGGTCGTAGACGGCCGACTCAAATCCCGGGCCGAAGTGCAACACGTTGAACGGACACACCATCACGCAGGTGTTGCAGAAGGTGCACGCATCCAGCCGCCACACGAAGGTGTCGAGTTCCTTCTTGGTCAGCGCGCCCTTGTCGCGCTGGGTGATGACGATGCTGCGGTTGGGGCACTGGTCTTCGCAGATGCGGCACACCGTGCAGCCGTGGTAGCCGTCGGCGTCGTGGTCGAATCGCAGCGTGCCGCGGAAGCGATCGGCCAACCGCAATGTTCCCCGGTTCTCGGGGTAGTGCTGGGTGACCACCGTGCTCGGCCGGGCCACGTAGCGCCCGGTGACGCGCATGCCGCCGACCAGCGACGCCAGACCCTTGCGCACGGCGCTGGCCACCCCGACAGTGTCTCGCCACGGCGGCGCGACGACGACGGCTCGGCCGCTCGGGCCTGGCGAAGCAGTGACGGTCGCGGCCGCGCTGTCGTGCGGTTCGGTGGGGGCGCGTTCGTCGCTCACGGCGCAGCCCCGTCGCTGGGCCAGCCGGCGGGAGCGGGCAGCGGTGCGGTCGGCGCCGCGTCGGTCGGGAAGAAATACCAACCGCTCACCACCAGGCCCGCAGCAAAGAACAAGTTGGCAAAGCCGATGGGCAGCAGCACCTTCCACTCCAGGCGCATCAGTTGGTCCACGCGCAGCCGGGGAAAGGTCCAGCGGAACCACATCAGCAGGAACACCACCGCCGCGGCCTTGCCGGCAAACCACAGACCGGGCGGCAGCAGATCCATGGCCGCATTCCACGCTGCCCACTGACCGATGTGCAGCGGCATCCAACCACCGAGAAAAAGCGTCGTCACCATGGCCGCAACCACGAAAAGATTCAGGAATTCCGCCAAGAAGAAGAACGCGAACCGCAGCCCCGAATACTCGGTGTGAAAGCCAGCGGTCAGTTCACTTTCGCCCTCGGCCAGGTCGAACGGCGTGCGGTTGATTTCGGCGGTGCCCGCGACCACAAAAAGCGCGAACGCGACGACGCCTGCGCCGTGGGCGCGCCAGATCCACCAGCCCTCTTGTTGCGCCAACACGATGCCCGACAGTTGCAGCGTGCCCGAGAAAAGCACCGCCACCAGCAATGCCAGCATGGCCGACAGTTCGTAGCTGATGATCTGGGCCCCGGCGCGCATAGCCCCCAAAAGGCTCCACTTGTTGTGGCTCGACCAGCCACCAAGCAGGATGCCGATCACGCCCAGGCCCGCGACTGCCGCGACGTACAGCACGCCGATGTCCAGGTCGACGACTTGGGCGTGCGGCCCCAACGGCAAAGCGACGATGCACAGCACCATGCCGGCGAACGACAACACCGGAGCCAGGATGTGCAAGAGGCGGTCCGCGCCGGCCGGCACCACGTCTTCTTTGAGGAGCAGCTTTATGGCGTCAGCCACCGCCTGGAGCGTCCCGTGTGGCCCGACTCGGTAGGGACCCACCCGGCACTGGAAATGCGCGGCGATCTTGCGTTCCGCGTAGATGAGCACCAACCCCAGCACCGTGACGAACGCCGCCACTCCGACCACGCTGGCCGCCAAAAAGGCGATCGCCATCCACGGTTCCGCGTCCACCGCCGCGGCGGTGCGGCTGGCCAGGCTTTGGGGCTCGAGCGACACGGGCGAACGCTCCTATCGGTCGATGTCGGGGACGACCAGGTCCAGGCTGCTCAGGATGGCCACGAGGTCGCCGACGCGACCGCCGGGCGCCATGGCCGTGACCGTCCACAGGTTGTTGAAGTTGGGGGTGCGCAAGTGCACGCGGTACGGCGCCTCGCCGCCGGTCGAGACCAGCATCGCGCCGAGCACACCGCGCGCGGTTTCGAGGTGGCTGTACCACACGCCCGGCTGGACCTTGATCTTGGCGGCCGGCTTGACCAGAAAGTGCTTGCCTTCTGGGATGTGGTCGATGAGCTGGTCGACGATGCGCAACGACTGGCGCATTTCGCACATGCGCACGGCATAGCGGTCCCAGCAGTCGCCGCGGCTGCCGATCGGCACGTCGAATTGGACTTGACCATAGAGGCCATAAGGTTCGGCTTTGCGCAGGTCGTGGGCGACGCCGCTCGCCCGCAGCACCGGACCCGTCGCCCCCAGGGCCACGGCATCGGCGGCCGACAACACGCCGACGCCGCGCAAGCGCTCTTGGACGATGACGTTTTCGCTGAGCAAGGCCTCGTATTCGTCCAGGCGCGGCCTGAAGACGGCCATGAACGCCTTGACGTCGCGGACGAACTCGGGGTGGATGTCGTGCATCACCCCGCCGGGCTGGATGTAGTTCAGAGTCAGGCGGCCGCCGATGGTGCGCTCGAACACGTCGGTTAGGATCTCGCGGTCGCGAAAGCCGTAGAAGAACGGCGTGAAGGCGCCCAGGTCCATGCCGAACACGCCCCACCACAGTTGGTGGCTGTGGATCCGCTGCAACTCAGTCACCAGGGTGCGGATGGCCTCGATGCGGCCGTTGGTCTCCAGGCCCGCGGCCTTTTCGACCACCCGCGTGACGGCCCAGTTGTTGGCCAGCGCCGACAGGTAGTCCATGCGGTCGGTCAGGTGCACCAACTGCCGGTAGTTGCTGTGTTCGCAGATTTTCTCGATGCCGCGATGGATGTAGCCGAGCACCGGGACGACCTCGCGGACGGTCTCGCCATCGAGCTTGAGCACCAGCCGCAGCACGCCGTGGGTGCTCGGGTGCTGCGGCCCCATGTTGACGAAGTACTCCTGCGTGCCGAGCGGGCTGGCCCAGGGTGTCGCGTCCAGACGGGCGCGGAGCGTCGTGGGCGCGGGGGCGGTCATGACGGCCGGTCCAGCATGAACGCGTCGGCGTAGTCTTTGCGCAGCGGAAAGCCCTGCCAGTCGTCGTCAAGGAAAAGGCGGCGCAGGTCGGGGTGGTCGGCGTAGCGCACGCCGAAAAGGTCATAGACCTCACGCTCTTGCCACTGCGCCACGGGCCAGACGGCGCAGACACTGGGTGCGACCGGGTCGTCGCGGGGGATATCGACAAAGACCGTCAGGTGGTGGCCGCGCCGCAGCGATGTCAGCAGGTACACCAACTCGATGCGGCCGGACTCGGGCCAGTCGATGGCGGTGTGGGTCTCCAGCAGGTCGAAAAGCAGATCGGCGTGGGCGCGCAATCGCCCGGCCAGCTCCGGCCAGTCCCCCACGGTGACCTTGACCGCCGGCCGGTCGCAGTCGGGGCGCGCTTGGGCGGCGGGGCACAGCAATTGCACGGCCGCAACCAGGGCGTCCGGGGACAGGGCGAGGCCAGCCAGCGGCAGCAGGTCGGCGGCCATCGCTACACCCGGTCCTGTGCAGCGAACGCCGCCCCGACGGCCGCCGCGGCCTTGCGGTCCACCGTGGCCGTCTCCTGCACCAACGCGGCAATCTCGGCCCGCACATCGTCCAGCGTCATGCCGTCGGGCAACGCCGCCAGGACCGGTCTGCGCACCTGGCCGGGTCGGGCCAGCGTGCTGCCCTCGCGGATCATCTTTTGCAGCGTCAGCAGCCCATACAGCAGCGCCTCGGGCCGCGGCGGACAGCCGGGCACGTACACGTCGACCGGAATCACCTCGTCGGCGCCGCGAATGGTGGTGTAGCTGTGGTACAGGAACGGCCCGCCAGAAATCGCGCAACTGCCCGTGGCAATCACGTAGCGCGGTTCGGCCATCTGCTCCCAGAGCGTCCGCAGCCGCGGGGCCATCTTCTTGACGATGGTGCCGGCGATAATCAGAAGATCTGCTTGCCGCGGCGACGGCCTCGCCACTTCGGCGCCAAAGCGGGCCAAGTCGTGGCGCGCGGCGCCGGTGGCCATCATCACCTCGATGGCGCAGCAACTGGTGCCAAAGGTCAGCGGCCACAGGCTGTTGGCGCGACTCCAGTTGACCACCTGGTCGATGGCGGTCAACAGCGCCCCGCCGCCCGGCAGGGGCAGGAGCGCGCCCGGCAGGTGGTCGGTGACTAGACCCACTGCAGCGCCCCCTTTTTCCAGGCGTACAACAGGCCGACGAGCAGGACTGCGCCGAAAATCGCGACCTCGACCAAGCCGGCGACGCCCACCTCGCGCACGACCACCGCCCACGGCAGCAAGAACGCGGCCTCGACGTCGAACACCAGGAAAAGCAACCCGAAGATGTAGTAGCCGACGTTGAACTGCAGCCAGCTCGGCCCGACGGGCTGCTCGCCGCATTCGTAGGGCTCGCTTTTCAGCCCGCCCGGGGCGTGCGGAGCCAGCAGGCGCGAGATGCCGAGGCCGCCCAGCGTCATCGCCGCGGCGAAGCCCACGAAAACCAAGACGTAGAGGTAGTCCATGGCCCGCCCCGTGACCCCAATTGCGCGACGCCCAATTGCCGGCCCTGCGGCCGGGGGGCGCCCTGGCGGCCTGCCCGCCGCCCGTGCGCGCAACTTGCACGCTTTTGGCCCTTTGGGTCCAGCGGAGGTGTCACGGATTTGTCTTGGCGCGGTGCGGGTTTGTCACGGGATTGTGGCGAGCGGTGGGTGGCGGTGCAGCAGATCCGCGACAAGCGGTATGTGGAAGGCGTGCGCAGCCGGCCGGTGTGGGCGTGGGCGGTCGGGTTTGCCGGCACGGGCAAGGGCGTGGTGGTGGCGCTGGTGGGGTAGCGCGGTCGCGGCAGTGCCCACATTTGCACGCAAGATCGTACCACGCCCGCCCCTCAGGCTCAGCCGGCGCCAAACCGTCGCTAGCGGCGGTCCCCTACAGCGGCGCCGAACAGGAGCAAGGACAGTCGCAGGTCAGGCCCAGCTCAACCCCCTCGCGCCAATGCCCACATCCGACACGGTCAATGCCCAGACCCGAGGCCGCAGTAGTCACAGACGGGCCGAGTTGCGGCGGGAGAAGTCTGCACGCGACAAGCAATTTCTCGGCTTGACACGGCTCATCCGCGACCGCAGCATGACGGTCGCGCGGCCGCCGAAGGGTCTGGCGGGGCGCCGTCGGCGCAAGGGTCGCGCTTGGCTGGCGATGGCTCGGGGCAGAGTGCCCCCTTGCTGTTGCCCTCCGCTTCCATTTCACCTGTGCGGTTGGCTTGCGCACTGTCCGTGGACCCGGAGCCGATGATGATCCAGCGAGTCCTCGTGGTGTCGATCCTGTCTGCCGGGACTGCGGCCTGCGTGGGCAGATCCGGCAACAACAGCAACGCGTCGTCGCCTGGGCCGGCGATTTTCTGCGCGGTGGCCGGCGACTGCCCCGTCGGGCAGGACTGCATCGACGGCAATTGTGCACCTGAGGTGACTCCTGGCAAAGACGCCATCAGCGGCGGGGACGCAACCGGGCCGACGACAGCCGATGCCGCCAGCGAATCCGAAGCGAACCCGGCGACGACGCCCCAGGACGGAGGTGGCGCGGTCGGCGAAGGGGTTGGCAGCGCGCCAGCGGGCAGCGCGTGCAAGCTCGACCAGGACTGCGACGACAACAAGGCGTGCTCGCTCGACAAGTGTGTCAACGGCTATTGCTACCACCCGATCAAGTCAGAGCCGGCCTGCAGTTGCACCAAGACCGGCGACTGCGACGACAGCAATGCCTGCACCGCCAACATCTGCAAAAGTGGTCTGTGCACCTACGCCAAGTTCGTCAACCCCAACAATGCTGACCCCACCTGCTGTGCAGCCGACGGCGAGTGCGCCGATCCGAGCGGCGCCACCAGCGGCAAATGCGTGGAATACCACTGTATCTTCAAGGCCATCAGCAAGTGCAAGGTCAACGCCGACTGCGACGACAGCAATACCTGCACGACCGATGTCTGCGTGTCGGGCGCATGCGAAAACAAGGCCAAGCTGGGCTGTTGCATGGCCGACGCCGCCTGCAGTGACGACAACCCGTGCAGCGTCGACACCTGCGACAAGGGCACCTGCCAGTTCAAGGGTGCGAGTTCGGCCGGCTGCTGCGCCGACGTCAGCGCGTGCGACGATGGCGTCCCGTGTACGCTCGACAGCTGCGAGAAGTACCAATGCCAGCACCAACCGGCGGGCGACGGCTGCTGCGTGACCGACAAGCAGTGCGACGACGGCAAGGCGTGCACCATCGACACCTGCCAGAACGGCACCTGCGATCATCAGCCTGGCTCCAATTGCTGCAAAACGGCGACGGACTGCGACGACTCCAGCCCGTGCACCGCCGACGAGTGCAAGGGTGGCGAGTGCGTCAACACGCCCAAGAACGATTGCTGCATCACCGACCTCGACTGCGACGACAACAACCCGGTGACCACCGACGCCTGCGTGGACAACGTGTGCAGTTCCACCACCTCTGCCTGCGGCGACGGCACCTGCGGCGACGGCGAGTCGTGCCAGAGCTGCGCGGGCGATTGCGGGCCCTGCAACAGTGACAAGTGCACCCCGGGCACAACGTGCTGTACCGCCGCCGGCCAGTTTGCGCCCAAAGGCACCGTCTGCGGCACGCTCAAGACCAGCGTGAGCTACGTGTGCAGCGGCGGCGGCAACGGCAGCGACGTGCTCAAGACCTACAAGCTGCCGGGATGCGCGGGGACGTCGACGCTGTGCTCGTCGAGCTCGACCTACGCCGTGGCACAATCGGAGGTCTACAAGACCTGCCCAACGACACAGAAGTGCCAGGTGACCTCGCCGCAAACACCGGGCAACTGCGTCAGCGGCGACAAGTGCACGCCGGGCTCGACCTGCTGCCCCGACGGCCAATACGCCGCCAAAGGCACCAAGTGCGGCACCTTCGCAACCAAGAAGCTCTACACCTGCAGCAGCGCCAGCAAGGGCGCGACAATCTACCTCTCCGAGGCGTTTGGCGGCTGTACGGGCTCCTCTACCTCGTGCTCGACGTCCGCAACCTACCTCTACTGGTCGCCGCAGCAGACCTACAAGAAGTGCTCGTCCACCCAGTACTGCCAGGTGAGCAGCACCGGCACCACTGCATCGTGCTCCACGACGCCGTGATGGTGCCGATCGCGGGCGACAGCGGACGCCAAACGCGGCGGAAGCGGCGGATCGCGGGGGGCACGCCACCTTGCATTGCAGCCCCCAGCGGATAGCATCACCCGGGGCTTCCCGCCAAAAGGACGGATCATGGCGCCCACAACCTTGCCGCGATGAAGCGCGTCGCTCCCGCGCCCCGGGCAAGAGTCCCGCGGTGGGCCGCGCGCGGCTGCGGGCCGGCCGTCTCGCCCCTGGCTGGTCCGCTGACGACGCTGGCCGCCGCTCTGGCCCTGTCGGCCTGCCACCACTACGGAGCGCCGGGCTACCTGCGGGCCGAGCGCGCCCATGCGCCGGTGGTCAGCTTGGTAGAGGAGGCGCAAAGGCCCGGCGCCGAGGCGCGGTGGCGGAGCGCAGCCGTGCTGGCCATCGTGGCGCCCGAGCCGTGCTCGACGTCCCCGGCCGCAGCTTCGGGCGAGACGGCCCTGCTGGCGTTGCCCTGTGGCCAACTCATGTCCGAACTGGAAACGCGGGCGATCGGCCGGGGGTTCAGGGTCTTGGGATGGCGCTCGTGGGTAGGCCAGTCCGACCCAACGGCGGCCGCACGGCGCAGTGGTGCGGATCTGGTGATCCGGCTGCGGGAGGTCGACGCCCCCCTTCAACCCGGCCGGCAGTTGGTCGCAGGGCGGACCCGCTGGACGCTGCGGACCGTCGCGCCCCAACCCGCCGAGGGCGACCTGATGGTCGCCAACCCAGAGGTCATACACCAGCGCTGCGCCGCCCGCTTCGACGCGCTGTCGGGCCTTCCCCTGGCGGCAACCCGCCTCTTGGCCGAGGCCCTGGACCCCGCGACCGGAGCGCCAGACTGGCAGCTCTCGCGCACGCTGTCGCAGTGGGAAGGGGCAGACGGCGTCTTTCGCGCTGAACACGGCGTGCGGGTGCGCCCACGCATCGCAGCGACGGGGGCGCCCGCCTATGCCGGGCTGATGGCGGCAGTGGGCGGAGTGGTGGGCGGCTGGTACGCCGACAAGCCGGTGGTCCTGAGCGCAAGCCTGGGGCTGGCTGTGGGGGCCGCTGTCGCGCTCGCCCTTGCACCGAAGTGGATGGACGCATGGCCGAAGCCGGAGCCCCTGCTGTGCGCAGAGGGGGATGCCCACTGGATGGCGCCCGCAGCCACGGCGAAGGGCGATCTGCCACCCCATGTGCGCAAATTTGCAAGAGAAGTCGTATCTCGGCTGGCGGGCGACGGCGGCCAGCAGGTGCAGCGGTGAGTGCAACTCGCTCAGCGCACTGCGCCCCGCCACGCGGCCAGCGTCTCCGCGGAGTCCGTTGGAACAGCCCGGCGCACCTGGTGCTCGGTGTCCTGCTGCTGGCGGGCACCGGCTGCCGGGGCGCCCAGGTCCAACAGGTCAACGTGATGGCGATCGCTGGCGTGTCGCGCGGGCTGGACGAAGACGCCTCGGAGTCCGGGGCCCTGCACCCGAGCGCCTGGGAGGCCATCCTCTTTCACCCCGCCCTGCCCTATGCGTTTGGCGGTCACGGCGGCCACCGGCCGGGTCCGGGCTATCTGGACGCCAGGGCGGTCGCGCCCGCGCTCAACCGCGTCCTCGCCGGCAGCGTCAACGCCGTGCTGGTTGGCGGCGGAACGATGGTCGAAATCCAGGTCAGCCGCCGCACCGGGCTGGTCACCGCCACCTGGCACGCCGGCTCGCCCAACTGGGCCTTTGGGACCCAGGCCGTGCTGTTCGATCTCAGCCGGGTCGCGGGCGCCTTCGACCCCAGCGCACCGTTGGAGACGGCCGCGGTCGTGCGCCACATGACCGTCCGCCTGGAGGAGCCGTGATGTCGCTCGCCTCTGGACACGCGGGCCCCTGCGTTCGCGCGCCTTCGCGGGTCATCGCGCTGGTTGGGGTCGGCTTGCTGTGCGCCTGCGCCACCATCCAGACGACCGGCCGTGGCACAACGCTGCCGTTCGAGCGCCTGGAACGGGCGCGCCGCGACCTGCCCGACCTGATCGCAGGCGAGATCGCCCAGGGCCGGCCCGCCCAGGCCTTCTACGCGCTCGAGGTCGCCCGGAGTCGCCGCTTCGCCGGCCTCAGCGCCGGCAGCGGCCGCGGTCGGGCCGACGAGGTGCCCGAGGTGTTCCGCGACCTGGATCGCAGCTTCGAGGCCCAGGCCGCGCCGATCGGCCCCGGGGGGCGCAGCCGCGGGCTCGCCGGGCTCAAGCCGCGCCAGCCCGAAGCCTTCCATCAAGTCGCCGAGCGCGATGACCAAGCATTCTGGCTGGGACAGCAGGAGGTCGCCCGGCGCATCGAGTCCATCGACAAGCGCGGCCTGCCCTACCGCCTGGCGCTGGCAGGCCACCTGGTCATCACCACGCTGGAGGAGATCCAGCGCGGCCTGGCCGGGGACCAGGTTTTGCTGTCCTTCCACCTGGGCGGCGACGCGGTCCATGTGTTTGTCGTCACCCGCGCCAGCGCCCGGCTGGTGCACCTGCAGACGCCGCCCCAAGCCTTGCGCCTGCAGGTGTCCTCGCTGTCGGGGGCGCTGCGTCTTGCCCAGGGGGACGCGTGGCGAGGCGTTTCGCGGTGGCTGTGGATGGCCCTGCTGGCACCCCTGGGCCCGGAAGTGGCCAGGGCCAAGGCGGTGACTGTGGTGCCCGATGGCTTCTTGGCCAACCTGCCCTTTGGTGTGCTGGAGTCCCCGGCGGGGCAGTTGCTGACCGAAGGGGCACGCGTCGCCTACCTGCCGTCCGCGACCTTCTACCACGCCATCGTGCAGCGCCCCCTGTCCGCCGACGCGCCGCGCATGCTGGCGGTGGGCAACGCCAGCTACCCCGAGCCCTGGCTGCCCCTGCCCACGGCCGAAGTGGAAGCCCGCGCGGTCTCGCGGATGTTCGACGACTCGGCGCTCTTGGTCGGCGACGACGCGAGCGAGCACCGCGTGATGGACGCCTACCGCAACTTCAACATCCTGCACCTCGCCACCCACGGGCAGTTCGCCGGGGCCGCCGCCGCGGGCGCGTCGAGCCTGATCCTGACCCGCGGGGCCGGCGCCGACGGCCACCTGACCGCCGCCGAGATCAGCCGGATGGACTTGTCCCACACCCACCTGGTGGTGCTGAGCGCTTGCGAAACGACGCTGTCGGGGTCGGACGACGCCCTGGGCAGCATCACCGCCGCCTTTCTCGCTGGAGGCACGCCCACCGTCATCGGCAGCCTGTGGCAGGTCTCCGACGACGCGACGGCCCGCTTGATGCTGCGTTTCTACGATCGTTTCCTGGAGCTCGGCAGCGCCGAGGCCCTGCGCGCGGCCCAGGCCGCCATCCGCAAGGACCCGCGGTGGCAACACCCCTTCTTCTGGGCGGCCTTCGTCCTGTACGGGATGGACAAGTGAGCCGCCGCGTCGCCGTCGTGCCCGCCAGGGGCAGCCGCGCCGTGGCGCTGACCGTCATCGCGGCGACCATGACCGCGTGCACCGGCATCATCGTCCATGAGCGCGGCCTGGCCAAGCGCATCGAGGTGGAGAAGGCCGCTGGCCCAGCGACCCTGCGACTGGTCGCCGAGCGCCGCGGGCCGGGACGCGTCGAGTTCGCCGTGCTGGCCCGGCGCGACATCGACCTGCGGCGCCGGATCGTCTACAACACCATCGAGATTCGCGGCGAGTGGAACCCCAACCCGCTGTGGGAGCTCTTCGAGGTCCCCTTCGGCGTCGCCGCGCTGGCCGTGGCGCCCTTCATGTACCCGTTCGGCATGGGCAAATTCGAGGATTCGGCGGCCCTCAAGGCGGACACGGTGCACAACTCCCTGGCATTCTGGCTGGGCTTGCTCAACCCGGCCCAATCGGTGGTGGCCCCCCGTTACGTCCGCGACCCCAACGTCGACCTGGAGCTGTTCCATTCGCCGGTCAGAACCACCACCTACGCCGTGTCCCTGCCGGTCGCCGGCACGGAGGTGGCCTACGACATCTGGGACGCGTCGGGCGTGTTGCTGCAGGGCAGCGTGACGCGGACGGACGACTTCGGCCGGGTGGTGGTCGACGGCGTGCCGGCAGCGTCCGTTCGGGTACAATTGCGGACCGGAGGGCAGACGGCAGAGGGATGGCTGCGGCCAGGGGCCGGGCCCTACCGACACACGGGCAGCCCCTCGACCCCCTTGACCACCGGCCGGGCGCAGCCAGTGAAACCGTAGGCGGCACAGTCGACGGTCAGCGGGGCGCCGCCCTCCCAGGCGTAGCGGGAGCCGACGCAGGTCTGCATCCGCGTGCCATCCAGGCACCTCTCGCGACAGGGGGTGTCGCCGTAGGCGCACTCCTTGCGCCGACACATGCCGTCCTGGCAGACGCCGCCGGCCACGGCGCAGTCGTAGCGGAATCCCCAGGGCTGGCCGTACCACGGGCAGTGGTGCAAGGTGTTGCCCTGGCAGGTGTTCTGGCTGCAGGGGAAGGAGACGGGGGAGCACGTGGCGCCGGTGCTCCCTTGCAGGCAGCGCTGGCCGGTGGCGGCGCAGTCCTGACCCCAAAGTTCGGTCCCGCTGCAAAAGACCTGGCGGGTGCCGTCGCAACGCCAGTGCTTGTCCGCCGCGCAAGCCCCCTTTTTCAACAGGCAGGGCCAGGTTTCGGCCGTCGCTGCCTCCTTGTAGAGCGCGCAGGTGCCACCGACCTTGGCGCAGTCCACGTAGGTGGGCTCGCCGAAGCCGCAGCGGACGCCGCGCAGACCGTCGCAGTGCCAGCCCTTGGGCTTGTCCGCGCAGGCCGAGGCCGGCAGGCGGCCGGCACCCTGGCAGGCCTCGACGTCCTGGCAGGTGGCGGCGCCTTGGATGCAGTGGAAGTACACGCTGCTGAGCGGAACCGCGTCGCGGATGCATGTGCCAACGCTCTGGGACCCAAAGGGCGAGCAGGACGCCAGCAGCACGCAGCTCTGGACCAGCCATGGCGGCAGCTCGTTCTGGCTCAGCGGGGCATAGGCGCAATCCAGGACCGGCGGGTCGTCCATCAGCCCACACCCCGCCGTCCCCACGACCGCCAAGACCAACCATCGGCCCAACCGGGCGAGATGGCACATCAGAAGGTCCCTTGCAGGGCCAGGCCAGGCGCCGGCCCCACGACGGGTACCACCTGAACCGCGGCGTCCGAGGTCGTGACCGCATCCCAGTTGCCGGGCGCCACCAGCAGGGACAGCAGACCCAAGCCGACCATGGGAACAGCCGCCACGCCCACACCGAGCGCGGCCAGGCTGTCGCGCTGCACCCGATCTTGGAGGCGAACACCCTCCGGGCTGCAGATGTTGGGGTGCTTGGCGCTGCAGTGTGCACGCGCCTGCTCGCGCGCGGCGTGGGAATCGAGGGTCAGCCAGACCGCCGCACCGGTCGCGGCGGCTCCCAGGACGGTCAGGGCGACGCCGCCCGCCCAATGTGCGCGCGCCGAGCGACCCAGAAAGACGACCGGCGGGGGGCTTGGGGCTGGTGCGGCAGGCGGATGGAGCGGCGCCACTGCCGTAGCGGGTGGCAACTGTGCGGCGGGTGCTGCGGGCCCTTGGGCCACCCCAGGACGGGCCAGCCACAGCACCAGGGCTGCCGCAGCGCCACAGAGGCGTCGCGCAGTGGGGGGGCGGCCGTGGGCCAGCGCCCGGGGCGACGTCGTTGTCCGTGCCCAGCGGTCGCGTTGCCAGGGATGGGCCGTGCTGGCCGTCGCGCCAGTCGGGCCAATCGGGCTCCAGGTCAGCAGTGCAGTGGGGTCGTGCCCGTCTGCAAGACCATCGCTCGCGATGGGCCGCATGGTGCCTCCCTGGTGGGCGCGGCCGAGCGCGCCAGGATCGTGTCCGCGAGAGACGACGGGTTGCTATGGCCGGATGACCAGCCGCGACCAGCCGACTCCCCACGCCAGACCTGTGTCCAAGGTCAGCGCGGCGGCCGGGTTCTTGGACTGCAGGACAGCCGCGAGGGGATCCGCTGCCGGTGGCGCCGCAGGGGCCGAGGCCGCTGCGGGCGGCACGGGTGGCGGCTGCCGGGTCGCCACCAAGGCGTAGCCATACGCACCCAGGGGAGGTGCGGCGGCGAATTCGCCCGGCAGCCGGCGGCGCCCGTAGGGCTGCAAGCCTTCGACCTTGTCGGCCGGAGGAAAGACCTGCGACACGCTGCCAGAAGGGCCTACCTCCACGATGCGGATCTGCACGGGCAGCGCACTGTCGTTGACCATCTCGATGACCATTTGCTGACCCACCGGCACCGACACGGGCTCCTGCACCGATCCAGGCCCTCCGCCCTCCAGGGGGAATACCGCCAGGGACACGGAAATGGTGCGGCTGGGGTCTGGCTGGCTCAGGCGCTGCAGGCGGCACATGCGGGCGGCCCCCAGGACCAGCTCGGGCCACGCCTCCTGGCGGGCCGCCACCAGTTCGCCGCCACCCTTGAGGCGAGCCGACAGGGCGCCGCCCTCGGCAGCCCGAAAGACCACGTCCGCGTCGGCAGCCAGCGCCGCAGGCGGCTGCATGGCGAACCCGGCGCTCGTCGCCGCGGCCACCAGGGCCGGCGCGGCCGGTCCCTCCATGCGGGCGCTCAAGGCCGCCAGGCTGACACCGGCGGGCGCCTGGCCGGCCTGACCGGCGGTGGGCTGGGGCTTCTGCGTGCCGGGGCGCACTGGCGAGCCCGGATCGGCGCCGTGGCGCGCCAGCGCCTCGCGGGCCGCCCTCTCGTCGAACGGCGCGGCCGGTGGCGGGGGCGACCCTGCGGGTTGCGCGGCAGGGGGCGCCCCCGGCTCCAGGCCCCGCACGCGGTTGCCCCCGGCCCGGGCCTCTGCGGTGGCGATGCCGCGGGGTGGCACTTTCTTGAGGGCAGCCACCGCCGAAGCCGGCAGGAAGCTGACCTGCGGGGTCCCGGAGAGCGCCGTCCCGCCCGTGGGACGAACGACCATTCGGGCCGGGCCGGCCCAGCGCTCCCGGCGACCGTCACCGAAGTAGACCAGCTCGATGAGTCCCCCTTCCTGCACGACGTACAGTTCGCCGCTGACGACCTGCACGAAATCCGCCGCCGGCAGGGCATCGGCGCCCACCGCGAGGGTGACGACGCCTGTGACGCGCGTGACCAGCCCCACCGGTCCGCCGGTGACCTGGGCCAGCACCGGCGACGCCCACAACAGGACCCCAGCACCCACGCCCCAGAGCCACCACTGGACCGAGCCACGCTCGCCGCGGCGGCCAGCGTGGCCGCCCGTTGCCCCGGTGTCGTTCATGCCCTTCCTCCCGTTTCGTCGTCGAATCCCTCAAAGGCCATCACCTGCATCGCCTCTTGGCGACCCTTGACCTGGGTTTGCTGGGGCGGACCGAGGCGCAGGCCGTTGCCGGCGGCGTCGGCGGTGGCGCTGCTGATGGCCACGGCGACCCCCATGCCCTTGGTCAGTCCTTCCAAGCGCGAGGCAGCGTTGACGGTGTCGCCAATGGTGGTGAATTCCATGCGCCGCGGCGACCCGATGTTGCCGCTCACGGCCTCGCCGCTGTGAATGCCAATGCCGATGCCGAAAGCGGGCAGGTCGCGCCCGGCGAAACGCTCCTCCATCCAGCCGCGGAACTTCTCTGCCCGCCGGGCCATCTCCGCGGCCGCCTTCAGCGCGCGACGCGCGTGGTCGGGCTGGGGCGCCGGAGCGCCGAAGACAGCCATGATCGCGTCGCCGATGTACTTGTCGATCGTCCCGCCCTGGGCCAGGATGGGCTCGGCCGCCAGCGAGAACCAGGCGTTGAGCATGTCGACGACTTCGTGCGGCCGCAGACGCTCGGAGATGGTGGTGAAGTTGCGGATGTCGCAGAACAGGACGGAAACCTGTCCGGCCTCGCCGCCCAGGTCGGGGGCATGACCGCTGCCCAGCAGGTGCGCGACGACCTCGTCGGACACGTAGCGGCCAAACATCCGCTTGAGCTCTTCGCGCCGGCGCTCGCTGCCGCGCAGGCCCAGGCCCAGGCCGGCGACGAAGCCGCTCACCAGCACCGCCTGCATCCCGGCGATCGGTACGGCGATATCCAACTGCCACAACCCAAAGGCCAGGCCGGCCGTCGACAGCAAGCCAACGGAGGTGACGACGGCACCGCGGCCCACGCCCGGCCGCCCGGAGATCAACAGCGCCCCGGCCACCGCCACCAGCGCCAGCAGCGCGGCGTGCAGCCACAGCGGCGCGACATCAAAGCGCCGACCGGTCAGCAGCGACTCGGCGATCTGGGCGTGGATCTCGGCGCCGTGCATCATCAAAGGCGCGTAGGGCGTTGGGTGGACGTCCTGCGCGGCGTGGTAGGTCGCGGCGAACAGGACAGTCTTTCCAGCGAGCGCCCGAACCTGTGGATCGCGCTCGGCGTTGGCGGCCAGCAGCCGCGAGATCGGCACCACGGGTACGGTGCCGGGGGGGCCGGCAAAAGCGACCTGGTGGCGAGCCCCCTGGGCCTGCAAGTCCCTGCCGCCCAGGTGCCAAGTCGGCGCGTCCAGGTCCTGACCCGCGGCCCGGGCGGCCAGCAGTGCCCCCAGAAAGCGCCGAGGCGAGTCGGGGCGGTCGCTCAGGATGCGGAACGAGCGGAGCACGCCGTCGTCGTCGTACTCCAGGTTGGCGAGGGCGACGTCGTCGAGCAGGCCGGGCAGCGACAGCCAGTAGTCGCGGTTGGGCAGGAGAAGCTCCGCGTCGCGCTCGGTGCCGGTGGCGAAGGCCGTCAGTACCGTGCGGCCTTCGCCCAGGACCTTGCGGAATGGCTGATCAAAGTTTCGGACGTCGCCAGGGGCGAGCCCGGCCCGCGCCAGCCAGGCCTCCGGGCTCACGGTCAGCAACAGGTCGACGCCCACCACTTTGGCCCCGACTTTGCCCAGGGCATCGAGTGCCCGGGCGTAGTGCGGCGACCAGAACACCAGCGGCTCGTCGGGTTTCTCGGCCAGCGACGCTTCGTCGATCCCGACGATTGCCACGTGCTGGGGGGTGCGCCGCAGCCCAGAGAGGCGGTGCCAGAGGTCGCTGGCCGCGCGCTCGTAGCCACCCGTCACCCCTGCGAGGTCAAGCGCAGCGCCTCCCGCGGTCAGCGCCAACCATGCGAGCACGATCGTCGCGGGCCGGCCTAGACCAAGGACCGCCGGGGCCGCGGGCGGGCGCCTCATGGGTCACCGGGCGGCGGCAGGTGGAGGGTGGAGGCAGCCGGGCCCACCGGCCGGATCGGACCAGGACGAGCGAGTGACATCGGGCGGCCCATCCTGTCTGCAGGCAGTCCGGCCTGCGGTCGACCTCTGGGCGGCCAAGCCACCCACAACAAGGCGACCAACGGGGGCACTGTAGCACAGGACGGTACGGCCGGGCAGGCCCGAATCCCGGCCCTGCGTTGCCGGGCTGGCCGGCCCCGGCATCGCGTGTCGATTCACATGAGGGTGCTTGCGTGCGATGGTCGTCGCGGCTGCAATCCGGCACGCGGCAGGCAAGGTGAACGCGGTCCAGTGGCGGCGTCGCAGCCAATGGCGACGACGAGGGACCCTGGCAGCCGACAACCAATCAGGTCGGGGCAGTTGTCGGCGGCAACCGCCCAGATGGCCACCCGAACTGGGCGGGCGGGTTTGCCGCGGCCGGCGTTTGCGGCATCATCGCCCCGCCCCGGCCGCCCTGCTTTCGGCGCGCTGGCCGCCCCACCATGCCCGCCTCGCACCATCGCCTGTGCTCGTTCGCCCCCGCCAGCAGCGCCCTGGCCTGGACCGCCTGGGTCGTGTTGTCGCCCGCGCCCGCCCGCGCCGAACCGCCCGCCACCATCGAGGTCGGCGCGCTCGGCGGCTGGGCGTTCAAGCACGAGATCAACGAACTGGGCAATGCCCTCTACAAGGACGAGGTCCCGGTCGCCGGCCCCGGCTTTGGCCTGCGCGGCGGCTACGCGTTCAGCGACCGTGTCACGGCCGAGGGCGAAGTCCGCTACACCCTGTCCAAGCTGCGCCAGTCTGGCGACGCTGCCAACATCACCACCTGGCGGGCCGGGGCGACCTTTGCCCTGGTCCCCGACGGCGCGCTGCGGCCGTTCGCGCGGGCCGGCCTGGGCTGGGATGGCATCAGCACCGCCTCGCCCAATGTGACGGAACCCGACGACGACGACGCCCATGTCTTTGTCGGGGCCGGCACGCGCTTCGATCTCAACGAGTTTCTCGGGCTGCGGTTGGACGCGCATGTGTCGCTGGTGCCGATCCGCGGCAGTTCCTACGGCATCGAGCCGGAAGTGTGGCTGTCGGTGACTTACCGCATCGGCGGCAAGGCCAAGGACAGCGACGAGGACGGCATCAGCGACCGCGACGACAAGTGCCGCCTCGACGCCGAAGACCGCGACGGCTGGCAAGACGAGGACGGCTGCCCGGAACTGGACAACGACGGCGACGGGTTGCTCGATGCCGCCGACCGCTGCCCCGACGTCGCCGAAACCAAGAACGGTGTGCGCGACGACGACGGCTGCCCCGACGCTGACAAGGACGGCGACGGCATCGACGACGAACATGACAAGTGCCCGCCCGTACCCGAGAACAAGAACGGCTTTGAAGACGACGACGGCTGCCCCGACGACCCCGACAGCGACGGCGACGGCATCCCCGACAGCCGCGACAACTGCCCCAAAGACAAAGAGACGCGCAACAACCTCGACGACGAAGACGGCTGCCCCGACCAGAGCCCGGACAGCGACGGCGATGGCATCGAAGACACCATGGACAAGTGCCCGCGCGACGCCGAAACCAAGAACGGCTTTGCCGACGGCGACGGCTGCCCGGACAAGGTGCCGGACAAACTCAAGAAATTCATGGGGGCGCTTGCCATTTCGTGGGAGGGCACGTCGGCGCAGTTGACGACCAAGGCCCAGGCGTACCTCGACGGCCTCGCCGCGGCCCTGCAAGTGCACGCCGACGTCAAGGCGACGCTGGTGGGTTATGCCCAAGACGAGAAGGTGGGGCAGGGCCAGGCCGGCGCCGTGCGCTACTACCTGATGTCCAAGGGCGTGGCGGCTGAGCGATTGGTGGCGACCGGCAGTGCGCTGGGTGCAGACGCCGCCAAGGGCAAGGGGCCGCGGGTTGAGATCGTGTATCCCTAGTACCTCAGGCCCGAAATTCGCGCCGGGTTCCGGCGCGCAACAGGGCTGAGGTACTTCCGGCCGCGGGGGTGAGCGCGCATGGGCGCGCGAGGGGGCTGCGAGCCCCCTTCACGCAACAAGCAGCTAGGAGCCTGTCTGCCAGAATCTGCCGATTCTGGCGTTTCGCCGCCAGGCTCCTAGTAGGCGAAACCGATTGAGGGTTTGTTGAGGAATCACGGCCCATATCCCGACGCGAATTTGGGGTTTCGCCTACTAGCCTGCCGCGGCAGCGCGCCGCGGGGACTGCATTCGCAGTGGTCCCGGTCCGTGCGAGGGAGCGCCCGCTACTTCTTCTGCGAGGTCTCCAGCATCCGCTTGGCTTGGCGCGAGACCGTTTGATTGACGTCGCGCGAACTGGCGCAGTCCTTGATGTCTTTGGGCGTCAGCGTGCGCAGGTAGGTCAGCGAGAAGGTGATCGGGCACTTGGGGTTGAACACGAGCGCCTTGCGCGTGGCATAGTCCTTGGTCCACTGGCGGTTGCGCGCGATGTTGGCCAGGATGTCCTCGCTCAAGGTCTTGTTTGCGGCAAAGGTGGTGATTTCGCTGTCGGTCAACCGCGGCGACTTGAGTACCGCCAGCGACACCATTTTCTTGGGGTCGCGGATCAGGATCTTGCGTGTCGCGGCGTCGCCGACCATGGCGATGCGGATCTTTTGCGACACGCTCATCTTGGCGATGAGCGCACCCAGGCTCGACATCACCTTTTCTTCGATGTGCGCCCGCTGTTCGTCGCTCAACTGGCCCAGCAGCTGCGCCGCCAGTTCGCCCTGGCCGGTCGCGATGAGCATGGCCGACTGGAACTTGAGGTCCGACAGGCCGCCGCCCGAGTCGTCCACCACTTCGCCGAGCAGCACGGCCCGCATTTCGCGAAACCCTGGGACGTGGTCGAGGTTCAAGTTGCTGCGCACCGCGAATTCGAGCATCGCCTGCACGACGCCCTGCGCCACCGAGGGGTTGAAGTAGATGGCCTCGATGATCGCTGGAGAGCGGACCGCGCGCACCTGGTTGCGCACAATGGTTTCGCACACTTCGCTGCCGCCCATGGTGGCCAGCCAGCGGATGGTGTCGTCCTCTGTGTGGTTGTTGAGCACCACCTCGACCGCAGCGCGCGACACGTTGTGCAAGGCGCGGCCAGTGGCATCGAGCAGGGCCGGGTCCTTGAAGCCCTGGAGGATCGGCAACAACACTTCGCCCGGCATCTGTGCCAGCGAGTCGCGGGCCGCTTGCCTGACCCCGGCATCGGGATCCTGGGTCAGGTACACCAGGGCTGGAACCAGCGAGTCGGGCGGCGCCGGCAAGAGCGCCTTGGCCACCCGCATCCGGGCTGCCAACTGCGCCTCGCGCCCGGCGAGGGTGCGCAAGGGCCCGTGCAGCACGTCCGCCGAAACTGCGACGCCGGTCTGGAAGCCTTGCATGGTCCGTTCCTTGGGCGCCGCGCGGCGCCGTGGTCGCCATTGTCGCCGCAAGACGCCCCCTTGCAAAGGGCGGCCTTGGCCAACGCCCTGATTCCGCGCTAGGAGCCTGTCGGCCAGAATCTGCCGATACTTGCATTTCGGCGACAGGCTCCTAGCGTGCTCGCCCCACGCTGGAGCCCGCCGATGCGCCTCGCCACCTGGAACGTCAACTCCGTCCGCAGCCGCCTCGACGCGCTCGTGCCGTGGCTGGCCGCCACCCGACCCGACGTGGTGGTGCTGCAAGAACTCAAGGTGCAGCAAGGCGAGTTTCCGTTCGCCGAGATCGCCATGACCGGCTACCAGGTGGCCCTGGTCGGCCAGAAGACCTACAACGGCGTTGCGGTGCTGGCCCGGCAGCCGATCGCGGTCCGCGCCACCAGCCTGGACGACGGCGCGGACGACCCGCAGGCCCGCCTGATCGACTGCGAGGTCGCCGGGCTGCGGGTGGTCAGCGTCTACGTGCCCAACGGCGGCGAGCCCGGCAGCGACAAGTACGCCTACAAGCTGCAATGGCTGCGCCGGCTGCGCGCGTGGCTCGACCGCACCTGTGCGCCATGCGAGGCGTTGGCGATCGGCGGCGACTGGAACATCGCCCCCGACGACCTCGACGTCCGCTACCCAGCGGCCTGGAAAGACACGGTGCTGTGCACCCCGGAGGTGCGGCGCGCATGGCGTGGCCTGTGCCAGTGGGGCCTCTGCGACGCCGCGCGCGCGGTGCACCCCGAAGCCCGCATGTTCAGTTGGTGGGACTACCGCGCCGCCGGGCTTGAGCGCAACGATGGCCTGCGCATCGACCATTGGCTGGTGACGGCGCCGCTGCGCGACCGGCTGGTGGCGGCCGGCGTGGACCAGGACCTGCGCCATGGCGACAAGCCGAGCGACCATGCGCCCGTGTGGATTGAGCTGGCGGGGGGTGGTTGAGCGCCAAGGCGGCACCACAGCCGCCGCTTGGCATGTTTGCCGCCGCCGCGTGCTCCGCTCCGACATCCGTCCGAACACAACGCCCTGCATTCTTGACAGAATCCGACAGTGCGCCTGCGCCCGGGCCTGGACCTGTCCGGCGCAGCCGGCTGATCGTGAGCAACCTTCGCGGTCGCGGTGTGCGCGGTATTGGAGTTCATCTGCAGCCCGGCGACCGTCGCCAGCGGCCCGCCCGTGACATTTGCGATTGCGCTCCGCCCGGCCCTCAGGCGGTTTTCGGTCGCTGCCCCGATCGCAATCGCCACGCAGCCCGTCGGACGATGGTCCGACAGGATCCTGGGGCACCGGCCTCGGCCCGTTCCAGCCGGTGACATTGACCCCCAGCGTGCGCACGTCCAAAATGCCGCCGCCCGGCGCCGACCGCCGGGGCGACGCACTCTGCCATGGCTTGCACCGACATCGCCCAGATCCTCGCACGCGAGCTGCTCGATTCGCGCGGCAATCCGACCGTCGAGGTCGAGGTCGTGCTGGCTGGCGGCGGCCGCGGTCGTTTCATGGTGCCTTCGGGCGCTTCGACCGGGACCCACGAGGCGCTCGAGCTGCGCGATGGCGGCGGCCGCTATCTGGGCAAGGGCGTTGCCAAGGCCGTCGACCACGTGCGCACGCGCATCGCACCGCAACTGCTGGGCCGCGACGCCAGCGATTTCCGCGGCGTGGACGCCGCGATGCTGGCGCTCGACGGTACCGCAAACAAGAGCAACCTTGGCGCCAACGCCATCCTCGGGGTGTCGCTGGCGGCGGCGCGCGCGGCGGCGGATCAGGCGCGCATGCCGCTGTACCGCTGGCTGGGCGGGGCCCGGGCGCGGGTGCTGCCGGTGCCGATGTGCAACCTCATCAACGGCGGCGCCCACGCGGCGGGCGGCCTGGACATCCAGGAATTCATGGTGGTGCCCGTCGGCTTGCCGTCGTTCGCCGAGGCGATTCGCGCCGCCGCCGAGACCTTCCACCACCTCAAGAAGATCCTCGCCAAGCGGGGGATGACCACGACCGTGGGCGACGAAGGGGGGTTCGCGCCGCGGTTGGCGAGCAACGCCGAGGGCCTTGGCGTACTGTTGCAAGCCATCGAGTCCGCGGGCTACGCGCCAGGCACCCAGCTTGCGCTGGCCTTGGACGTCGCTTCGAGCGAGTTCTACGACAAGGAAACCAACCGCTACACCCTGCACAGCGAGAACCGCTCGCTGTCGAGCGACGAATTCGCCGACTACCTGGCCGACCTCGCCGCCACCTACCCGATCGCGTCCATCGAAGACGGGATGGCCGAAGACGACTGGCCCGGCTGGAAGCGGCTGACCGACGCCGTCGGCGACAAGATCCAGTTGGTCGGCGACGACCTTTTCGTGACCAACCCCACCCGGCTGCGCCGCGGCATCGACGAGGGCATCGCCAACTCGATCCTGATCAAGGTCAACCAGATCGGCAGCCTGTCGGAGACGCTGGACGCCATGGACATGGCCCACGCCGCTGGCTACACCACGGTCATGTCGCACCGGTCGGGCGAGACGGAGGACAGCACCATCGCCGACCTGGCCGTCGCGACCAGCGCCGGGCAGATCAAGACCGGATCGCTGTCGCGGGGCGAGCGCACCGCAAAGTACAACCAACTGCTGCGCATCGAAGAAGAGCTCGGTGCGTCGGCGGTGTACCCGGGCGGCCGGGCGTTGGCGCGGCGATGAGGACCGGGCGCGCGATTCAGGTCGGGCTGTGCGCGGCGTTGTGCCTCGCGTGTGGCAAGTCCGTCGAAAAACCTGCTGCCCCGGGCCAGGCTCGAGCGCCCGCCGTGGGCCTGCCCGGCGCGGCCACCCCGACCGCGGCGGACCCCGAAGCTGCCAAGGCGCGGCTCTCCAAGGCCGCCTTGGCCGCGCGGTGTCAGCTGACCGGCTATGCGGCGCCCGACGACAGCGTCTATGTGAACCATGGCTTTGCCGACGCGGCGGCCTTCGGCCAGGCGTGGGACGACGTCGCAAAGCTCGACCCCAAGTGGGCGGAGACCGAACTGGCCAGGCTGTACGCCCAGGCGTGTCCCGGTCACAGGGCCGCGCCGCCGCCGCGCACCGCAACCCCTGCGGGCGGCGAGGCCACGCCGTGATCCGATCGCGCATCCTCGCGGTCGCGCTGGTCGCGGCGGCAGGTCTGGGCAGCGCGTGTTCGCCCGTGGTGGGGGACAAGTGCGAGCGCAACAGCCAGTGTGGCACGACGCTGACCTGCGACACCACAACCCAAGAGGGCTATTGCCTCAAGGTCGGCTGCCGCAAGGGCGAGTGCCCGCCCGAGGCCACCTGCGTCGATTTCGGCGGCGATGTCCGCTATTGCATGCGCAGCTGCGCGCCGAACGACGAATGCCGCGAGGGCCTTGCGTGCCGGCCGGCGCCAGCGTGTACCGAAACGGCCGCGCCGACGTCCCAGGCCCCTTGCAGCGAAGAGAGGCTCTCGTTTTGCGGCGTAGCGCCGTAGTGGCCGCCGCCGCGTCGGGTCCGTCAACCCCGCAGGCGCGAGCGCGGCCCGTTGCCCCTCCGTCCTGTGGTGTCGCCATGTCGCTCGGCCGCAGCACGACGGCGCGGTCGGCGTCCGCCGCGATCCGCTGGGCCGTCGCGGCGCTGTGCACGGCAACCAGGTGTGCCAGCCCCCAGACCGCCGACCCAGATCCCACGGCAGCCGAACCCGCCAACGCGGCCGAGCCCGCGCGGTCCACAGGCGCGGGTGCCCGCAAGGGCGGCGGTGCCCGGCGCGTCGATCCCCGGGCCGATCCGTGGGCCGGCGCGCTGGTGATCCCGCGGCCGCGCCTCGACAGGGTGCTGGCGGCGGGTCCAGGCTGGCTGCTCGGCCAGGTGCCGCTGGAGCCGCTGCGCGACGGCAACAAGAAGTTCCTCGGCTACCGCATCGTGTCGCTGTTTGGCGACGACCCGCAGGTGCTGCGCTATGGCGTGTTGCCCGGTGATCGCCTGGTCAGCGTGCAGGGCCACAAGATTGTGGTGCCGACCGATCTGCTCCAGGTATTTCAGAAACTCAAGACCGACCGGGTGTTGCAGGTCAAGGTGGTGCGCGCTGGCCAAGAGCGGTCGTTCGCCTGGCCGGTGTTGATGCCCGGCGAGCCGCTGCCCGGCGTCGAGCTGGCCGCACCGGTCACGCGCAGCGGGGCGCCCGCCGAGGTGGAGCGCGACCCGGCGACCCCGTGATCCGGTTCAGCCGTCCGTCCGCGTTGCCGGGGCGGGCGCATCGCCAGCCTTGTCGTCGTCGGCGGGCTTGAGGCCTTGCGGGGGCTTGGCCTCTTTGGCCACGCCGCGCCAGCCATCGAGGCCTTGCACCTGGACGACCTTGCCGTTGGCGTCGCGCAGTACCCACACCGCCACCTTGTCGCCCTTGAGCCAGGTCCGCACGAAGCGGGCACCCTTGCCGTCCACCAAGGGTTCGACGGTGCGGCGCAGGGTGCCAAAGGTGGCGTTGTCGACACGCACGTAGCTGAACGATTCCGTTTCAGCCATGCGCTCTTGCGCCACCACCACCAGCGCCGGCAGCCGTTCGTCGAGCACCACCAGCGGCTGGGTCGCCTTGACGTCGGTGACCTTGGGCTTGGGCTTCTTGCCCTCGAACGCCGCTTCGGTCACGGCGATGCGCCACTGGCCGTTGAACTGGAACAGCTTGGTACCCTGGGTGGCGCCGGTGACGTCGATCCATCGGTCGAAGGACTGCACTTCGCCCGCCGGGGTCAGTTGCAAGTGGGTGCGCTGCTTGAAACCGCGCCAGACCTTGGCGACCTTGTCCTGCAGGTTCGCCTCGGTCGAAAAATAGTTGGCCTCCGCGCCTTTGGCGCCGCGCAGGATCTCGGTGCCCACCGCCTTGTCGAGCAGAAACACCTGCAGCTCAAGGCGCGGCTTGACGACCTCGGGGGTCTGGGCGCGGGCGGCCGTGCCAGCCAACCACAGACATGCCGCGGCCGCGACGGTCAGCGTTCGGGCAATGGACGGCGACATCGTTTCACCTCGGGCGCCCGGGCAGGCGCGCCGCGATCATGCCGCAAATCGCCCATCGCGCCAGTTTCAGGTGCGCGAGGCCGGCTCGGGCGGCGGGACCACGGGCGGCGGCGGCGGCGGCAACGGTTCGACAATCCGAACGACGTCGACCCGCAGCGCGTAGGCGCCTGTGGAGGTGCGCAGGATGTCGCGCTCCAGCGCACCCTCGACCGCCACCGCCACGGGGAGCACGTCGCCGGCCGCCGCTGCGAGGTAGTCGATCCAGGCGGCCAGCGCCTCGGCGTCGGGGCTGGACAGCTCGGCGCGCCACCAGCGTTCGCCGACCCGGACCTCGAACGGCGGGCAGTTGCACAAGGCGGGGTTGAACCGCAACTGCAGCGGCTGCTTGCGGGCCAGCGCCACCTGCTGATCGAGGCTGTGGCGCACCGGATTGGCGACGACCGCTGGACCTTGCAACGGACCGCACGCGCTCGCCACCAGGCCGAGGCCGGTCAGGCTATGCCGCCAAGCCATAGATGACCGCCAGCACCGCGACGGCCCCCAAAATGCCATTGCCCAAGAAGATCGGGTCGCGCAACATGCGCTCGGTCGGACTGTGCGCCGTGCCGTGGTCGTCGAGCAACTGGTAGTAGCGCCACAGACCGAAAAGCGCGAACGGCAGCGTGAACAGCAACCGGTCCGTGCCGAAGCGCGCGATGGTCGCCGGGTCCCGGGTGTACAGGGCATAGGCACCGGCGGCCAGCGCGGCGAGCACGCCCAGCGCAAAGTTGAGGTGCTCGATGCGGTAGAACTCGAGCGCCGCGCGGTGTTCGGCGTCACTGGTCATCAGTTCGTGCTTGCGCTTGCCGAGCGCCAGAAAGAGCGCGAGCAACACGGTGCAGGCGATCAGCCACCCGGACAGGTGCACTTGCGCCGCCTCGCCGCCGGCCAGTGCCCGCAGCAAGAACCCGCAACTGATGACCACGGCGTCCAAGTATGCGACGCGCTTGAGGCCCTTGGAATACGCGAGGTTCATGGCGAAGTAGCCCGCCTGGATCGCCGCCACCCGCGGTCCGACGACAAAGGCCAGCGCCAGCGCTGCGACCAGCATCGCCGCGAACGCAGCCCGCGCTTGGGCCATCGACAGCTCGCCCGAGGCAATCGGCCGCAGACGCTTGACGGGGTGCGCCCGGTCGGCTCCGACGTCGTGCAGATCGTTGAGCAGGTAGGTCGCGCTGGACCCGAGGCAGAACGCCAAAGTGGCGATCGCCACGCGCACCACCACCTCGCTGCCAAACGCTCCGCGGTCCAGGAGTTGCGGGCCGGCGAACAGCAGGGGGGCGAGGACGAAGGTGTTTTTGACCCACTGGTGCGGTCGCATCGCCCGCAGCAGCACTAGCGGACGCAGCCGGTGTCCGGGCGCGGCGGCGGCAGTGGGGGCGTCGGCGCGCTCCGCGGTGTCGGTCATGGGCTTGCCGGCGTGGAAGCGGCCGGCGGCGACCGGCCCGTCGGCGTCGCAGACTCGGCCATCCTGGCGGCGTCGAGCCGCAGTTGGCGGTCGTGCCGCGTGTAGTAGTCGGCCAACTGGATCCTGTAGTCGGCTACGGCCCGCTGCAGTGCCGTGCGGATCTCGTCAAACCGCCTGAGCCCTTGCGCGTCGCCCAGTCCGCGCTCGAACTCGGCGATTTCGTCGCGGGCGCGACGGTAGGCCTCAGTCAACCTGCCGTGCACGGCCTTGAGTTCAGCGGTGGCTGTCGGAATGGCCTCGAGCTTGTGGACGAACACGTCCATGGCGGGCAACACCCGCGTGCGCAGCGCCGCCTTGTAGTCGGGCAGATTGGTCGACGCATTGGCGGCGGCAAACGCGTCGAGCACCTCCCTGTGCGCTGCGTTGGCGCCGGCCGAGGCTGTCGAATACTGTTCGATGGCGCTGGCGACTGCGGCCTGCGCTTGGCGCGCCGCGCGCTCCTGGCGGGCCTTCTCGCAGCCCGCCAGCACCGGAAGCACGATCATGGCCAGCCACAACCCGGCGCGGCAGGCCAAAACCACGCGCGGGCGCGGCGTTGGGCAGGGCAGAACGCGGTCGGTCGGCATGGTCGGTGGTCGCGGAGCAGCCGCGGCCCGACGCGGTGCGGGCGGAAGTGTGGCGAAGATGCCAGTTGGGCGCAAGCCAGTCCGCGGGCCAGGCGCATAGGCCCTGGCACACCGTCCGGGCGGCGACGAGGCGTCCGGTGCGAGCGGGTCCCGGAACCGCGCCCGTCCTATGGACCATGTCCCCGTTGGTGGCCCCGTTGGTGGCCCCGTTGCACACCGACGGGGCCGGACCGAGCGACGCGGGGCTTTTCGCGCCGATTTCTTGCCGGATGGCCGCGGTCGGCGCACAATGCACCCTCGCGGGCGCACCGCCCGCCGCGAGCGCATGCGGCGCAACCTCATGTTGTGCCACCTGCACTTGCGCCACGCAGGCCCGTGCCGCCTTGCTGGCCTGTGCCGCCTTGCTGGCCGACCGCGTCCAGTGAGCACGGGCACGAACTCGCCAGTGTGGCGCTGGCCCCCAACGGACCCTGCCCCGGCCGACCGGGTGCGGCAGGTGACATGCTCGGCGACCGCCGCTCCAATCCGCGATTTCCCTGCCTGCTGGTCGGCGAGGCCAGGTTGCCGGGCGTAGCGCCTTTCGAGGTGGTGTGCACCAGCATCTGCCGGGGCGGCGGATTCTTCACCTGCCGGTCCGCGGTCCAGCCCGGCACGCCGATGACGATCGTATTTCGGCCCACGGGCACCGACGGGCCGCAGATCGAGTGCGCCGCGGAGGCCATCTGGTTGAGCGCCAAGGGCAGCCTGACTCCGCCCGGGTTCGGGGCGCGATGGAAGACCTTGCGCTGCAACAAGGGCGACGATGCGCTGCGCACTTTTGCCGCCGAGCACCTGCGCTGGGCCGACCTGCCGCCGCTGCCCGCCGACGCCGAGGGGCGGGCGTGGTTGCGCGTAACCCCAGACGGCCGTCTCTCGGGCGGTTTCGCCACGCCGGTGGCGGATCCGGCCCGCAGCAGTGGCGCAATGGCGCCACCTGCCGAACCCTCGCAGCGCCCGCCCTCGGGCGGAACCCCGGTCGCGGTCGCGGCGGCCGGCGCGCCGGCA
>VGRO01000008.1 GCA_016875335.1 Deltaproteobacteria bacterium | reverse complement strand
CGAGCTGGCGACCCACGGAGCAAGCAAACGGGCCCGAGAAATGATTGAGTAAATCATTTCCTGGCCCTAAACCAAGTGTCGAGCACGGCGCGGGCGACCTCGAGCCACGCGGATGTGCTGCCGGTGCGCAGGCGCCGTCGAACCCAGGCCAAGCGCGGCGGGCGCCCCCCAGCGGCCTCGACCGGTCAGGCTGCGCACACTGCACACCGTCGGCCCCACGCCGACGAACGCTGGGTCTGGCCTCGTGCTGCACCGCATCGATGTCGGCGACGACGCACGCTGGCCCAAACGGCTCACACCCGAAACCGCAAACAGTAGTAGAACCGCCCGGGCTGCTCGACCAACACATCGCGGGCGTTGGGCGGCAGCGCCTCGACCGGGCAATGCGGGTTGCTGTCGTAGAACGTCAGCGCCTTGAACCACGCCCGCACCCAGAGGTTGTGCGGGCGACCCGGCTCCAGTTGCTCGTCCACCACCACAATCGGCGTGCCCGGCTTCGCCACCCGCGCCATCTCAGCCATGGCCTTGGCGGGGTCGGAGAAGTTACCGATGGCGCCGACATGGAACACGCGGTCGAAGGCGTGGTCCGCGAACGGCAGTGCGTGGGCGTCTCCTTGCACCATCTGCACGCCAGCGTATCCCTGCCGCGCCAGTTTCTTGCGACACACCGCCATCATGCCGTCGCTCAGGTCCAGGCCCCAGTACTCGACATCGATGCCCGGCGGGATGGCGCGCTGGACCAGGCCGACGTTGACGCCGGTGCCGATGCACACTTCGAGGATGCGCAGCGGTCGCCCGCCGCCTTCGCTGGCCAACAGCGGCAGCTCGATGCGTTGCAGGTAGGCGCCGCGCATCTGCGCCTCGCTGCCTTCCAGTTGCCATACGGGCAGCAAGTAGGTCACTGCGGGGTCGTGCCAGCTGGGCAGCGCGTTGTAGATGGCCCGCATCAGCCGGTCGTTGCCGCGCACCCATTCATCGCGGTACAGGATCGGGATTCGGTTGCGCACCGGCCAGGTTGCAGCGCAGTCGCCGCAGCGCAAGATCGGTACGCCGCGGTCGGCGCTCTCAGGCAGGGGCCCGCGGCAGGACGGGCAACGCAAGATCGTCCAGTCGGCGGCGGGGACCAGGCTCACGCGTTCCACCGTTCATGGTCGGCGAGGTCGAGGTCCCAGCGGGCGCCGAGTGTCTCCAGGTCTTCCACCGCCTTGTCCAACCACACGTTGCGTTGCGGGTCGTTCTTGGACAGGAAGCGGCCGAGTTCGCGCTTGGCCAGGGCGGCTTCCCACGGCATGTGTTGCCTGTCGGAGGTGGCGACGCACTCGGTCCACAACTGCGCCGCCTTGGCGGGCCGACCGGCGAGCTGCTCGAACACGCCGTCCCACAACAACGCGTGCGGCCGACCGAACGGAAACGCAGACCCGAACCTGCGCATCGCCAGGCAGGCAATGGCCGCCTTGGCGCGCAGGGCCTCGGCCTCGGCCGAACCGGGCGTGGCGACGGCCCACAGGGAGAGGTAGGTTTCCGCCACGGCCGCGAGCGCGTGCTGCACCCAGTAGGCCACGGGTCGCTTTTTGATGTAGGGCAGCAAGCCGTCGGCCAGTTCCAGGGCGCCCTTGCCGTCGCCGCGGCGGACCCGCGCCAGGGCCTCGATGCCGTTGGCCCACAGCACCTCGCTCTTGGTGGCGTTCTTGGCCACCCAGTCGGCGATCTGCGCGTATTGCGCGCTTGCATCGGCGGCGCTGCCGGTCCGCGTCAACACGGCGGCCGTCATCATGGTGGCCCAGGCCTGGATCTGCACGTTGTTGCTGAAGTGCGCGCTCGACTTCATGCTGTCGAAGTGGGCTTGGGCTTCGCGAAAGCGACCGGCAAAGAACAGCGTGATGCCGTGCACCCCCACCGCCTCCTCGCGCAACCTGCGGTCGCCAAAGGTGCGGGCCACCTCGGCGGCGCGCTGCAGCTTGCTCTCGGCGCCAGCCCACTTGGCGTCGTACAGGTCGACGATGGCCACCCGCGACAGCACGTAGGCCAGCGCGGCGTTGGCGCCCTCGGCGCGCTCGGTCACCTCGACCGCGCGCTCGGCCCAACGGTTGGCGAGACCGCGCAACTGGGGCACAGAGCCCAGCACCACCGCCATCACCGCATAGGCCTTGCCGAGTTCGGGCGTGTGGCCGGCCGGTTCGGAAACGTTCAGCTCCCGCAACCCCGAGTCCAGACAGCCGGCGGCGTCTTCGGCGTAGATGTGGATTTCGGTCAATCGGTTGAGCACGCGGGTCGCCCAGATGCGGCGCCGTTTGGCAGTGTCATCGGTCAGGGCAAAGCGGTGCGGGAACCAGCGCTGCGCCATGCGTATCGCAACCTGGCAGAGCAGGCCGGCGACCGTGGCCAAAAGCGTCGTCGGCACCTGCGCCTTGAGGAACTTGAGCGCCTGGCGGCCGTGGGTCTTGGCCAGATCGAGGCGGCCCAGACGGAACCATGCTTCGGCGAGGTGGCGGTGCCAATGCGCGCGCCGTGGATCGTCGGCGTTGCCTGGGTGGCTCTTGTCCAGGTGCAGCGCCTGGGTGATGAGCTCGACGGCCTCGCGGTTGGCGTAGCGGTCCAGGTTCTGCTCAGCCGCCATCTCCAGGCAGGTCAGCGCCTTGCTCCACTCCTCTGCGCGCATCCAGTGGTGGGCCAGGATCGGCAGGTAGTGCGTCAGGTCGTCGGCGTAGCGTCGCTCGTACCATTCGGCGACCGACCGATGCAGCCCGCGGCGCTGGCCGAAAAGCATCAGCCCATAGACCGCCTCCTTGGTCAGCACGTGTTTGAAGATGTACTGGTCGGCGATGTCGGCCCTGCGCACCAGCTCCTGCTGGATGAGGCCGGGGATCATCTTGGGCACGTCGCGCTTGTGCTCGGGCAGCGGATAGACGTCCTGGACCGTGTCGATCGGGAACTGCCGGCCCACCACCGACGCCACCTTGAGGGTCATCTGTTCGGGCAGTTGCAGGGAATCGACGCGGCTGACGATGAGGCCCTCGACCGTCGCCGGCAACTGCAGGTTGCCCAGTTCCTCGATGGGGACCGCCAATCGGGTGTCCTCGCCGTCCACGACGATGCTCTTGGTGTCGCGCAGCACCAGGGCCATCTCTTCGACGTAGAGCGCATTGCCCTCGGCGCGGGCGGCGATGAGATCGATGACTTCGCTGGGCAGGCCCTTGACGCCGATGCGCTGGCACGCGAGGTTGCCGGCGTCGTCGCGGCTGAGCGGTCCGAGGCGCAGTTTCCTGATCTCGGGGTCGCGCAGCAGGACTTGGAATTCCTCGGGCGGGTCGTCGATCGGCCGCGACGCCACCACCCACATGACCGGAACAACGTTCAGGCGCAGCGACCGGAAAAGCGCCCACGACGCAGAGTCGAACCAATGGGCGTCCTCGACGATGATCGCCAGGTGCTGCCGTTCGATCGCGTGTTGCAGCACGGCCGCCAGCAGTTTCTGGGTCTGCTGCGCGCGCGCCTCGCCCGACAGATGGCGCACCGCCTCGTCACTGCCGAGATCGGCGGCCAGCACCACCTCGAGCAACGGCCGCAGCAACCGCACCTTGTCGGGCAAGGCCGCCAGGAAGCGCTCGACCTTTGCGCCGCGATCGGCTACGTCGTCGGTCGGTTGAATGCCGAAGATGTCAGCGAAAACGGTGCGCCACGGGTGGTAGGGCGCATTGCGGTCCACCGCGTCGCCGGCGCCCTTGAGCACGCGCAGGTTCAGCGCCGCGGCCTGGCGCTCGAAGTCGTCGAGCAGGCGCGACTTGCCCATGCCGGCTTCGCCGATGATGACGGCGACCGAACTCTGGCGGGCGCGCAGCACCGACTGGATGCATTCGGCCAGGGCCTCGCGCTCCTTCTGGCGGCCGACCATCACGGTCTTGGCCTTGACCGCCGCGCGCACGTTGCCGGTCGGCGCCCAGATCTGCACGGGTTCGGTGCGGCCGCGCACCTCGATGACCGAGAGCTTCTGCAGTTCGAGGTGCGCGCTGGCCTGCTGGGCGGTCAGATCGTCGCACCACAGCCTGCCGTCGCTGGCCTCCATCAAGCGGGCTGCCAGGTTGACCACGTGGCCGAGCACCGTGTACTCGCAGCGGTCGTTGTTGCCGACCGTGCCGCAGAACACCTGGCCCGTGGCCACGCCGACGCCCGCCTGCACGCCGCCCTCCATCAAGGCCTTGCGCATGGCCATCGCGGCTTGCAGCGCCCGGGCGGCGTTGTCTTCGTGCGAGATCGGCGGCAGACCGAACGCGGCGATGAGCACTGCACCCTTGTCGTCGACGCTGATCTTGTTGATGGCGCCGTCGTAGCGATAGACCGCCTTCTGCATCGCCGTGACCATCGCCTGGACGTGGTGCACGTTGACCTGGGTGGCGACGCCGCCCGGCAGGGCCGCGAACACCACGGACACCCGGCGCAGCTCAGACAGCCAGTCCGACATGCCCTCCACCAACCGCGACAGCACCACGCCGGGTACGAACATGCGCAGCGCCGGCTCGGCGTCGGGGTGGACCGGCGCGCGCAAGAGCGGCTCGGCCGGTGGCAGGGTGTCGACCCAGTTCAGGCGCATGGGCTTGTCGCCGGCGGATCCGAACGCGGCGCGCGTGGTCAACACGTCCAGGTCAGCGAGCGTCGACTTGCCGTCGGGGCCCAGTTTGGGCGCTGCCCGACCCGAGAACGGCGCGCCGAGGTTCGACCAGGCCGCAGCGCTGACCACCACCTGTCCGGGTGCGGTCAGGGCGCGCAGGCTCTTGAGGTCGGCGACCGCGGCGCCGGTCGGCACCACCTCCCAGCGTTCGAGCACGCCGCCCACGTGCAACATCGAGATGTCGCCCGAGCAGATGCACACGCGCATCGACAGCGCGATGTCGTCCCCGACGGTAAAGCTGGCCAGTTCCTTCTGGGCGCGCAGACCGCACGCAGCCGCGGCGCGCACGGCTGCCGGAACGCCGGTCCCGGCGGCATCCCAGATGCAGATGAGCGCGTCGCCCGCGAACTTGATGACGTCGCCGCCGTGGTCGATGACCGTCTCGATGAGTTTGCCGAGGTAGTCGTTGAGCGCCGCGTTGATGCGCTCGGCGCCGTCGGGCTGGCCCGAGAGGATCTCGGTCATCCGCGAAAACCCACTGATGTCGGCGAACAGGACCGCGCCGTGCAGTTCATCAGAGACGGCGGTCTGCAAGGGCGTCGGGTCGGCCAGCAGCCGTGACACCAACGACGCGGGCGTGAAGCGGGCGAGATAGTCGGCGGAGAACTGCGGCATCAGCGCTCGCTCGGGGTCTTCCGCGGTCCCACCCAGACGCGGCGGGCGCCCGGCAGATGGCGGCGATCCACTAGCTTAGAGCCAAGTCAGCGAGGCGGCAACAAAAAGACCGGCCCGCCTACCGGCCCGCCAGGTCGCGGCCATCCATCCTGCGCAAGCGGACATCATCCATGCGGTGCGGCGGCCGGGGCCAGCGGCAGGGTCGCCTGGAAGGTCGCGCCCTGGCCGGCGCCCGGGCTGGTCGCGACCAGGTCGCCGCCCATCTGGCGCATCAACTGGCGGCTGATCGACAGCCCCAGGCCGGTCCCGTGCTTTCCCTGTCGGGCGGCGGCGGTCGAGACAAAGGGTTCAAAAAGGGCCAAGGCGTCGCCGGGGTCGAAGCCGACGCCGTCGTCGTTCACGGACACATGCAGCACGTCGCCGTGGGCGGCGGCCCGCAAGACCAGGGCATGGCCGCCGTACTTGACGGCGTTGTCCACCAGGTTTTCGAGCACCGTCCACAGCGCCACGTCGTCGCCCGTGCCGTGCAGCCCGTCGGGGCACTGTACGGCGATGGTCACCGTGCCCCCCAGGATCTCCAACCGGTGGTCGGCAAACTTGCGCAGGAGCGGCGCCACGTCGATGACGTTGCGGACCAACCTCTGGTCGGGCACCCGCAACCGCTGGGCCAGCAGCAGGTTCTGGATGAGGTGCTCTTCGCGCTCGACCTCCTGCAGCGCCATGGTCACCAGCGTCGCTTGCTGGTCCGCGGGCATCCGGCCATGCCGGAGCGTGTCGAGCACCGCCTTGATGCCGGCGAGCGGGGTCTTGAGCTCGTGGGTCATGTGCCCCAGGAACTCGGCCATTTCGCGGCGGAACCGCGACTCGGCGCGCGAGAGGCGGTAGAGCATCGACACCACTGCGAGCAGCAGCGTCATCAGGAACACGCCCTCGCCCAGGACCATCGCTTGCCGCCGGTCGTTCTGGGCCTGGCGGACCTGCACCCAGTGCCCGGTCGGCTGCACCAGCAGGCGCCGGTCAGGGCCGCCCCCCGTCTGCACATCGGCCCCGTCGCCCACCCAGTGGGCGGGCAGGACCAGGGGCTCACTGCCTGCGGCGACGACCATGAGGCGCGCATCGCCGGCCACCGGACCCGGCCTGGCATCGGCCCCGACGCGCATCGCCGCCAGGGCCACCTCGCGGTCCAGAAGGGCCGCCGCCGCCGCCTGTCCCTCGACCACGGACCGGCGCAGGAACGCGAACCACCACAGCGACAGCGCGATGAGCAGCACCACCGCCGCGCTGAACAGCAGCGTCACCCCGTGGCGGCGCCACAGCGACCCGGCTTGCGTGACGTGCGCCATCGCCTACGCCATCCGCCGGGCCGCGTCGGCCAGGGCCGCCACCAGCGCGTCGAGGTGGGCCTCGCTGTGCGCGGTGCTCAAGAACCACACCTCGTACGCCGACGGCGGCAGGTAGCAGCCCGCCTGCAGCACGTGGTGGTAGAGGTTGTTGAAGCGCGCCACGGCGACCGACGAAATGGTGTCGGCGCGCACCGGAACCGGCCCGAGGTCGAAATACGGCCAGAACACCGATCCGACGCGCACACCCCGCAGCCACGGCACGCCGGTCGCCGCCAACCGGTGTTCCAGGTAGGCGCCCAGGTGGTCGAGGCGCCGGTACACGGCACGGTCTTGCAGCTGTCGCAGGGTGGCGAGGCCAGCGGCGATCGACAGCGGATTGCCCGACAGCGTGCCCGCCTGATAGACCGGCCCGACCGGCGCCAGCAACCCCAGAATCGCCTTGGGTCCGACCAGGGCGCCGAGCGGCATGCCGCCGCCCACGATCTTGCCAAGGGTCACCAGGTCGGGCTGCACGCCCGCCGCGGCGCCGTAGCCGCCGTAGCAGGTGCGAAAGCCCGAGATCACTTCGTCGAACACCAGCAGCGCGCCGTGCTGGCGGGTGATTGCGCGCAGGCCTTGCAAATATGCCGGAGTCTGCACGAGCAGGCCATTGTTGGCGGGCAAAGGTTCGAGA
Organism: Deltaproteobacteria bacterium; assembly: GCA_016875335.1. GTDB lineage: Bacteria > Myxococcota_A > UBA9042 > UBA9042 > UBA9042 > SXRM01. The sequence goes on along the minus strand of VGRO01000008.1, from coordinate 57,136 downwards.
ATCACCGCTGCGATGCGGTCGCCGTACACTTCGAACGCGCGTTCCACCGCGCCGAGGTCGGCAAACGGCAGGGTGATGGTCAGGCCGGCCACTTCCTTGGGCACGCCGGCCGAACTTGCCTCGGAGCCAGGGTCGGCATGGGTGACGAGGCCCGATCCGGCCTTGACCAACAGCGCATCGGCATGGCCGTGGTAGCCACCCTCGAACTTGACGATCATCGGCCGACCGGTCGCCCCGCGCGCCAGCCGCAATGCCGTCATCACCGCCTCGGTGCCCGAACTGACCAACCGCGCCATCTCGAAACCCGGGAACGCCGCGACCAGCGTCTGGGCCATCGCCACCTCGCCCGGGTGGCACGCCCCGTAGGTCAAGCCGCGCGGGGCGATCTCGGTCACCGCCTGGACGACGGCCGGGTTGCTGTGCCCCAAAACAAGCGGTCCCCACGACAGGCAGAAATCGATGTAGGCATTGCCATCGACGTCGACGACCTCGACGCCCTGGGCGCGGTCGAAGTACACGGGCTTGCCGCCCACGGACTTGAAGGCGCGTACCGGGCTATTGACCCCGCCCGGGATGCACTGCACGGCAGAAGCGTACAAGGCGTCGGATTGAGCGCGAGCGTAGGTGGTGGATTCGGTCACGGGGTCTCCAGGGAGGCGATCGGCGCGCGCACGGTGGCCAGCACGGCTGCAAGGCACGCGGCATGGGTGGGTTGTTCGGCCACGGCGGCGGGTCGCAGGGCGCGATCGCGCAGGGCCTGGGCGGTGGTCGGGCCAATGGCGACCCAGCGCGCGGTGCGCCAAGCTTCGCTCCAGGCCAACAGCCGCGCGACGGCGGACGGCGCCGCGGCGAACACGACGGTCTGCGGACCGGCCAGGGCGTGTACCGCGGGGTCGGGGTCGGCGGGTGCGACGTTCTCGTAGAGGGCCGCCACCCGCGCGTCATGGCCGGCGGCGCACAGGTGTTCGGCAAGATCGCGCTGGCCCAACCGCGCCTGCACCACGACGACCATCGAGGCAGGCGCAAGCACCTGACCGAGCGCGCGGGCCAGCCCAGCGCCGGTCGCCGGGTCGCGCGCCTGCACGTGGACGAACGCGCCGGCCTCGACCAGGGCATGGGCCGTCGCTTCGCCGACCGCCGCGACGCGCAGGCCGCCCCGCACCAGGGTCGCCGCGCCGAACTGTTCGACCCAGTGGGCTACGCCATGGCGGCTCGCGAAGGCCAGCGCATCGGCGCGCCCCGCCCACGCCTGCACAGCCGACCGATCGGGCAGCACCGCGATCGGCTGCACCCGGGCGGTCGGCACCTCGACCACGCGCACGCCCGAGGTCCGCAATGCGGCGGCCAGCGCGGCGTTGTCGCCCGGCGCGCGTGTCAGCACCACGGTCGAGCAGGCTGGACCCACGCGGCCTCCGCTCTGGACGTGGCGGGCGCAACCAGCGCCGCGCGCAACGCAGTTTCGGTCTGGGCGGCGACGGCCTCGGCAGGCGCCGTCACCTGCACAGCCACCCAGCGGTCATCGGCCGCGGCGGCGCCGGCGCGCAGAGTCACTGTGGCGGCTTGCACGGTCGCCAGGGCACCGAACGGCGAATGGCACCCCCCCTCCAAGCGCCGCAGCACATCGCGCTCGCAGCGCACGGCCAGTGCGGCGATCGGGTCGGCGATGCGGTCGAGGCGCGCGCGCAGGCCGGTGTCCGCGGCGCGGCACTGCAGCCCCAGGGCACCCTGGCCGGCCGCCGGCAGCCACACCGTCGGGTCCAGGTCAAAGGCCAACAGCGCCCCCCAGTCCAGGCCCAACCGCGACACGCCAGCGCGGGCCAGCACCACGGCATCGAGGACCCCGTCCTTGGCCTTGCCGAGCCGGGTGGGCACGTTGCCGCGCAGCAATTCCGAATGCACCTGCGGCGCGTGCGCGCGCAGAAGCGCCATGCGCCGCAGCGAGGCCGTCCCCACCCTGGCCCCCGGGCGAAGGCCCATGGGCGCGCTCGGGTCGTGGGCGTCGGGCTGCACGAAAAGCACGTCGCCGGTGTCGGCGCGCGGCGGCACGGCCCCAAGCACCAATTCGGGCGGGTTCTCGGTCGGCAGGTCCTTGAGCGAGTGCACCGCCAAGTCGATGCCGCCGGTCAGCAGTTCGGCTTCGAGTTCCTTGGTGAAAAAGCCCTTGTCCAACTGATTTTGCAGCGCAATGTCCAAGAACCGGTCGCCGCTGGTCTTGATGATGCGCAGTTGCACGCCCGCATCGGGCCCGCCGAGCAGGGCCTGGACGTGGCGGGCCTGCCACAGGGCGAGGTCGCTGCCGCGGGTGCCGATGGTGATCGGCGATAGCGGGTCCACGTCTCGGTGCGCGCTGGTCATCGGGTCCGGTGGGCGCTGGGCAGGGTCGCGCCGTCGCCAAGCCCTGGCACGCCGCGCGCGGCCCGGTCGCGCTGCACCGGCCCGCCGCTGTGATCTTGGCACGCCGGGGCTGGTTTGTGCCACGGCGGCGTCAGACGCGTCAGACCCCGGTCACGGTCGGGGATGGAAACCTTCGTGTCCATGCGCGGTTCGCCGCGGCGCATTGCCCAGCGCCGCCCGGCCTTGTTAGCGTGCCGCAGGCGCCATGCTGCGGCGTCGCAGGGTCTGATGGGCCTACTGGACCGCACCGTCATTGCGCGCACCAAGGGCGCGGTGCCACGCCAGGCGGCGATCGAGGCCGATCTGCTGCGGCCCGCCGGCTTGCTGCCACCCGCACAGGTGGCGGGATTCGCGGTCACCAGTTGGCGGCACGACGGCGCGCACCTGCTGTGGATCCTCGCCCGCGGCGGCGAGACCGCGCATGCCATCGCCGGGCCGCGCCGCGACGACGATGGCGCGTACCTGCGCACCGCCGCCTGGAACGTCGGCTACCGCGAGGGAGCCTACTCCGCGGAACTTGGCGCGGCGCTCGGCCTTATCGGCCAGGGGCTGCAGGGGGCGAGCGACGCACTCGGTTTGGACGCCGCCGGCGCCACCTTGCGTTGGTTCACGCGACCTGCCGTGGACGACGTGCTGGAAATCTCGCCGGGCAAGAAACTGTATGTGCGGGTAACCGACCACTGTGACGAAAAGTGCTTGTTTTGCAACGCGACCGAGGGCAACGCCAACATCGTGCCGAGCAAAACCGCGCTGCGATCGCTGGTCGCGCGCATCCCCACCGGCCAACTGACGCAGGTCATCTTCTCGGGTGGCGAGCCGACGCTGGTCAAGGCCTTGCCCGAGATGGTCGGGCTGGCTTACGGCGCCGGGGCGCGGCAGATCATCGTGCAGACCAATGGCGTCGGGCTGGCGCGCCCGGGCGCGCTCGAGGCCTACCTGCCGTACCGCGACCGCCTGGGCATCGGCTTTTCGCTGCACGCGACCGACGCCGCCCTGTCGGCGCAGATGCTGGACCACCCCGACCTGTTGCGCCACGACGCCAAGTTGCGCGCCATCGACCGCGCGGTCGAGCTCGGATTTCTGGTCAAGTTGACGTGCGTGGTGATGCGGCCCAACCTCGGCCAGGTCCCGGCCTTTGCGCGCTGGGCATGGGCGCGCTGGGGCAAGGGGCTGGCGCGCCTGCAGTTCAGCTACGCCATGCCGCGCGGCAACGCCTGGCTCAACCGCCACCTGGTCCTGCGCTTTGGCGAATGCGTGGCCCCGTTCGCCGAGGCGTTCGAACTGGGACGCGCCACCGGCCTGCGCATCGAGACCTCGCAAAGCGCATGCGTGCCGCCGTGCGTGATGCCCGACTACGTCGACCACCAGGATCTGTACGGCGACTTTGCCGGCCGGACCGCCGACCCCGAGCGTGTCAAGCCCGAGGCGGTGTGCGGGGGCTGCAACTGGGATCGCATCTGTGCCGGCGTCTGGCGCCGCTACATCGACGTGTTCGGGACCGACGAATTGCGCGCCGTCACCGACCGGCCCGAGCCTGCAGTGGACCTCGACGACTTCGTCCAACCCGAGGTCTTGGACCTGACCGACTGTTGACGCCCGATCGTCTGGCGCGCAATCGTCAAGCCAGACCAGCCAGCGTCATGTCCACGTCGGCCATGCGCGGCGCCCGGTCGTGGTCGCCCTGCTTGCGGGCGAACGCCGGCACCGGCTTGCCAGCGTCGGCCACCATCGCTTCGCCAAGCGACCAAGCCGCGAGCAGCACCGCCGGTGTGACCAGGGTCTGCGCCGCATGGGCCCACGCCAGGGCCAGCCGCATGCCGATCGCGAAGCCCTCGACCAATTCCGCGTGACCGCGTCGCAACGTGGTGTCTTTGTCCAGCGGAATCGCGAACACCCGCACCGCGAGATAAGTCTCCATCGCTGGCCCCAACGCGGTCTCGGCGGGTGCCAACCAGGGGCCGACCAGTTCGCGAAAATCGGCGCCGAGCGCCGCCACCACAGCCTTGGGACCGCCCGGGCCGTGGTCGAGTTCGGGGACCAGCGACAGCCAGCGGCCGTATGCGGTGGCCAGCGACTTGACGTCGCACGCGGCCAGCCTCGCCTCCAGGTGCGCGCGAAACGCCAGGAAGCGGCGCGGCGTCAGCGGCTGCAGGCCGTTGGCCACCGCGAACTGGATGCCGCCCTCTACGCAGAGTTCGTCGACCGCGTGCGCCAGGCGGGCAAAGCGTGCCAGGGGTTGCAGGGTCGCGTCGGCCACCACGTCGAGCAGCCATTCGCGCAACTGGGCGAAATGCCGCCAGGGAACTACACGGTCCGCATCGAGGCGCACCAGCTTGTTGCCGCTGTCGGCCGCGAAGACCTGCACCGGCAGCCGCCAACCACCCTCGGCGCGCGCGAGGTCGACGGGGTCCGTGTTGCCGCAGACGGCCGCCCGGGCCGTCGGACACAACATCGCGAAGTACAGTTCGGCGCCGCTCGGCGTGGACACCGCCGCCAGCGGGTAGTCGCCGGGCAGGTCGGCGCCGCTCGGCGGTTCGTCTTTGCCCTGGGCCAGTGCCTGGGCTCCGCGCAACATCGCCCGCTCAGCGTGGCCAAAGGGGAATGTGCCTGCCTGGTAGCCCTTGGCGGCCGACGCCGGGGCCGCGCGCAAGGCTCGCCGGCACGCGCAGTCGTCGTCCGCGCACTCGAACGCGTCAAACAAGGCAGCAAAGGTCACGCGCATGGCATCCTCGGGCCGGGCGCCGGCAACGGCGGGCCGCTATGGTGCGGCATGCGCGCGCAATCGCCAAGGAGGGCGGCCGGCTTGCAGGTCTTGCGCTTGCGCCCCCGTTGACCGTATCGTGCGCCGGGGCCGCCCAAGGCGGCGACGTTCGAGGCCGCATGTCTGCACTCTTGGCGCTCCCTTGCACGCAGGCTTGGTCCTGGTCCCGGTCCCTTTGCCTGGCCCAGTCCCTGTGCCTGTCCCGGTCCCAGTCCCTGTGCTTGGCCCGGTCCCAGTCCCTGTGCCTGTTCCCTTGCCTGGCCCGGTCCCAGTCCCGGTCCCTGTCCCTGTGCCTGGCCCAGTCCCTGTCCAAGTCCCTGTCCCTGTGCCTGTCCCTTTGCCTGTGCCTGTCCCTGGCTTGTCTGCCCGGATGCGGCAGCGATCCTCCGGCCAAGGCGGCCGACGCGACAGCAAGCGCAGATGCGGCGACCGCCGAAGCGACCGCAGGAACCGCAGAAACAGCCAGTGGCGACGTGCAGGCGGCGGACGGTGCCAAGGCGGACGGCGGCCCGGCCGACGCCGCGGTCGATGCCGCCACCGCGGACATGGCCCAACCGGCGATCGACGTCCAAGGCGGCACCAACGACCTGCTGCAAAGCGGCGAGTGGTTTTTTGGGGTCCAGTTGCCGCCGTTTGGCAACTTGAACCTGCCGTTCAAGATGACCGTGGTCACCCAGGGCGACATCGACAAGGGCGGCCTCATCCTTGCGATGCAGTTGCGTGCGATGAGTTCGGATCTCACCTACACCAGCGACCCCATCGCGACGGTGCTCAACGTCCCGGTGGCGGCCGGCGGCGCGTTCAAGATCGTCATCGCCAACACGGCCCTGCCGGCCAAGGCCTCGCCTACGCAGACTGATGTGCCGCTGTCGATGGTCCTTGAAGGCAAGATCACCAGCAATCAAGTGTTCTGCGGCAGCCTCGACGGCGAAGTGCCTCAGTTCTCCGCCATGCTGACCGGCAGCACCTTCAAGGCGGTGCCGTGGGGCAAGCAGACGGTGCCGTACGAGACCAGTTGCGCCGGCAACCAGGCCAAGATCTACAAGCACCTGGATGTCTGTCCAGCGCTGCTGCCCGGCGAGAACACGCTGACGAGCGCGGAACGCAGCCGCACCTTCCTGGTGCAACTGCCCAAGCAGGCCAGCAGCACCGAGGGCTTGCCTGTGATCTTCTTGTACCACGGCGTCGGCGGCCAACCGGACGCGATGATCGAGACGAGCGGGCTGACGGCCGAACAGGCCAAGGGCCAGGGTTTCGTCCTGGTGGCGCCGCGGTCCGAGCGCGATGCCAAGGGCAAGGCCGTGCTCAAGACCGACTGGTACTACACGGCCTCGGCCTTCGATCTCGACAACTCGGACCTCGTGTTCTTCGACGACCTGCTGCACTGCGTCGGCAACCAGTGGAAAATCGACAAGACGCGGGTCTACGCCATGGGCATGTCGGGCGGTGGCCTGATGAGCACATTTGTGGCGGTCCATCGGCCCAAGGCCATCGCCGCCGCCGCGCCCTTTTCGGGCGGCTACCTGCACCCGTGGCCGAAGGAGGCCGGCAAGATGCCGCTTGTCTTCAGTTGGGGCGGGCCGACCGACAAGGCGTTTGAGCAGGACTTCGACAAGGTGGCCGAGAGCGCGCTCGCCAAGCTCAAGGCCAACGGCAACTTCGTAGTGGCCTGCAACCACCTGCTCGGCCACAAGTGGCCCAAGGAGGGCGGGGCCTACGCCGCGGAGTTCCTGCTTGCCCACAAGCCGGGCGCCGACAAGCCCTTTGCCAACGGGCTGCCGGCAAATTGGCCAGCGTACTGCAAGATTCTGTAGTGCCGCCGGCTGCGGAGCGCGCCATGCTGTTTCGCAACTTCGGCGGCATCCATCAGTTCGCCGTCACCAACGCCGCCGACCTCGAGCGCATCGACGACCTGGACCTGGCCCACTGGGCGGCGACTTCGGCACCGACCGCCGACCTGTGCGCGGACCCGACGCTGGCCCAGGCGCTCGATCCTCGGGGCACGGGTCGGGTGCGCGCTGAGCAATTGGTGGCTGCCCGCGAGTTCCTGTTTGCGCGGGTGCGCGGCCGCGACCGCCTCGCCGACGGCAGCAGTTCGCTTTTTTTCGAGGAGTTTGACGACCAGACCGCCGAAGGTCGACAGATGCGGGCGACCGCGCGACGGGTGGCCACCGAAACGGGCCGCGGCGGCGACGGCGCCGTACACCTGGACGACGTGGTGGCATTCGAGGCCGCCTACGCCACGCGCCTCGCCAACGGCGATGGCGTGGTGCCGGCAGCGGCGGTCGAGGATGCGGAGTTGGCGGCCGCGATCGCCGACATGCTGGCGGTGGTGCCGGGGCGGCTCGACGCCTCAGGGCAACCCGGCGTCGGCCACGCCGAACTCGACAACTTCGCCGAGCGCGCCCAGGCGTGGCTCGTGTGGCGCGACGGCCGGCCGGCGGCCGAAGTGTGGGGCCCCATCACCGAAGTCGCCGTCGCTGCCGTGGACCGCCTCGATCGTCCGATGCAGACCTGGTTCGCGTTGTGCGAACTGGCGCAGGCACAGGCCGAAGCCGGCGGGTTCGGCGGCGTGCACACCCCGCGCGACGCCGACTGGCCGGGCCTGGACCTCGCGGCCTTGCAGGAGGCGCTGGGCCGCGTGCCGCTCTCCGCGCCGGTCGAGTCAGGCGCGCTCGCGGCCGATGCATGGATCCACCCGCGCTTTCGCGAACAGGTCGCGCTGGTCCGCGCGGCGAGCCCTGCCAGCGCGGCGCCGGCCTGGACGCGCAACTCATGGGCGCTGCTGCAAGCGGAGGTGCGTCCGTGGCGCGAATGGCTGCAGGCCCGGCCCCCCGAGCCGTTCGATCAACTCGGCGCCGATCGTGTGCGGGCGTTGTGCGACCCGGCACTCTTGGAGGCGCTAGGCGCCGTCGCGCGCATCGACGCCGACGCGGCCAGCGAGGTCGACGCCCTGGGCGACCTGCACCGCACGCTGGTTTTGCACCGCTCGATTCTGGAGATCGCCAACAACTTCGTCAACTTCTCTGCGGTGTACGACACGACGCAGGTGGCGCTTTTCGACGCCGGCTCACTGGTCCTGGACGGCCGGCGCCTGGAGTTCTGCCTGCACGTCGCCGATCGGGCGGCGCACCGCAGGATTGCCGAAGCCAGCGCCTTGTGCCTGGTCTACTGCGAGGTGTCGGCCGCGGCTGGGGGCGCGGCGCTTTTCGACATTGCGGCACCCGTCACTTCGGGCGAGGTGGGCCGCATCGCCATCGGCAGGCGTGGGCTTTTCGTCGATCGCCAAGGGGGTCAGTTCGACGCGCTGGTGGTGGACATCGTGGACAACCCGGTGTCGATCGCCGAGGCGATGCGGGCGCCGTTCCGCAACGCCTGGCAGACGCTGACCGACCGGGTGCAGGCGGTGGCCGGCCGGGTCGTGGACCCCAAGAAGGGGCTGCTCGGCGGCACACTCGACAAGCAGGTCGAACCGGCCAAGGCGGCCGATGGCAAGCCCGCGGAGCCGGCCAAAGCCGTCGTCACTGCGCCGTCGTGGCAGACGATCCTGGTGGGTGGCGGCCTGACGTTCGCGGCGCTCAGCTCTGCGGTGACCTACGCGGTGACGTCGCTGGCGCGCATGCGCCTGAGCACCTTGCTGCTGGCGGTGCTGGCGGTCTGTGCGCTGGTGGCCGCAGTTGCCGGGGTGCTCGGCTGGCTGCGGCTGCGCCGGCGCGACATGAGCGCCCTGCTCGAAGCCAACGGCTGGGCCGTCAATGCGCAGATGAAGGTCACCCGGCGGGTCGGCCTGTACTTCACGCGGCGGCCACCACTGCCGGTGGGCGCGAAACTGGAACGGCCCGACGCCCTGGCGGCCTTCACGGCCAGCGAGGATCGCCGCCGCGCCCGATCGCTGGCGGTGTGGGTGGCACTGTGGTCGCTGTCGGTGGCCCTCTATGCCTGGCTGCGGCACCTGGGCTGAACGCTCCGCAGGCGGTGCGCCCGGCCGACGCAGCAGCACAGGACCTGTGGTCCGCGTCAAAAAAGCCGCCGCGGCGCCCGCTCGGCCCCGGGGATCAGGGGGGCCGAGCAGGCACCGCGGTGCGCTGCGCAGATCAATTCGTCAGGGCGCGATCGCGAACGCCTGCACGCCGTACCAGCCGCTCGGCAGGTAGGCCTTCTTGTCCAGGACCAGCACCCGCGGCGACCAGTAGCCCTGGGTGGGCAGGAAGGCCTGGAACTTGGGCTGCGTCGGCGCCGTCACGTTCCATGCGGTGGTGCCGAGGCCGGACCGCAGGTGGGCAAAGAGCACACCGCTGTCGGCTTGCAGCCAGTTGACGCCGGCGCCCGCTTCCAAGGCCATGGTCTGGGAGAGCTTGCTCGGGTCCTTGGCGTCGAACACCAGCAACTGCGATTTCGGCGCAGGTGCCGCTTCGCCCGCCTTGGCGACCGGCCAGTTCCACCAATATGGCCAGGTCGAGACGTAGACGGCTTCGCCGTGGCGCAGCGTCGCGCCCACCTGGTCGGGCATGGCAATCTGCTTGGCGATCTTGGCCTTGCCACCGCCGAGGGTGATCGCGACCAGCACGTTTTCGACCTTGTTGTCCTCGGGCTTGCTGCCGGCTTTGGGCTGCCAGTCCAGCGTCACTGCGCTTTTGCCATCTGCGGCGATGCCGACCAGCCAACCGGGGATGTTGGTGCTGTCGATGAGCTTGGGCTGGGCCGCGGTCGAGGTGTCGACGCGGTCGAGCCAGTACTCGCCGAACCACTGGCCGTCCTTGCCCACCGACTGCTTGTAGTGGCTGAGCGCCAGGGTCTTGGTGCCGGCCATCTGCGGGTTCTGCACCCATGAGGCGCCCTTGAGCTCGACGCTGCCGCCGGTCTTGGGTGCGTCGGGGTTGGTCAGGTCGATGGCCACCACCTTGGTCGTGAACACGGGATCGGTGTAGCAGGTCGGCACGTAGGGGCCGTCGGTGCCGGGGCTGTCCGGCTTGTCGGGGGTGCTGCCCCCATCGGGGCTGTCGGCGCCGCCCGAACCACCGCCAGAGCCGCCGCCCGAACCGCCGGGGTCGCTCGATCCGGCATCGGTCGCCGGCTTGGGGGCACCGCCGCCTGAACTCGGCGCGCTGCCCGCGGAGCCGGTGGAGCTGCCGCCGGACCCGCCGTCACCTTCGCACACCTTGCCGGTCTGCACTTTGTACTTGACCTGGGTGGTGGTGGCGTAGAGCACGGCGCCGTTCTGGGCCAGCTCGTAGGTGTTCCACCACACGTTGTCCTCGGGCTTGTAGGTCTGTTGCGGCGTTTGCCAGGTCCCGCGCGCCTTGGGCGCCTTGGGGTCGGTGACGTCGAACACGCGCACCGAGCCGCCGTCGGACAGGTAGACCAGGTTGCCGTGGGCGTACAGCCGCCCCCAGCCGTTGTTCAGCGCCAGCGTCCCCTCCGGGTCGAGTTCGTCGTTGCTGCCGGCCTTGAGCACGCGCAGCTCAGACGTGCCGCTCTGCCAGTCCTGGACCAGCGCCACCAGCCGGCCGCCAGCGACGATGGCCTCCGCGACTTCCGCGGCAAGGTCGATGCCCCCGAGCTTCTTGGGCTTGTCGAGGTCGGCCAGGTCCACGGTCTCCAGGGCGGCGTTGTGGATGCGGTAGAGGGTCTTGGCGTCGAGCAGGTTCTTGAGTTGGTACCAGTACACGATGTCGCTCTGGAAAAGGCCGCGCTTGGCGAGGCCGCCCTTGCTGTCGAGCGAGATCAGCTGCACGCCCGGGGTCGCGCCGCTGCCCGGGGCCGGTTCCGCGCCGGTGCCCGTGCCGCCCTTGGTCGGAGCGCCGACGACGGCCACCGCCAACAGGTCGGGCGCCAGGGTTTCGACTTGCAGGCCATAGTCGCTCTTGAGGCCGAGCTTGCCGACCCACTGCGGCTTGGCCGGGTCGAGCAGGCTCACCACGTCCAACTGCAGATCGCTCCACGACGCGCCGCGGTGACCGATGAGCCACAGGCCGGCGCCCAGCGGTCGCACCTGTGTGCCCCATACGTCGTAGCCACCATTGTCGAGCGTGGCCTTGCTGGCGACCGCGATGGTGGCCGGCGCCGCCAAGTCCAGCACGTCGAGGTGGAGCTTTTGCGCTTTGGGGGTGCCGTCGTCGGGATCGCCGCCCTGGCCGGGGTCGTTGGTCGCGCCGCTCGCGCTGACCGGGTCGCCGTAGGCCAGGATGGCCTGGGTCCCTTCGACGACAAAGCGTACGCCGTTGAACCCGGCCTTGCTGAGGCTGGCGGTCTTGGTCCACGCGCCGCTGGCGGCCTGCCAGGTTTCGACGACGTGGGTGTAGCCGCCGCTGCCGCCCCAGGTCTGGCGCACCACGGCCATGCGGCCGGCGCCGATGCGATCGGCCTGGACCATCGAACTCGAACTGTTGGCCGACCACACGTTCTTGACGTCGTTCACAGCGCCAAGGCTGGGCTTTCCGGCCGGGTCCAGCAGGACCTGCGCCAGCCGTTCGTGCATGGTGCCGGTCGTGTCGGCGTACACGTAGTTCTGGCTGGCGATCAGCACCTCGCCGGCTTCGATCGACGCCGTCAGCACGCCACCCGGCACCTCGACCTCGCCGACCTGCGTCAGCTTGCCTGCGGCGGCGAGATCGACGATCACCACCTTGGTCTTGTCCGCCGCGTAGCCGCCGCCGTAGTAGCCGGGGTAGGCCATGCCGCCTGCCGAGGTGCCGCCCTTGCTGACCGCGACATCGGAGGTCGCCGCGCCACCAACGGCCATTTCGGCGCAGCCGTAGGGGCTCCAGCAGCCGCCCCACCAGGGGTTCCAACTGACCTGCGGCACGACCAACACCAGCTTGTCGCCGACGCGCTTGCTGGCCGCGATCTGGCCGGGGATGGCCAGGGCGGCGACTTCCTTGGGCTGGGCGCCGAGCGCGACCCGGCGCACCACGCTGCCCGACTTGGCCACCGGTTTGCCGGCGTCGTCGGTCAACTCGGCGACCTGGGTGACCAGGGCGATTGCTTCGTTGGCGTCGACGTACATCTCGCTCGGCTGGCCGACCATGGGCACCTTGGCCACCAGTTTGGGCGCCGCCGGCTTGGCGACGTCGACGACCTGCAAGCCCCGCCACTGGTTGAGGATGTACAGCGTCGTGCCCTTGAGCTTGGCGACATCGCCGGCTTCGACCTTGGGCGCGGCGGTCTGCCCTGCCTTGTTGTTGGCTGCAGCACCGGTGGCCGCTTCGCCGCCGAGCGCAGCCGACTTGCCGCCTCCGCCTTTGCCGGCCGGTTTGAAAGATTTGAACTCCGCGCTGCTGCTCGGGGTTGCGGGCGGCGCGGCGCCATCCTCGCAGGCGATGCCGGCAAGGCTGAGTGCAGCGACCAGGCTCCATTGCCAGGTGCGCCACGTTGAGAAATTGTTGTGCATGGTGTGTCTCCTCGCCCGTCGCCATGAAGGTAGGGCCGCCAGCAGAAAGTGCAAGGACTGTGCCAACCCGGCCGTGTAGAGAAAATGTATGGAATTCCATGGGCGCAACGTACGGCGCACGGGCCGCGAATGCGCGTTCTTTCTTCATGTTGCGTATTTCAACACATCCGTCGGATTGCGCCCCTCGCAACCCTGGGCCACACTGCGCTTGGCCGCCGACCCACAACGACCCGGCGGGCAGGGGTGGAACATGATCACGGGAAGTTGTCAGTGCGGCGCGGTCCAGTTCAAGGCCGACGCCCTTTTTTGCCGGCCGTCTACAAGTGCTACTGCGCGTATTGCCGCAAGATCTCGGGCGGAGCCTTCCAGGCCGTCGTCGGCGCGCAGGGCTTCGAGGTCACGCAGGGGGCCGACAAGGTGGCGCCCTACAACGTCAGCGGCACGTACGTGCGCAACCACTGTGGCACCTGCCACACCTTCCTGTGGGGCCAGGTCACGGTGGCACCCGGCATCCCGCCCTACGTCGCATGCGGCGCGGTGGACGGCGACGCTGTGGGCAGCGAGCGGCCGATCGAGCACCTTTTCGTGCGCAGCAAGGTCCCGTGGCACGCCATCGGCGAGGCCGGCACCCAGCACCAGGCGTACCCACCCATGTAGCCGCGCGGCCAGCGGGCCGCCCCGGTCAACGCAATGCAAGCCGGGATCGCCGGCCCGTTGCCGCCCTGAGGCCGCCGCGGCTATGCTTGCCGGCCCCGGGCAGCGGCGGATTGCGCGAACATGAAAGCTGTGATTCTGGCAGGTGGACTGGGCACGCGGCTGAGCGAAGAAACCGCCCATCTGCCCAAGCCGCTGGTCGACATCGGCGGCCGGCCGATCCTGTGGCACATCTGCAAGATCTACGCGGCACACGGCATCTGCGAATTCGTGGTGTGCCTTGGCTACAAGGGATACCTTATCAAGGAGTTCTTCGCCAACTACTTTCTGCACACCGCCGACGTCACGTTTGACCTCGCCCGCAACGCCGTCGAGGTCCACCAGGCCAAGGCCGAACCCTGGAAAGTGACCTTGGTCGACACCGGCGCCGACACGCTGACCGGCGGGCGCCTCAAGCGCGTCGCTCGCTACCTCGGCGACGAGACGTTCTGCATGACGTATGGCGACGGCGTCGCCGACATCGACCTCGCGGCGCTGTTGCGCACCCACCGCGCCAAGGGACGCCTCGCCACATTGACCGCCGTGCAGCCCCCCGGCCGGTTTGGTGCGCTGCACCTGACCGACGGTGACGTGACGCGGTTCGTCGAGAAGCCGCGCGGCGACGCCAGCTGGATCAACGGCGGCTTCTTCGTGCTCGAACCGGCCGTGCTCGACTACATCGAAGGTGACCAGACCAGTTGGGAAGAGGCGCCGCTACGCGACCTCGCCGCCGACGGGCAACTGGCCGCCTACACCCACGACGGCTTCTGGCAGCCGATGGACACCTTGCGCGACAAGCGACACCTCGAAGCGCTGTGGCAGGCGGGCAGCGCCCCGTGGAAGGTGTGGTGATGCTGCCCGATCCGGCGCTGTGGGCCGGCCGGCGCGTGCTGTTGACCGGTCACACCGGCTTCAAGGGCGCGTGGCTGGCGCTGTGGCTGCGCGAATTGGGCGCCGAGGTTGCCGGGCTTGCCCTGGCCCCTCCGACCACGCCGAGTCTTTTCGAGCTGGCGGGTGTCGCGCGCGACCTCACAGACCATCGCGGCGACGTGCGCGATCCGGCAACCGTCGATGCCGCATTCGCCGCCAGTCGGCCCGAGGTGGTGCTGCATCTGGCAGCCCAGGCACTGGTGCGGCCGTCCTACGCCGACCCGGTGTACACTTTTGGCAGCAACGTCATGGGCACCGTCCACGTGCTCGACGCGGCGCGCCGCTGCCCATCGGTGCGGGCCGTCGTGGTGGTGACCAGCGACAAGTGCTACGACAACCGCGAGTGGCCGTGGGGCTACCGCGAGCCCGAGCCCATGGGCGGACGCGACCCCTACAGCGCGAGCAAGGGCTGCGCCGAGTTGGTGACCGCCGCCTGGCGGCACAGCTTTTGCGCCAAAGGCCCGTGGATCGCCAGCGCGCGCGCCGGCAACGTGTTCGGCGGCGGCGACTGGGCGACGGATCGGCTGGTCCCCGATCTCGTGGGAGCGTTCTTGCGCGGCGAACCTGCCCTGGTGCGCCGGCCCGCGGCGGTGCGCCCGTGGCAGCATGTGCTTGAACCGTTGGCCGGCTACCTGCTGCTGGCCGAGCGCTTGTGGGTCGAGGGCGCCGCTTGTGCGCAGGCCTTCAACTTCGGGCCCGCGGCCGAGAGCGAACTGCCCGTGCTGCGGGTGGCGCAGCTCTTGCAGGCTGTGTGGCCGGGCGCGCAGCTCGAGGTGGCCAAAGTGGCCGAAGGTCCCCACGAGGCGGGGCTTTTGCGGCTGGACGCCAGCCTGGCCCGCGCGCGCCTGAACTGGCGGCCGCGCCTGGGGCTGGCCGAGGCGCTGGCGTGGACTGCCCAATGGTACCGCCAGTTTGCCACCGATCCGGGCCAGATGCGCGAACGGACGATCGACCAGATCCGCCGCTATCAGGCGATCGGGTAGGCCGGCGTGCGCACGGCGGTCGTGACCGGCGGCACCGGCCAGTTGGGCCCGGCCGTCGCGCGGGCGTTGTGCGGTGACGGCTGGAGGGTCGTGTGCCCGGTCCGACAGTTGCCGGTCACGCAGGCCCGCGGCGAAGTGATCTGGGTGCCGACGCGCCTGGACGATCCGGCGCAGTTGACACGCGACATCGCACCGTGGTCGCCCACGGCCGTGGTCCACCTGGCCGGCAGCGGCGTGCGGGCGAGCGATCGCGATGCGCTGGCGCTGGTGCACGGCAATGTGGCATTGACGGCCTCGGTGCTGGCTGCGGCGCGGTCGTGGCCGTCGGTCAAGCGCGTGCTGTGCGCAGGCAGCGTGGCGGAATTGGGAGATCCGGGTCCAGCGCCGGCCGACGAGTCGCTGCCGCTGCGCCCCATCTCGGACTATGGCAGCGCCAAGGCGGCGGCGACGGTGCTGGCGCTCGGCTTGGGGCGCGCGTGGCGGATACCAGTGGCGGTCCTGCGGCTTTTTGGGGTCTATGGTCCCGGCGAACGACCCGATCGGCTGGTGCCACACCTGTGTCGATGCCTGCTGCAGGGCCAGACGGCGCCGTTGACGTCGGGTGAGCAGATCCGCGACTGGACCTTCGAAGACGACGTCGGCGCGGCGTTTGCCGCGGCGCTGGACGCCGACCTGCCGGCCGACGCGGTGTACCACGTGTGCAGCGGGGTCGGCCTGTCGGTGCGGGCGGTGGCCGGTCGGCTGGCGGATCTCTTGGGCGCCGATCGGCAAAAGCTCGGCTGGGGTGCGCTGCCGCAGCGCGGCGACGAACCCGAGGTCCTGGTCGGCAACCCGGGACGCCTTGTCGCAGCGACCGGGTGGCAGCCGCGGATGTCGCTCGACGACGGTCTTTTGCGCGTCGCCGGGCATGTGCGGAGGCGCAATGGCGCAGTTTGACCGCTTCGCCGGCGACTACCAGAGCGTGCTCGACGAATCGGTCGGCTCCGCCGCATACTTCGCCCGCGTCAAGGCGCTGGCGGCGACCGATGTGCTCGGCGTCGGCTTTGCCGGCCGCGTGCTGGACTATGGCTGCGGCGTCGGCTTGTTGGCGAGAGCGCTGCTCGACCACCTGCCGCGAGCCACGCTGGTCGGCTTCGACGTGTCGCAGCCGTGCCTGGACGGCATCGCTGAGCCCTTGCGCAGCAGGGCGGCCTGGACCAGCGACAAGACCGCGGTGGGCGGCGAATTCGCGGCGGTGGTGGTCAGCAACGTGCTGCACCATGTGCCGCCGGCACAGCGCGACGGGCTGGTGGCGGACCTCGCGGGTCGGCTGGCGCCCGGCGGCCGCTTGCTGGTGTTCGAACACAATCCGCTGAACCCGGCGACGCGCTGGGTCGTCGCGCACTGCGCCTTCGACGACGACGCCGTGCTGTTGTGGCCGCGCGAAACGACCGCGCTCTTGCAGACGGCGGGCCTGCAGGGGGTTCGCATCGAGTACCTGGCTTGCGTGCCGCCCGCGCTCGGCCGCCTGTTGCCGCTGGAGCGCCACGTGCGGCACCTGCCGTTGGGGGCCCAATACCTGGCGTGGGGGCGGCGGCCATGACCCGCAAGATGCTGACGATCCTGGTGCCGGTCTACAACGAGGCGCCCAACATCGAACCGCTTTTCGCGGCGCTCGCCCCGGTGCTCGCCGAGCTGCAGGCGAGCTACGACGTCGAACTGTTGTTCACCGACAACCACAGCGAAGACGCGACCTTTGAAAAGCTGCAGGCCCGCGGCGCCGTCGATCCGCGGGTGCGCGTGTTGCGCTTCTCGCGCAACTTTGGTTTTCAGCGCTCGATCCTGTGCGGCTACCTCAACGCCCGCGGTGACGCGGCGATCCAGATCGACTGCGACCTGCAGGACCCGCCCGCGCTCATCGTGCAGTTCGTGCAGCGCTGGCAGGCCGGCGCCAAGGTGGTGTATGGGGTGCGCCGCAGCCGCAAGGAGGGCTGGCTCATCACGGTGCTGCGCCAGGCGTTCTATCGGCTGATCGACCGTTTGAGCGACACGCGGTTGCCGCTCGACGCTGGCGACTTCCGGTTGGTGGACCGCTGCGTCATCGACGAACTGGGCCGCATGGAGGACTACCACCCGTATTTGCGCGGAGCGATCGCCGCCATGGGGTTCGAGCAGGTAGGCATCCCCTACGACCGCAGCGAGCGGCGCCACGGCGAGAGCAAGTTCCCATTGTCAAAGCTGGTCGCCCTGGCCGTGGACGGCATCTTGAACCACAGCGTGGTGCCCCTGCGCCTCGCGACCTACACCGGCCTGGCGGTATCGCTGCTGACGCTGGGGATGCTCGTCGCCACCGTGATCGGCCGATTGCTGTATGGCGGCGCGTGGCCGGCGGGCTTTGCGACGCTGACGGTGCTCATCTTGTTGTCGCTGAGCCTGAACGCGCTTTTCCTCGGGGTCATCGGCGAGTACCTGGGCCGCATCTACCAACAGGTCAAGCGCCGCTCGCTGACCATCGTCGAAGCCCGCGTCAACGATCCACCGGCGCCGCGGGGCTGACGCGACCCAACCGATCGCCCAGGCGCACCGCCAAATCCGCCGCCACCAGTGCCAGTTCGGGCACTGCCGCACCGCGGGCCCGCAGTTGCTCGCCAAGCGAAGTCAGCCGGACCCCGTCCAGGCCGCACGGCGTCATCAGCCCGAACAGGCCGAGCGCGGGATCGACGTTCAGCGCGAACCCGTGGAAGGACCAGCCCTTGCGCACGCCGACGCCGATGCTGGCCAGCTTGTCGCGCGGCCCGCACCACACCCCGGGAAAGCCCGGCCGGGCCTGGGCCTGCACACCGAATTGGTCACAGGTGGCGATGATCGCGTCTTGCAGGCTGCGCACGTACGCCGGCAGGTCGCCGATCGATCCGCGGCCGATGGGCGCCTGCAGACGCGGCAACTGAGCGATCGGGTAGCCGACCAGTTGCCCCGGGGCGTGCATGGTCACGTTGCCGCCGCGCGCCACTTCGTGCACCTCGATGTGGGTGGTCTGGCCGGCGTCGTCGCGCCAGGCGGTGTCGCGCAGGTTGTCGCGACCGCCGCGCCGGCCGATCGTCGCTACGGGCGGGTGTTGCAGGAGCAAGAGCACGTCGGGCGCCTCGACAGGCCTGGTCACCAGCGCGTCCATGGCGCGACCGGCCAGCGCGTAGTCGGCGAGCCCTGCCGCGGGCCCGGACAGGTCCAGCAGTCGCAGGGTCGTGGACCCGATGGGCTGCAGCCACGCATCGGGCGCCTGGCCGTGGCCGATGGCGCCCAGCACCTCGTTGGCCGTGTCCACGGGTTGGGTCTACGACAATTCGCGCGAGGCGATGAGCGACTGCAACTCTTCCAGCGAGGTCATGGGCAACAGGCCGGTGGCGGCCAGCGGTCGGGCGCTGCTCGGCACCCGCGCCCCAGCCTTGCCGACGGCCCCGACGCGCCCAGTGGCCGGCCCCTCCGATCGCCCCAACAGTTGCAAGACCCGCGGCATCACGCGCTGGCGCACGCTGGCGATCTGGCGGGCCTTGTATTCGGCGTAGCTCGCGCGGCCCTCGGTGGCGGCGCGGTACGACGCGATGTCCATGACCTGCACTTCGTACGGAAAAAAGAACTCGATGTGCGGCTCAATGCCCGACAGGCTCAGGGTCTCCAGCATCTCGCGCAGCCCTTCGCCATGCAGGTGTTTGCGGGCCACGGCCTGCGCCGCGGTCAGGCGGGCGTGCAGTGGGTTCTCAAAGCGGATCATCTGCCGGCAGGTGAACTGGATCGACCGGTACTTGTCGCTGCTGTACGGATTCCACTCGGTCTGGGCGTCGTTGTCGGTGGGCGTGCAACTGAAGGCATGGATCTCGCGGACGCAGTCGAATTCGTCGGTCTCGCCAGCGGTATAGCGCAGCAGGCACGCGCGGACGTGGGCATCGTAGGCCTCGAGGTCCAGCAGCGTGTTGCGCGACCGCGTCGGTTTGATGTTCGGGTACATGATGGTGTGCTCTTCGCGCAGGGCGCGCACCGCGAACAGCGCGTCCACCGGCGACCCGACGATGATGCGCACGCCGATGTGGTCGAACATGTCGTAGGCGACGTTCTCTTGCTTCTGGAGCAGCTTGATGACCATGCTGCGCAGCGGTTTGGCCTCCTTGACCTCGAAGCGCACCAGCGGCACATCGAAGCTCTTGGCGTGCAGGTACTGGCTGCCGTCCGGGTAGGTGCGCACCTGGGCCACGAAGCGGTCCAAGATGCGGGCGCGGATCTCCTTGTAGTAGTTGGCCTGGAAGTAGTTGGCGGCGTGGGCGATGGTGTGCATCACCCGCAGCACGGCGCACGCCCACGCCATGTTCAGGTCGAACACGCGCAGATCCGACGCCGAGGCGCCCTCGGGCCGACCGTCGCCTGCGGCGAGGCACAGTAGTTCGAGCACGGGCAGGGTGTCGAACGATTCGGGCACCTGCACGCCGTCGAGCCCGGGCAGCAGCACGCCGCGCACAAAGCCCAGGGCCTCGACGCGGATGTGCTCAACGTCGCGGGCGTGGCCGGGGTCGTTCAGGTCGTAGCCGTAGCGCGCCAGGAACCGATAGGCCTCGTGCACGCCGCTGCCCGCCATGCGCAGGTGCGACAGGTCGATGGCCGACCGGCCACCGATGATCGTGTGCATGGTCTCCCAGGAGAACACATAGCGCTGCAAGACCGGCGGCAGCGGACCTGGGCGGGCGGGCGTCACGGGCGGCGGGCCACCTTGGCCGGACCGCGACGGGCGGCCGACCTGTGTTGCAAACCGTTGGTTGCCGGTCGCGCGCCGAAGGGGTGGGCAGATGCGCGGCGGGCCGACCTCGCGCGGCGGCGGGGCGCGCTATTGTGGGCGCGCGACGCGCGGTTGGCAAGGCAAAACTGCGTCCGATGCTGCGGCGGAGCCCGTTGGGCGCGGTAGCGTTGCGGCCTCGCCTGCGGCACACCAAGCACTGCGGCAGCCCCGCTTCCTTTTTCTGCGCAGCGCGGGCCGCAGCGCACCGGCCGTCCGCCGTCGGAACTTCCGAACGGATCGCCTCAGCCGCCCGCCCGCCACAGCCACAGCAACCCGCCGAAAAGGGCCACCCAGGCCAGGCGGCGCAACGCCAGGGCGTGCAGCGACTCGGCCTGGACCGCGCCCTGCGACGCGGCCATGCGCACGCCGGCCACCAGCGACCACCCGAGCGCAGCCGTCGCCACCCGAGCGCTGCGCTGCCATTCGACCGCAGCGTCGCCGGTGGCCAGGTCGGCCCCCATCCACGCCAAGACGAGCCAGGCGACACCCAGGGCCGCCAGCCAACGGTCGCGGCCGGGGGCGACGCGACGCAGCAGTTGCCGCAACAGTCCCGGCGGCGCGGCGTGGGCGGTGGCGGCATCGAGGGCGCCCAGCACCAGGGCCGCAAGCAACACACCGGCCCATGGGCGCGCGGCGGGTGGCCCCCACAGCGCCGGACTCGACACCAGCGGCAGGGCCGAGGCGATGAGGCCCGCGGCCAGCGTGTGCCAGGGCGTCGCGAACAGGGCGCCCCACAGCACCGCCGCCGGGCCGGCTGCCAGCAAGGCCCGCACCACAGGCCGGTCGAGCCCCTGATCGGGCCACAGCGCCGCGAACGGGAGGGCCACGGCCACCGCCCACACCGCCAAAACCCATCCGGCGAGCGCGCCCTGGCTGGCGGCGTTGCGGCCCATCGCCGTCACCTGCTTGTGCAACCGCCTGCGCCACGGCACCATAGCGGCGATGGTACCACGCTGGACCAGGGCTGTCGTCGTCGCCGTGGCCCTGGGCTGCGGCACCGGGTGGGGCGGGCCGGCCGGCGCGCGCGACATGACAGGCAAAGCCGGGCTGGGCGCCATGGCCAGCACCTCGGGCATGCCGCTCGCTACCTTGCGCTATTGGGGTACGCGCCTGGCCTTCGAGTTCCTGTTCGGGTGGGTGGCAGTCGACCGGCGCTTGCCCGCGGTGTCCATCGACGACCGCGGCCTGAACGGCGGGACCGGTCCCGGATTGGCCGATGCCGATCATGTGCAACAGTGCCAAAGCACGTACGACGCGATCGACCCGCGGCAGCGGCCGGTCCGCTTGCAGTGCGACTGGCGCAAGGAGCTGTCGGTGCGCCGCTTTGCGGTGGGCATGCTCTACCGCATTGGCGACGCCCCGCGGGTCAGCCTCGCCATCGGCGTGCGGCCGTGGTTGCAGTGGACCGATCGCACCGAGACCCCTTCGTTCGTCAAGACCTTTCGCAGCAGCGAGTCGACGTTGCCGACCGGCAGCAGCCCCGACAGCCTGCCCACGCGGTGGGGTGTCGAGGTGCCGCTGGTTGCCGAGTTCTTTCTCAACGATCACGCGAGCATCACCGGGCAACTGGGCCTTGCGGTCGGCTCGGGGGCGCTGCCAGAGCCGTCCATCGACAAGGCGACCGCAGCCGTGGACAACGACGGCTGGTGGGTCGGGCTGCGCGGCGCCTGGTCGGGCGGCGCCGGGCTGCTGTACTACTTCTAGCTGGTCGAGTTTTCATGCACATTGCGCTCGTGGAACCCGAAATCCCCGGCAACACCGGCAGCATCGGCCGGGTGTGCGTCGGCACGGCCACCACCTTGCATCTGGTCGGTCGATTGGGGTTCTCGCTCGACGAGAAATACGTGCGCCGCGCCGGCCTGGACTATTGGAAGGACGTGGACCTGCGGGTGCATGCCGACTTCGATGCGCTGGTGCGCGCGCTGCCCGCGGCGCCGCTGCACCTGTTTTCGGCCCATGCCGCGGTCCGCTATGACCAGGTCGCCTACGGTCCAGACGACGTGTTGGTGTTTGGCTGCGAGACCAAGGGGCTTCCGCTGGCGCTGCGCCAGCGCTTCGCCGACCGCCTGCGCTATGTGCCGACCAACGGCCGCATCCGCAGCCTGAACCTCGCCAACGTGGCGACGGCCGTGCTTTTTGAGGCGCTGCGCCAGCAAGACTTTGCCGCAGTCGCGCGCCGGCCCGACCAGGGGGCCGCCAGCGGTTGACGCACGCAGCACCGCGAATCGCCGCAACGGGCGCACCGTTGTGGTCGCGCTGCCCCCGCGATTGACGCGGCCGGCGCCCTGGCCCCACTATTTCGCGCCCCGCAGCCGTTCGCGGCCGGGTTCGCCTGCTTGCCCGAGGTTTCGCAATGCGCTTTTCCGTCGCCCCGACTGTGGTCGCCCTTGTCCTTGTCTCGGCGAGCCACGCCGCACTGGCGGCTCCGCCGTCGCCCGCCCCGTCGCCCGCCCCGCCCGCGGTTGCACCGGCCGCGGACCCCAACCTCAGCCACCCGGCGGTCAAGGCCATCACCACGCTCATCGGCGCGGTGCGCTATGGAAAGTTCGTCATGGGTCTCAAGACCTTGGACGGCACGGCGCAGGGCGCGTTCCTGCTCGGCGACAACTGGTCCAAAGGCACCGACGCCCAGCGCGCGGAGTTTGCCACGCTCTTTCACACGATCTTCGCCAAGGTGGCGTTCCCGAAGATGCAGAAGAACTTCGAGAACATCCAGACCGTGGTCTATGACGCCCCAGTCGTCACCGGCACCAAGGCCGCCGTCAAGTCGACGCTGGTGGTGCTGCACGCGCTCAAGAAGCAGGAGTACAAGCTCAAGTACCAGCTGCTCCAGGCAGGCGCGGAGTGGAAGGTGGTCGACGTCGACGTGCTCGGCGAGTCGATGCTGACCGGCGTGCGCAACGAGCAAATCAACCCGATTATCAAGGAAGGCGGCTGGGCGCACCTTTTGGACCTGATGCGCCAGAAGGCCAAGTCGCTCGAAGGCGTACCGCTCAAGTAGGCCGCGACCGGCCGCGCCGGCCCGGGCCTCGGGCGGCACCAACGACCAGGAAAATCCATGAAACTGGCAGATCGGATCGCGGCCGCGTGGGCGGACTTCATCGTCGCCCGGCCGTGGCAGGTGGTGCTGGGCCTTTTGGCGCTGACTGTCGCGTCGGCCTACGCGGCCACGCTTTTGCGCATCAACACCAACCAGTTGGACCTCATCAGCCAGGACCTGCAGGCCGTCAAGGACGTCAAGCGGGTGGTGGACATGGTGGGCGGCGCCGGGCACCTCATCCTGGCGCTGCGCGGCAAGGACGAAAAGGTCCTCAAGCAGGTGGCCGACGACCTGCACGCCACTTGGAAGCCGGACAAGACGCAGTTTCGCAACATTGCCTACAAGGTCGACATCAGCTTTGTGCGCGACAAAGCGCCGCTCTTTGTCGAAACCAAAGACCTCGAAGAGATCCGCCGCCAAGTCATGCTCAAGGTCCGCGACACGATCAGGCGGGCCAGTCCGTTCTTCATCGAGATCAAGGAAACCAAACCCTATGAATTGACGCTAGATCCCATCATCGAAAAGTACAAGCGCGTCGGCAAGAAAAGCATCGCCGACGACTACTACATCAGCGACGACAAGCAGATGGTGCTGATGGTCATCAAGCCCATGTGGGACGGCAACGAGCTGGACAAGACCGGCAAGTTGACCCAGCGCATGCGCGCAGACATGGCCGCCTATGCCGCCAACAACGCCCACGGCTATGGGCTGTTCGAGGACTACAGCAAGGCCCCCGACGCCAACCCCAAGGTCGTCGAGTTCGGCTTTACCGGCAGCTACCAGACCAACTACGACGACAGCTACGAGATGCAGAAATCGCTGGTGCCGGTCGGAGGCCTGGCCGCGCTCGGCGTGCTGTTGGTCATGCTGGCGTTCCTCGGCCGCTACATCCTGGCGGTGACCGTGACCATGAGCGGTCTGGCCATCGGCGTGGTGTTGTCGTTCGGATTCGACAAGCTCGCGGTTGGCGAACTGAACATGATTACCTCGATCTTGAGCGGCATCCTGATGGGCCAAGGCATCGACTTCGGCATCCACTTCATCTACCGGATGCGCATCGAACTCGGCCTCGGTCGGACGCTTGAGCAGGCCATACGCAACACCTGCATCAACTCGGGCGTCGCGGCGTTCATCTCGGCGGCGGCGACGGGGACCGCGTTTTTCGCGCTGCTTTTCAGCGAGTTTCGAGGTTTTTCGCAGTTTGGCCTGCTGGCGGGCGTCGGCGTGTTCATCACCGGACTTGTGCTGTTCAGTTGGTCGCCGGCGGTGTTGGTGCTGCTGGCGCGCAAGTGGCCGAATGCGCCGGTCAAGATCCTCGGCACGCTGCAGCCCGAAGGCGAGGTGGCCGGCGTCGAGAGGCGCATCCCCTGGCCGCGGGTGGCGCTGGCCGTCGCCGGGGCCGTGTCGATTGCCGTGTCGTTCTTCGCCAAGGACGTGGTGTTCGACTACAACACCCGCGCGCTCATGGTCGAGCACCAGCCGAGCGTCATGCTCCAAGACGAGCTGAACGACCGATACCAGATTTCGGCCGACCCGGTCGGCGTCTACACCAAGACCACCGCCGAAGCCAAAGCGCTTTTCGACGAGTTGACGCCGCTCGACAAGACCCGCTACGGCAGCATCGACCAGGTGGTGTCGATGTGGTCGTTTGTGCCGCCGCGCGCCCAGCAAGAGGCCAACGTCAAGGTGTTGCAGGCCTGGAAGGCCGATCTCGCCGAGATCGAGGTCGACGCCATCCCCGAGGAGCACCAAGAGAACTACAAGAAGCTGTTGGCGCTGCTCGACGCCAAACCCTACGACCTCGCCGAGGTGCCGACGCAGATTGCCCGCCAGTTCACGCACCTGCCGACCACCAAGCCCGAGAACCACGGGTACCTGACGTTCCTGTACCCCAAGGTCGACCTGTGGGACGGCAAACAAATGTTGCAGTTCAACGATGAGGTCGAGGAAATCAAGACCAAGGCCGGCGCCACCTACCGATCGGCGGGAAGCCCCATTCTTTTTGCCAAGCTGGCGCGCATCGTGCTGTGGGACGGCAAGTTCACGGTGGCGCTGACGGCGGTGCTGCTGCTGCTGATTCTCGTCGCCGATTTCCGCAGTGTGCGCAATGCCCTGGTGGCACTGGTGCCGCTGCTGGTCGGCATGGCTGTCATGCTGGGCGGGATGGCGCTGGCCGGCTGGCGGCTGAACTTTATGAACATCGTGGTCTTTCCTATCGTGCTCGGCTACGGGGTCAGCCACGGCGTCTATTTCATGCACCGCTTCTTGGAAGGCACCAGCCCCTATGTGGCGCTGCGGTCGGTAGGCGCGGCGGTGGCGGCCTCGACCCTGACCACGCTGGCCGGTTGGTCGGCGCTGCTCTCCGCCGGTCACAAGGGGTTGAAGTCGATGGGGATTTTGGCGTGCGTCGGCATGGTGGCCACGCTGTGGGTGTCGTTCACCATCATGCCGGCGATCCTGCAACTGCTGCACGACCGGCGGGTCAAGAAAGCTGGTGCGAACGCGGCCAAGGCGACGGGCGCGGCGGCGCTGGCCTTGTTTGCGGTGGCGGCGCTGCCGGCCTGCGGCGGCACGGTGCAGCAGGTGTGGACCCCCGAAAACTACGCCGCGTCGCCGCTGGCGCAGACCAAGCGGCTGGCCGTGGCGGTCGAGCTCACCCACGACGGCGCCGCGCTGCCGGCCGATGCGACCGAGGCTGTTGCCCAACTGTGGGCCAACATCGCCCGCCGCTACGCCAACCAACACCGCGACTTCATCGTGCGCGCGACCGTGCTGCGCGGCGGCGACGAGGCGGTGCCGGCGGCCTGTGCGCTCGGCGCCGCGGACAAGCCCATTGCAGGCGCGCTGCTCTTGCGCGGGCACCAGATGCTCGACGGCGACGGCGCACGCGTGGGGGTCCACGGCGAACTGTTGCGCTGTTCCGACAAGCAGCCGATCTGGCGTGCCCGCGGCCTGGATCGGTTCGCCAGCGCCGATCCCACCGTGGCGGAATTGACAGCGTTTTACACCCGCGAACTAGGCCCGGCGGTGGCGCCCTACGTCGCGCCGGTCTTTCACCTGCTGCGCGCCGTGCTGGCGACGTTGCCGACCCCGGTGCTGAGCGACGACGAGACCATGGAGAAGATCGAGCTCGGGGAATAGCGACCGCGGCCAATACCCGCTCGGCCATGGTTTTCGGCGGCCAGATCGCACGGCGTGACAATCACACGTTGGCCTGCCCGAACTACGGGCAATACCCCACGCCAAACCGCACCCGCGACTCTACCGCGCCAGCAGGCGCCCCGCCGCCGGGCCCGTAGAAGGTCGCCCCGAGGTCGGCGCCGGCCAAGAGCGACCACGGTCCCGACAGGCCGTACTGCACCGCCACCTTGAAAAGGACGGGCAGCTCTAGGGTTGGTTCGGGCGCGAGGTACACCCGTGCCGGCGCACCGATGGACAGCGACAGGTTCAGGTTGGGCATCAGCAGAGCGCTGGCCGCAAGCGAGGGCAAACCGGCGTCGACACCAAAAAGCGACACTGCACCCTTCTTGCCGACCTTGGCATACGGCGACCAGGTGGAAATCCCGCCGTGCACGAACAGGCCGGGCTCGGATACCAGCGCAAAGGCCCACGGACCCGCCGAAGCGAATTGGGTCCGCAACACGCCCGCCGCCGCCGCGCCGAAGCCGCCGAGTGCCTGGCCATTGCCGTAACCCAGTCGCAGGCGGCCGCCCGCGTCGGCGGTCGAGGCCAGGCCGAACATCGCGCCAAACTCGAAATCGGGCAGCCCCGCCGCCGCCCAGCCGGACCAGTCGCCGCGGTCGATGGGCCGGGCGCCGACCACGGCCAGCGGCGCAGCACGGGCGGAGGGCCCAGCCACGACCGCTGCAAGCGCAGCCAAACACAGGATGGAATGAAAAAGCCGCCGCATCACCGCTCCTGCCCGACCCGGCCAATAGCGTGCGCCGGCGGCGCGCGGCGTCAACTTTTTGCGGGCGCGCGCGGCATCCGACTTTTCGACGCAAGAAGAAGGAGTTGAACGATCCCCCCCACCGTGCTTGCGTGCCTCGGTGCGACCCCTTACCCTAGCGACCACCAGCGCAACGCGCGCCGAGCCCCCGACGATGTCCAGCCCCGACGGCAACCGACGCCTCAAGGCGATCATGTTCACCGACATCAAGGGCTACTCGGCCATGATGGGCCAGGACGAGTCACGGACGGTCAAAGCGGTCCTCGAACACCGCGAGATCGTCCGCGAATGCCTCAAGGACCACGACGGCACCGAACACGAGACCATCGGCGATGCGTTCGTCGTGCTTTTCGACTCGGTGGTCAACGCCGTGCGGTGTGGCGCCGAGATCCAGGCCCGCCTCAAGGCCCGCAACGACTCTTTGCCCAAAGAAGAGCAGGTGTGGCTGCGCATCGGTATCCACCTGGGCGACATCATCGTGCAGGGCGACGGCATCTATGGCGACGGCGTCAACGTCGCGGCGCGGGTCCAGGACAAGGCCGAGCCCGGCGGCATCTCGATTACCGAGCAGGTGTTCCTGCAAATCGACGGCAAGATAGACCTGGCGATGGAGCCGGTCGGCAAGGTCGAACTCAAGAACATCCGCAATCCGCCGAGCCTGTACCGGCTCAAGCTCGATGGTGCGCAGCCCTTGGTCAAGCACCGCAGTTGGGTGGCGCCGGTCGCAGCAGCGGCCCTGGTCATCGGCGGCATCGGGCTGGCCGTCGCGCTGAACAACCGATCCACACCGGCCCCTGTCGCTGCAGCCGCGCCCGCTGTGGCGCCGGCCCCAGTCGCGCCGCCCGCTCCGGCCCCGGTCGTCGTCGACCCCAAGGCCGAGGCGAAGGTGGCTGCGGGCCAGAAAGTCACCGAGGCGCTGGGCACCTCCGGCCAGGCCCGCGTGGACCTGCTGCGGCAGGCCCTGGCGTTGGACCCCGACAACCCGGCGGTGCAGAATCTGTTGGTGGTGGCGATGCAGGCGCTGCCTGCCGCTGCGCCGACCCCGACCGCCGCACCGGCCCCCGCCGCGGTGGCAGAACCCGCCCGGCCGGCCGGTCCGCGCGCCGCGCATCCGGGCAAACCCAAAGGCGACGATGACACCAAGATCAAGCGCAGCGTGGTGGTCGAGTAGCCTGTGGGCGGCCTGGGTCGTGGCCTTGGTGGGGCCGCGCCCGGTCCACGGCGTCGACAAGTCGGCCAAAGAAGAAGCAGCGGCCATTTCGCAGGTCGCAACCGCCAAGCACCAGGCAGGCGAATTCGGGTTGTGTGCAGAGTTCTTCCACCAGGCCTACGACAAGGACCCGACCTACCTGCCCTACCTGTTCTCGGCGGCGCGCTGCCTGCACAAGAAGGGCGATCTCGACGCCGCAGAGCGCGACTACCGACAGTTTCTGGCGCGGTCGCCCAAGGGCGCGCAACTGGTGGACAAGGCCCAGGAATACCTGGACCAATTGCTCGAAGCGCGCAAGCATTTCAAGGGCGCGCGCCCGGACGACCCCAAGACCGGGGCCCCGCAACCGGCCGACGCCGTCGCCAAGCCGGCCGATGCGCCGCTGCCCGCGACGCCGACGGTCGCCCTTGTCGCGCCGCCCTCCGCGCCTCCAGAGCGGCCGATGGCGGGACGGGAAAAAGCCGGTTGGGCGGCGGTGGGCCTGGGCGTCATCAGCCTCGGCGCGGGGGCGTGGGCCCTGGCATCTGCCGCGTCGGAGCGGGCGGCGCTGCACCAGGATCTGGCGCCGGCCGATAGCAAACTGGTGCTCGCCATCTCGCGCAGCGACGCGGAGGCCCGCGCGGCGCGCATCGGAACCCGCACCACGCTCGGCGCCGTGGCCACGGGTGCAGGCGCTGTCTTGGCGGCGGCAGGTGCCTGGTTGGCGCTGCGCGGCCCGGTCGAGCTGGCGGTGGCTCCGCAGGGAGCGCAGGTTACGGTGTTTTGGTAGGCAGATTCAAGGCTTGCCGAACACCAGCAGGCTGCGGTACAGGCGCGTCTCGCCCATCTGGCCCTCGAACCACGGCGGGTCAGCGGTCGCGTCGAGCGGCGAACTGTAGTTGTAGACCGCGTAGCGATCCGCCCCTGTGGATACGATGCTGGCAAAGCAGGTGTCGCCGCGACTCGGCAGGTCCAGTTGCCAGTACACCACCAAGGCGGCCGGGTCCACCTTCCACAGCGCACAGCGCTTGCGCTTGGTCCAGTTGACCAACTGGTATTGCACATAGTGTTCGGCCGGCGTGCCCGTCTTTGCGCCGAGGTCATAGTCCGCGGTACTGCCGTCCGGGTTCAGGGTGCGGCGGCCGATGAGCCACACTTGGCCGGCGTGGACGAAAAGCAATGGCGAATCGTACTTGCGCGGGTCGGCCTTGCACTGCAACCCCTGGTCTGGGCTGGCCTTGCACACCTTGCTGCCAAAACCGAAGCCGGTCTCGCCCGCCTCGTTGCGGCCCACCGCGACCACCGTTCCGTCGGCCAGCACGGCAAAGGCCGTTTCGCTCACGCCGCCTTTGAGCACGACCGGGTCGCTGCCCAAGGCCGGTTGCCATGCCTGGCCGTCGGACGAGGTCAGCAGGTGCACGGCGATCGGCCCCGGGTCCGACTTGTAGACGTTGTCGCCGTCGGTATAGCCGGACAGCCACGCCTTGCCGCCGTGGACCGCGAACCGCCAGGGAATGAAGGTCGGCAGGTAGAAAGGCTGCGGGCCGGTCCAACTGCCGGCCGGCGTGCGCTCGGACACAAACGCGCCTTTGGGCTGGAACTGATTGGGATCGCTGCCCAACTGCGCAAAGTACCAACGCAGCTTGCCGCCGAAGGCCAGCAAGCGCGGTTCGCGCAGATCGGTGCCCATCGCTGCCTGGGTCTCAAACTGCCACGCCTGCTCGTCCGCACTGGACGCCACCCACAGCCGCGTCTCGGGGCCCGCAAAATGGTTGGGCGCGGTGCGGCCGGTCAAGTACACCTTGCCGTCGTGCCGGACCACGTCGAGGTTGTTGTTGCTGTTCTGCGGCGAAATCTCGGCGGGCAGCCCCGGCCCGGGCACCACCTGGCGCAGCTCGACGCTGGTGGGGTCGGCCGGCAGGGGCGCGACATCGCCGGTTGGCCCATCGCCAACGCCGTCGGTCGCGCTGTCGGTCGAACTGGCAACGGGATCGGTCCCGCCGCACGCAGCCAGCGCCACGGCCAGGGCCCACGCGGCGGGCTTCACGTCGGCGTCTCCGCACGGCCGAGCCGCCGGTCCAAGCGCGGGCTGCGCAAGAGCCCCGCCTGCAACCACTCGCCGAGCGCATGCTGGCTGCCGCACACCACCACGCCGCTGTCCCTGCCGACCTCGCGCAGCGCCTGCTCGAAACACCGCGAGGCCGACGCCACCGCCACGCTCGCCGCCGGCACCGCCTGGTCGACCGCCGCTGCCAGCTCGGCCGCGGGCAGCAACGTCGGGTTGGCGCAGCGCGGCAAGAAGAACCCAGTCGCCACCCCGGCCAGCGCCCGCACCAGGTCGGCCGCCTCGCGGTCGCGGCGCACCGCCATCACCACCTGCCAGGCCTTGCCCCGTTGGACCAGCAGCGCCGCCAGAGCCGCCATGCCGGCGGGATTGTGGGCCGCGTCGGCGATGACCAACGGCTTGTGGTCGAGGACTTCCGCGCGCAGTGGCCACGCCACCTCGGCCAAGGCCGCGACCACCTCGTCGCACGGGGGCAGCTCGCGCTTGCGCGCCGCCAGCGACCACTCGGCAAACGCGAGATAGGCCAGCACCGCCAGCGCAGCGTTGTCGGCCTGGTGCGCGCCGGGCAGGTCGAGTTCGAGGTGCAGGTCGTCGCCGATCGCTGGCCCGCTCAAGCGTGCGGCCGTGCGCAAGTGCGGGCCGTGCAGGGTCAGGTCGCTTGCGGTCGCGTCGGCGCCCAGGGAAAGCAGCCGTGGCACCACCTTGTGCTTGCGCAGCGCCGGCTTGACCAGGGCGGGCTGGGCGCACACCAAGGCGCGGCCGTCGCGAGCGATCCCGGCCTTCTCCCAGGCGATCTGCGGCAAGCTGTCGCCCAGCACCGCCGTGTGGTCGTACGACAGGTGGGTGATGACGCTGACCACGGGCTCGGTGGCGTTGACGGCGTCGAGCCGACCGCCCAAGCCGACCTCGAGCACGATCACGTCGAGTGCGGGGTCGTGGCGCGCACAAAGCAGCAAGGCGGCCGCAGTCAAGGCCTCGAACGGCGTTGGATCGATCGCGGGATCCGCCGTGGCGGATGTGTGGACCTGCGCGAGCGCCGCGTCGAGCGTTTCTGCGGTCACGGCGCGGCCGTCGACGCACAGGCGCTCGCGGGTCTCGACCAGGTGCGGCGAGGTGTAGTGCGCCACACGCAGTCCGGCTGCCTGCAAGAGCGCCGCCAGCATCGCCGAGGTCGAACCCTTGCCGTCGGTGCCCGCCACGGCGATCACGGGCAGTGCCGCCTGCGGGTCGCCGATCCGCCCCAACAGATCGCGGATGCGCTGCAGACCCAGCTCCATGCCGCGCACGCCGAGCGCCGCCAGCCAGCGGTGGCCGGGACCGTCGTGCGAGACCAGGGCTTCGTTCACTTGCGTGCTCCGCGGCAAGGCGGACGCGACCCCGCCAGGGCCGCGGATTGTCCGGCCCGCTGCGGCTCGCGGTCAAGGCGACCTTGCGCGCGCAGTCGGGGTCGGCGATCCTACTGGCCCCTGGCCGCACGTACGCGCCGAGAGCCCGCATGTCCACCTCCCCCGCCGATCCCTTGCAGGCCGAGATGCCGTTCTTGAACAAGAAGGCGCTGGCCACGGTCGGCGGCGTGGTGGCCCTGGTGTGGGTCACGGCGCTCTTGACCGGATCCAAGATCGTGCTCGGCGTCGTGGCGGTGTTGACGCTGGCGCTGGGTGGCCTGCTCTGGTACGCGTTTCGGCAGCTCCGCAAGCAAAAAGACGTGATGGCGCTCTTGCAAAACGCCCAGGGCTCGCCCGAGGCGCGCCGCGCGGCCTTGGAGCAACTCGCGGCCCAGGACCCGAACAGCAAGGACGTGCTCAACGGCATTGCCAAGGCGCAGTTGCTGGCCCAGGACAACCCCGATGCCGCGCTGCAGACCCTCGAAGGCCTCGACCTCGCGAAGGTGCCCAAGGACGCCGCGGATCAGGTGCGCACCTTTCGCGCCCAGTTGCTGCTGATGAAGAACCGCAGCCGCGAGGCCCGCGATCTCGCCGATCAGATCAACGTGCCGACGACAGGTCCCATGCTGGCCCGGGCGATGATGGCGGCTGTCGTCGCCGAAGCCTGGTCGCGCACGGGCCGCCACGACGGCGCGCTGGTGCTGCTGGACGACTTCAAGCTCGACAACCCAGAGCTCGGCCAGACCCTGCCGATGTTGTTGTTTGCGCGGGTGTTCGCCAATTTCGCCGCCGGCCGCAAAGAGCGCGTGGTCAAGGACCTCAAGCAGTTGATGGGCATCGACCTGAATCTGCTCGGCCGCTTCGTGCAGCCCGGCCCCGGCATTCACCTCGAACTGCGCAAGCTCGCCACCGAGGTGTTGCAGACCCACCCTTCGCTGTCCAAGCAGGTGCGGGCCCAGCAGCGGCTGACCCGGCCCAGGGCGCGCTGAGCCATGCGCCTGCGCGTAGGACGGCTGATCGGATGGGCGTTGCTCGTCGCTGGCTGCGCGTCGGAGCCTGCGCCTGAACCCATCACCGATTTCTCCAAGTGGCTGTGGCGCAACTACGACGGCGCCAGCGACGACCAGTTGGCCAACGCGGTTGTGCAACTGCATGGCACCGTGACCGAGGTGACCGCCGACAAGCCGCTCAAGGTCTTGATCAGCCGGCTGTCGAGCACCGACGTGGCGCTGGTCGGCAGCAAGCTCGACGCCAGCAAGGCGGTGGGGATGCTGGCCGTCACCGAGACCGCCTGCTCGCTCGCCCAGATCGCCAACATCCACACCCACGCCGACCAAGCCGGGCTGCACCCCAAGTCCTACCGGGCCTACAAGCGGACGTTCGTGCAGGATCGGGCGGCGTTCTTGGCCAAGAAGGCCGGTCGGTTGGACTGGGATACCGAGCTGACCAGTGACTACGCCAGCGAGAACCTGCGCGGCAGCGCCCGCTGGGTGCCCGACCTCGGCAAGGCCAAGAGCCCGTTCGGCGCAGCGCTGGTCTCGCGCACCTTCCTCAAGGAGCCCGCCACCGAGGTCGACGGCAACGGCGTAAAGTGGCCGCAGGACTACCAGGTCGAGGCGTACTACGAGCGGTCGCCGGGCCGGGCCGTCCACCTTTTCGCCCTGTGGCGGCAAGCCGATTTCGGCATCTCGACCGAGTCGTCGGCGTTGCAGAACCTGATGTTGTCCGGCTTTGTCGACTGGGACAAGGAAGTGGAAGCCGCGTGCAAGTCCGGAAAGTACTGACGTTCCTGCTGGCCGTCGTCGGTCTCGGGCTGGCGGCCAGTTGCGCCACCTCGCCGCGCATGGTGTGGGGCGACCTGGCGCCGCACGTCCAACCGGCGCTGGCCAAGGTCGATCTCGACCGTCTCGACCAGGAACTGGTGGCGTGGCTCGGCGACTACCTGCGCACCGACACCACCAACCCGCCCGGCAACGAGACGCGCGGGGCCGAACTGCTGGCGACGGTACTGGCACAGAACGGCATCGGCAGCCAGATCTTGGAGTTCGCACCCGGTCGCGGGTCGCTCGTGGCCCGGGTGCGCGGCACGGGCAAGCTGCCGCCGCTGTGCCTGCTGTCGCACATCGACGTGGTGACCGCCAACGCGCAGCAGTGGCCCAGGGACCGCGGTCCGTTGTCCGGAGCGGTGCACGAAGGCGAGATCTGGGGGCGCGGCGCCTTGGACATGAAGTCGATGGGCATCCTCGAACTGGCGGTGCTGGTCGCGGTCAAGCGCAGCGGCGTGGCGCTGGACCGCGATCTGGTGCTGCTCGCTGTCGCCGATGAAGAGGTGGACAACCGCGGCATCAAGCACCTGGTGGCCGATCACTGGGACAAGATCGGCTGCTCGCACCTTGTCAACGAGGGCGGCCTGGGCGTGCGCGGGGCGCTGCGCGCCGACCAGACGGTGTTTGCGATCTCGACGGCCGAAAAGGGCCTGCTGTGGGTCAAGATGACCGCCCGGGGCAAGAGTGGCCACGGCTCGACGCCCATGCCGGATCGCGCTCCCGATCGCCTGCTCGACGCACTGCAGCGTCTGCGCGCCAAGGTGGCGCCGGTGTCGTTCCATCCCTCGCTCTACGCCACGCTGGGCGAAGTCGGCGCACACCTCGGCGGCGTGCAGGGCTACGTGTTGCAGCGGCCGGCGCTGGTCGAGTGGTTGGCGCTCGACACCCTGCTCGCCGAGCCCGGGTCCAAGGCGATGCTGACCAACACCATTGCCGTGACGGGCTTTTTCGGCGCCGAGCAGCCCAACGTCGTGCCCGACGCGGTGTCGGCGCAACTGGACTGCCGCCTGCTGCCCGGCACGGAACCCCGCGCCTTCCTGTACGAGCTGCAAAAAACTGTCGCCGATCCGCAGGTCGAGTTCCAGGTGCTGCACGAGGCGCCGGCCTCGGAGAGTCCGCCCGACGACCCGCTCTTCCTTGCGCTCGGCCGCCACGCCGTGATCGGCCGCAGCGATGCGGTAGCGGGACCGCTCTTGTCGGTGGGCTTTACCGACTCGCTGTGGGTCCGGCAAAAGGGCGTGCGCGCCTACGGGTTCGTGCCTGTCGAGGTGTCGCGCGAGATCGCGGCGACCTTCCACGGCGCCAACGAGCGCGTGCCGATCGCGGCGGTGCAGCGCGGCATGCGGGTGCTGCTGGGGGCCGTCGTCGATTTCGCGGCCCATCGATGATCGGGCGCTTGTTCGCCGCAGCCGGCATTGCGCTCGCGGCCGCGGTGCCGGCCCCCGCACACGCCGACGTGCCTGCAACCGCACAGGCCGAACTGCCAATGGCGCTGCCCGCGCCTGCCACCGCGACCGAGGACGCTGAACCGGGCCTACCCGTGCGGGTCGATGACCTGGACATCGAAGGGCTGTGGCGCACACACCCTGACCTGGTGCGCGGCGAGCTGCCGTGGACGCCAGGCCAGGTGGTGGACGAGGCACCGTGGGCCCTTGGCCTTGCGCGCCTTTGGAACACCGGCCTGTTCTCCAAGGTGTCGGCCCGCCGGGTCCGCATGCCCGGCGGCCGGGTGGTGGCGCGCCTGCACCTCGAAGAGCGCTGGACGATCAACCTTTTGTTCTCGTTCCAAGCTGCTGCGCAGCGGGCTGCGGCCAGTTCGGCGTGGTGGTCGGCCGGCTTGTCCGACCTCAACCTGGGCGGACGCTACGTCGAGGCGGCCGCGTCGTTCGAGCAGTTCGACCAGTTCCATGGCGGGCAGGCGTTCGTCCGCGCCCATCGGTTCATGGGCCGGCGCATGGACGCCATGGCGCAGTGGGAGTGGCTGGTGCGGCCGCGCGTGGGTTTTGGCGACCGCCGCATGCGGGTGCGGCTGGAGTCGAACCACTTGGCCTGGGACGACCAGGTGCGCGTCGGCGGTCGGCTGGACCTGCAAGAGGATGCGCTGTTCGACGTGTCCGGCATCGGGACCGCGCTGCCGTCGTCGAGCCGGTCGGCGCTGGTGGACCTCGGCGCCCGGATCGGCCGGATCGACATCGTGCGGGTACGGCAGTCCGGGGCCTCGCTGGAGGTGCGGCCTGCCGTGGGACTGGCGACCGCGGGCGACGGGCCAGCGCCGTTTGCCCAGCTCTGGGCGCAGGGCTTGTGGTACGCGCTGGCCGGGCCGCGCTGGAATCTCGCGGCGCGCGGCCAGCTTGGCGTGCAGTCCGCGGCGCCGCCACAACTGCGCTATTTCTTGGGCGGTCTGTCGGAAGTCCGCGGGGTGCGCGACAGCTACCTGCAGGTGGACCGCTTTGGCTTGGGCAACGTGGAAGCGCGCTACACAGCGTTCGACTCCACCTGGCTGGCGGTGGTGCCGACGGCGTTCGTCGATGGCGCGGTGGCGCGCGACGCCGCCCGGGGCTGGACGGTGCTGGCCTCGACCGGGGTCGGTGTGCGCCTGCTCGTGCCCAGGTTCGTGCGCACCGGTCTGCGCATCGACGCGGCCGTGCCGATGGCGGGGATCGCGTGCGCGGCCGGCGCGGGCGGGGTCTGCCCGGGGCTGA
Source organism: Deltaproteobacteria bacterium (assembly GCA_016875335.1). Taxonomy (GTDB): domain Bacteria; phylum Myxococcota_A; class UBA9042; order UBA9042; family UBA9042; genus SXRM01. Next base: position 21,028 of record VGRO01000008.1, on the reverse strand, counting down.
GCGCAGGCGTGTTCCAGTTCTTTTGAGCAGGGTGGGGCGGACTACAAGGAGCCTGTCGCCCAGAATCTGCCGATTCTGGCGTTTCGCTGACAGGCTCCTACAAGACCCACACGCCCGACACCGCTCCGGTCGCCCCCGTCTTGCCTGGGTTGCCGATGCTCGGTCCACCGGTCCCGCCCGCGCCGCCCGTGCCGCCGACCTTGAGCTGATTGGTGTTCTGGATCGGCGCAACCGCCGTCGCACTGCTACCGTGCAGCACGACCAGGGCCGCAGGACCGCCCGCGCCGCCGCCGCCACCGCCGCCGTGGCCGCCAGCCGATCCTGCGCCGCCCGCCCCACCCTGCGAGGTGCAGAACGTCTTGCTCGCGCCCTCGGCACTGGGACCCGCTGCGCCGCCTGCGCCGCCCGGACCGCCTGAACCCGCCGGCCCGCCCGGGCCGCCGTGGCCGCCTGTGCCAGCCGCCAGGGTGTTTCCAAACAACAGCGGGACCTTGCCGCCCGGCACGGCGACGACGAACACCGCAAACGAGCCACCGCCCGCCTGGCCGCCGCCACCGCCCGATCCGCCGCAGCCTCCTGCGCCGCCGCCGCCGCCAGAACCTCCCAAATCTGTGAATTCACTGGTACTGGTCGCACAGTCGTACACCTCGACGCCGCCGGCCGCACCACCGCCGCCGCCGCCGGAACCCAGCCCGCCCGCGCCGCCGTCGCCCGCCCATCCCGCAACCCACACGCCCTGGCTGACGAGGCCACTGGTCGCCGCGCCACCGCCGCCCTCCTTGCCGTGCACAGCCGGTCCGCCGGGCGCACCGGGCTGGCCGTCGCGCGGTTGCACCGGCACCACGCAGGTATTGCAACCGATGGAGCCCTTGCACTGGGTGACTGCGCCCTTGTTGCTGTCAATGTAGCTGTCGGCGCCCGAGGCGCCGCCCGGCCCGCCCGCCGGTCCTTGGCCTTTGGCGCCCGGCTCCACCGATTGGGGGGTCTGCAGATAGGGCTTTGCGGGGCACTTGGGGCTCGGTGAATCCTCGTCCATCTGCGGACAGACCGCATGGCCACCTGCACCGCCATGCGTGGCAGTGCCCTGGCACTGGGTCGCGCCGCCGCCGCCGCCGAGGTTGACGTCGGTCGCGCCGCACGCCGCCTTGCCGATGTCGCGCGCCGCCGCGCCAGGTTGCCCCGCCGCGCCGCCCTGGCCGTTGCTGCCCGCCGCGCCGCTGCTGCCTGGGGCGCCGTCGCCGGCCAGGATTTGCGCATAGGTGATCTGCAAGCGATCGTCGCAGCCGATGGCCAGCAAGCCATAGCTCGACTCGCCGGCGGCCTTGGCGTTGGCGCCGAGCAGCGTCACGCCATCGAGTCGGGTCTTGGCGCCCGGGCCGGCGATGCCCACCGCGCGCACCGCGTAGGCCGGACCCACAGGCGGTGCCACGGCTGCGATGGCTGACTGGTACAGGACAGTGTCGCGTGCGGCAAAACCGGGGCCGTAGCCGCCATACACCGATACGCCGGCGACCAGGTCGACGCTGCCCGGGTACACGCCGCCCGCCACATAGACGTCGCGCTTGCCGAGCTTGGCGGCCAAAACGATGCCCTTGGCAACGGTCGCGACCGGCAGGCTCAAGGTCCCGGGGTTGCCGTCGGCCCCGGTCTTGGCCACGAATACCGCGTTGCTGACTTCGCCGTCGATGCCGTCGCAGTTTTGGTCCACGCCGTCGGGCTCGTCCAACGCGGCGGTGAAAAGGCATTCGCAGCCGTTCTGGGGGCCGCCCGCGGTATCGAACCAGCCGGGCTCGCAGACCACGGCACAGCCGGGGCTCTGGCTCTCGGCGGCTGCGCAGGTAGCCGCAGCGTGCAGTCCGACCGGCTTGGGGCACGCGACGCCGCACGCGCCACAGTGGTCGGTGGACAGGTACTGGCCGGCTTGCCACCAAGGCTCGTCTACGGCGCCGTCGCAATCGTCGTCCTTGGCATTGCAGGTCTCGGCCGCAGGCACGCCACCGCTGCACTGCAAGCCCTTGCCGGCACACTGCCAGAGGCCGGGGCACGCCCCAAAGGTGTTGGTCGCGGTGCACGGCTCGCCGACCTCGTCAATGTCCTCGTCGGTCTGGCCGTTGCAGTCGTCGTCTTGGCCGTTGCAGGTCTCTTGCGGCGCGACCACGTCGCAGAATCCGCCGTCGCCCCCCTTGCACACGAAAAGGCCCGCGCAGTTAGCGCCGGTGCCGAGGCTGCACGGCTGGCCGGTCAGGCCCTCGTCGGTTTGGGCGTCGCAATCGTCGTCCACCCCGTTGCACGTTTCGGCGCTCGTGGTCACGGCGCACGTCAGGCCAAGCGCGCCCTGGCAGACGGTCGCGCCCGCGCAGTTGGCGGCCGGAGCCAGGGCGCAGGGCTGGCCCGACTGCCCTTCGTCGGTTTGACCGTCGCAGTCGTCGTCCAGGCCGTTGCAGACCTCGGGCGCCATCTGCACCTGGCATTGTAGGCCCGCCGCCCCCTTGCACACCAGCGTGCCGCCGCAGGCGCTCGGGGCCAGGACGCACGGGGCCCCGCCGGTGCCCTCGTCGGTCAGGCCGTCGCAGTCGTCGTCGCTGGCGTTGCAGGTTTCTGCGGCCGGCACGGGCGCGTCACAAGGCGACCAACCGCTGGCGACACACGTCGACAGGCCCGCGCAACTGCCTTGATCGTTTGTAGATTGACAAGGCTTGACCGCGCCGACGTTGCTGGCGTTGCAACTGCACAGGCCGGTCTGCGGCGCGCACAACGCCTTGCCGCTCGCTGGGTCGGGCGCGCAGGCGAAGCCGGCCGGGCAACTCGACCCGCTGGCGCCGGCGACGCACGGGATGCGGCAGTATCCGGGACCGTCCTCGCCCACGCACTGGCCGCCCAGGCACGTGGCGTCGTCCTTGCACGGCGCGCAGGCGAACTCGGCCGCCGGCACGCACACGGGCAGGGCGTCGGTGCCGCCGTCAAAACAGGTGTATCCGGGGGGGCACGGCGGGCAGGCAGGCTCGACCTCCTGCACGACATCGGCGGAAGGCGAAACGTCTGTGGCCGGCGGCAGTTCGGGCGCCGCATCCACCGTCGTGCTTTCCGGCGCGCTGTCCGCAACGGCCTCGTCGGCCGCCACATCGGCGGGTCCGTCGCCGGCTTCGATGTCGGTGGCGATCCACGGATCGCGTGGCACTGCCGCAGCATCGGGGCCGAACCCGACCTCGCCGATGGTGGGCTGGTCGGCGCCGGTCAAGCCCGAGGTGCCTTGGACCAGCCCGTCGTCGCCACATGCGGCCGCCAGGGCCACCAAGCCGGCCGCCAAACCCCGTTGTGCTGCGAAGCGCGCCCACCGCATGACGCCCAAAGTAGCCGGGGCGGGCCCTGAACGCCAGTCTGGGGTCAGCTTGCGTCCGCCTGCAGGCGCACTGGCACGTAGGCCCGCGACTGCACCGCGCGCAAGCCGCCCTCGACGAGGCGATCGAGCCCGTCGTACACCTTGTCCATGTCGGGGTGCTGCGGCTTGTCGGCGACGCGCTGATGGTGCGCCCAACTGTCGTAGGCATGCAGCTCGACGACGGTCCACGGATCCTGGTCGTCTTGCCAGACCTCAAACGCCGCCAAGCCGAGGTGGTCGGCATAGTCGCGCACGACGGCCAGCAGCGGCCACAACTGGTCGTGGACCAGGGGGTCGACGCGGTAGCGGTACTCGACCACGTAGCCGCCGAGCTTGGGCGTCATGGTTGCCTTGGGCGCCGATGGGGCGCGGCGATCGTCAGAACGGGATGTCGTCTTCGGGCGGATGGTAGTCGTCGGCGGGCGGTGGCGGTCCACCGTCGGAGGTGCGGGGGGCCGGACCGCGATCGCCACCAGCACCGCTGCCGCCGCGGGAATACCCGCCGTCGCCGTCGCCGCGGTTGCCGACGAACTGCACCCGGTCGGCGACGACCTTGGTCTTGGTGCGCTTTTGGCCCTCCTTGTCGGTCCACTCGTCGTTGGACAGACGGCCCTCGACCAGGATTGCCCTGCCCTTGGTCAAATAGCGCTCACAGAATTCCGCTGTTTTGTCCCAGACCTCGACCGAAAACCAGTCAGTCTTTTCCTGGCGCTGACCGTTGCGGTCGTTCCACACCCGGTTGACGGCGATGCGCAGTTCGCACACCGGCCGGTTGCTCGTGGTGTACTTCAGTTCGGGCTGATGCCCCAGGTTGCCGATGAGGATGACGCGGTTGAAGCTGGACACGGGCTGGCCTCCGAAAGCCCGGCGAGCATAGCCCTGGGCGCGGCCCGGCACAAGGTCGGGCGGCGAGTGGGCCGGGGGCATGCAAGGTCGCAGGCACGGGCCCGCAGCCAAGCGTGCGTCCACGGTTCTTTGCACGCCGCCACTGTCTCGGGCATACTGCGGCCTCGACCTGGCCCCGGCGCCACCGCCACCGCCGATCCCGCGCCCACGTCAGGTCCCGGCGCGTTGCCATGGGTGGTCGCCCGGCTGCGCGCCCTGCCCTATCTGGAGGCCCGAACATGACCCTGATTTCGTTGTTGCCGCGCGTGGTTGCGGCCGTCGCCGTTGCGGCCCTCGCGGTCGCGTGCAGCGAGGAGAAGCCCAGTCCGGACACCTCCAGCGGTGCCACCGACGAACCGGAAACCAACGATGGCGACGCGGTGGCCGGCGAGGTCACCGGTGGCGAAACCGTGGACAGCGATGGCGGAGCGACCAAGCCCGATGGCGGCGACGGCACGACTACCGCTGCGGACAGCGACGCGACCACCAGCCCCGACACGGATGATGGCGCAACCGCGGACGGCGACGCTGCCGTCGAACAGGACGCGATCGACGCATCGGCCGACGCCGAGACCAGCGGAGCGAGCGACGTCGCCACCACCGATGGCCCGCCCAAGCCCAAGCTGCCGCTGCCCGATTGCGCGGGCGGGGCCGGCGCCAACTGCCTGACTGCGTGCCCCGAAGCCAAGATCTGCGTGGACGGCACCACCTATTTCAACGACTGCGACGCGATCAACAAGCTCAAAGCGTTCGACTGGCCGGCCGGCTACGAGACCAAGATCAAGAAGGGTGCCTGCCCCGACTGCAAGGACTGCGCCAACGTCGAGGTCAAGTGCAACACCCAGAACGGCACCAACAAGTGCACGCTCTACGAGGCCGGCAAGGCGGTCCAGGAGAGCACCAAGGCGTGCACCAAGAACGTCGACTGCGTCGGCAGCTTTGAGGGGTGCGCGACGCTCAAGTCCGGCGCCAAGGTCGCGGTCGAACTGCCATGCCAAGCCAAGTGCATGGACCTGTCGACCACCGAGATGGCCTATGTCGCCGGCAAGTGCAAATCCAGTTGCAGCCAGCCCCCGCCCAACGGCGGCGGCTGCCCGATGAACGTGTACCAACCGGTGTGCGCCAAAGAAGACGGCAAGACCTACGCGACTCCGTGTGCGCTCAAGAACTGCGACAAGCAGGGCTGCTACGGCCTCGGCCTCACCCAAAAGAGCGACACCTGTCAGCCAGACAAACTGACCAAGGAGTGCGACGGCGAGTGCTTCGCCGAGGCCAGCAAGGTCAGCGCCTCGGCCGCCAACTGCCCCAAGGACTGCAACCCGGTGTGCGGCATCCTTCCGACCGGCAAAGGGCAGTCGTTCCGCAACACCTGCCTCGCCACCAACGCCGGCGCCAAGGTGGCGGATTGCAAGAACATCTCTGCCACCCCCAAGGACAAGTGCTCGGCGGCTGAACTGTACGACGGCAAGGGCTGCTGCCCGGACGTGGACTACTTCAACGTCAACCCGGTGTGCGCGTCCAAGCCGGCCGCCAAGACCGGCGCCCCGGACGTCTGGGTCACGTTCCGCAGCAAGGCCGAGTTCACCTGCCTGACCGCTGGCGACAAGTCGTGGGTGCCGCAATATGACGGGCCGTGCATTTGCACCTGCCCCAACACCTATGCTCCCGTGTGCGGCGACGACGGTCTGACCTATGTCAACAAGTGCCAGGCCGAGTGCTACAACGGCAGCAACTTCAATGTCAAAAACGGTCCCTGCTGATCCGGTCCCCGTCCCATTGACTGCAATCCCCCTAAACCGCGGCCCTGTCGCCGCGCCGGCCAGCGGCGTGCAAGCCACGGTGCGCGCGCTCGACGCCCTGCGCCGCGGTGACGTCGCGCTGGTCGCCGAGGACATGACCGAGGGGGGCGCGCTGTGGGCGGTCGCGGGCGCCCAGTTCGCCACGGCCGCCCTGGTCAACCGCCTGGCCAACGACGCACAGGGCGTGCTCTCCGTCACGTTGTCGCGGGCGCGCGCCAAGGCCCTGGACTGTGGACCGCTCGACCGCAAGCGCGCGCCGGCGTGGTTGCCGCACTATGGCACCAGTGTCGAAGCCGCCACGGGCGTGTCCACCGGGATCAGCGCCGAGGATCGCGGCCTGACGGCGCGGCTGCTGGCCGACCCCGAGGCAGGCGCGGTCGATTTTGTGCGTCCGGGCCACATCATGCCGACCATCGTCGCCGACCGCGGCGTGCTGGCTGCGCCCTATGGCTGCGAGGCGGCCCACGATCTGGTGGTCGCGGCGGGCCTGCATCCGGCGGCGCTGGTCAGCCACGTGTTGCACGATGTCGACCAAGCCATGGCCGACCACGGCCCGTTGGTCCAGGCGCAGACCGGTTGGCCGCTGGTGCGGGTCAGCGACGTCATCGCTTGGCGCGCCCACCACGAACGCCTGGTGCGCGTGTTGCGGCAGGGCGAGGTGGCGACGCGCAATGGGCCGTTTCGGGTGCGGGTGTATGCCAGCGACCTCGACGGCAGCGCGCACATGGCGCTGGTGCGCGGCAGTCCCGAGTCGGCCGACGGGCCCGCGCTGGTGCGGTTGCACAGCCAATGCTTGACCGGCGACATCCTGCATTCGCGGCGCTGCGACTGTGGCGGCCAGTTGCAGTTGGCGCTGGAGCGCCTGGCGGCGGCCGAGGTGGGCGCCCTGCTCTACTTGCGCCAGGAGGGTCGCGGCATCGGCCTTATCGCCAAAATCCGCGCCTACGCGCTGCAAGACCAGGGCAAGGACACCGTCGAGGCCAACGAGGCGCTCGGCTTCGCCCCCGACGAGCGCGACTATGCGGTCGCCGCGCAGATTTTGCGCGACCTCGGCTTGGCCCGGATCGTGCTGATGACCAACAACCCGGCCAAGGTCGATGCGTTGCGGCGCTTTGGCATCGACGTCGTGGACCGCCAGGGCATCGAGGTGGCGCCGACGTCTGACAACCGGCGGTATTTACAGACCAAGCGCGACCGCATGGGCCATCTGCTCGAGCTGCCGTCTGCCTGAACCCGGAGCCTGCGCCTTGCAACGCGTCGATACCCTGATCCTCGGCGGGGGGCTCACCGGCCTGTCCGGCGCCTACCACCTGGACCGCCAGGCCGCGGCCACTGGCGACTTGCGGCTGGGCGATTGGTTGCTCGTAGAACGCGACGCCCGGCTGGGCGGGCTCACGCGCACCGAGGTGGTCGATGGCTACCACTTCGACCACACCGGGCACTGGTTGCACCTGCGCTACCCGGAAATGCAGCAGTTCGTCGCCGATGTCATGGGCGACCAGATGCTGCGGGTGGCGCGCAGGTCGCGCATCTGGTCGCACGGGGTGCTGACGCAGTTTCCGTTCCAGCAGAACCTGCACGGGTTGCCGCTCGAGGTCGTACACGAATGCGTGCAGGCAGCCATCGAGGCCTCTCTGGCCGAAGCGCGCGGCGAGCACGTCCCCGTGCACAATTTCGCAGAGTTCTGTGTACAGCGTTTTGGCAAGGGCATCACTGATCGCTTCATGGTGCCGTACAACACCAAGCTGTGGGGCTGCCCGCCCGAGGAGATCACCGCCGACTGGTGCGCGCGCTTTCTGCCCAAGCCGAACTTGAGCCAGATCGTGGCCGGTGCGCTCGGCATCGTCGACGAGACCGCCGGCTACAACGCCTCGTTCCTGTACCCCAAGGCGGGCGGCATCGAGTCGTTTGCCAAGGCCATCGCCGCCCGGCTGCCGTCGGCCAAGGTGCGGTTGAACACGGTGCCCGTGCGCATCGATCTGGCCGCGCGGACCGCAGGCTTGAGCGACGGCACCACGGTGTCGTTCCGGCGTGTCTTGTCGTCAGTGCCGTTGCCGGACCTGTACGCAATCGTCGCCGACGTGCCCGACGCCCTGCGCGAGCGGGTGGGGCAACTGCGCTGCACGTCGCTGCGCTACATGAACTACGGCATTGCCCGACCGGGGGTGCTCGACGACATCCAGTGGCTCTACGTGCCCGAGCCGCGCTACCCGTTCTACCGCATCGGCTCGTTCTCCAACGCGGTGGCCTCGCTCGCGCCTGCGGGCAAAAGCAGCCTCTACGTCGAGGTCGCCGCCAACTGCCCCGACAGCGATGGCGACGTCCAACTGCAGGTGCGCCAGTTCTTGCGCGCCCAAGGGTGGCTGGAGAGCGACGACCAAATCGAGGTCCAGGACGTGCGCCACATCCGCTACGGCTATGTGGTGTTCGACCGCCCCTACTTCGGCGCGCGCGCCGACCTGCTGGGCCACCTGGAAAGCCGGGGCCTCGCCTCGCGCGGCCGCTACGGCGGCTGGGTCTATTCGTCGATGGAAGATGCGATGTGGGAAGGCTACCAGTTCGCGCGCGCCGCCGAGTTCGAGTGACCCATGACTGCGGGCGACCTGTCGGCATTGGTCCAGCAGTTCCTGCTTTTCCACGGTGCGCGCTACACCAGCCGGGCCGACGAAGAAAACTGGAAGACTGTACCGGTGACGCTTCAGGTGCCGCCCCAGCCGATCGAGGCGCTGCAACTGGCCGCAGGCCCGTGGGTGGTGGTGCCGTGGCGCCTGGCCGGCGCCGATCACCTGCAGGTGTGGCTCGAGCGGTTGGCCGCCTCAGGTTCACGGCCGCGTGTGCTCGTTCTCGCCCAGGATCGGGCCCTGCTCGCAGAACACCATGTGCTGCAACTGGCCACCGCCCACCGCCTCGACATCGTCGCGCTGTGCGCCGATCCACCGGGCGTGACCGGTACCGCGCAGGCGGCCTTGGTAGCGCACGCGTTTGACGCCGACATGCAGCGGTCGATGGCGTCGTGCAATCCACTGGTGCATCTGGCTGCGACCGGCGACGCCCGCGATCCCCAGGTGTTCCTCGAGCGCCTTCGCCACGCCGCCCCGCAGGTGCCGGTCACGCGCTCGATGACCGGGATCAACGTCTTGGTCTACGCGGCCATGGTCTTCGCGGCCGCGGCTCGACCGGAGGGCGGGCTGTGGTCCACGGTCGCAGGAGGGTTTGGGACCGGGCAGTTGGTCGCATGGGGGGCCAATGCGACCGGGCACATGGCCGCCGAACCGTGGCGTCTGCTGACGAGCGCGTTCCTGCACGGCAACCTGCTGCACATCGCCATGAACCTGCTGGCGCTGTGGCAGTTGGGGGCCATGGCCGAGCGGTTGCTCGGTTCGCGGGCGTTTGGCGCCGCGTACCTGCTGAGCGCACTGGGCGGCGCGGTGGCCTCGTTCGGTTGGCACGCCTTGCAGGGCGGGCCTTCCGTCAGCGTCGGCGCCTCGGGGGCGGTGTTCGGCGTGCTCGGTGCCACAGTGGGTTTTGCACTGGCCCGGCGCGACACCATCCCCAGCCACGTCTATCGCGCGCTGTTGCGCAGCGGCGGCATGTTCGTGCTCATCAACGTGGGATTGGGTCTGGCCGTGCCGGTCATCGACAACGCCGCGCACCTGGGGGGCCTGGTCACCGGCACCGCGGCGGGGGCGGCGCTGTCGCGCGAGTTGCCGCCCGGACCGCAACCGCAACTGGGCACGCAGGCCGCGATCGCCGTTGGCTTCCTGCTGGTGTTGGGGATCGTGTTCCGGGTGGCGCTAGGCCTGGCCGGGTGAGGGCAGCCGCGACTGCAACCAGCACAGCGCCTGCCGGGCCGCACTTTCTGCCGACGACCCCTGCGCGGCAAAGGCGACCGTCCCGCCCGGGTCGATCACCACCGCGACCGGCACCACGCGGCCCTGCGCCACCAGCGCCCCCAAGCGTTGCGCGCTGACGGTTCCGTGGTCGGCGAGCGCGTCCATGGGCACCGCGGATCCAGGCGAGGCAATCGCCAGCGCGCGGGCGCCCGCGGGGATCGCGGCCAGGCCCGCGGCAGCAGCGTCCTGGGCGACGACGATCAGGCCCCAATGGCCCGCAAAGGCGTCGGCGGTCCACGGCCCGGATTGCAGACACAGCGGCGGCAGCGGGTCGCCGGGCCGGAGCAACCAGGCGGCGGCCATCAGAAGCTGTTGCCGATGGTGAACTCGAACACCAGCGGCTGCTCGTTGGGCTTGGGTGCGATCGGCACGCCCCATTCGAAGCGCAGCGGGCCGACGGGCGAGAACCAGCGGATGCCCCAGCCAAAGCTCATGCGCATCTCGGCCAGGTTCACCGCCTGGCCCTCGCCGAAGGCGTTGCCGATGTCAAAGAAAAGCAGGCCGCGCAGGTTGAGCGGCGCCTTGACGATCGGCACCTCGATCTCGTTGTTCAGATACAGTTGGCGAATGCCGCCGACGTTGAAGCCCGAGAGGCTTGAGCTCGGGTCGCTCGACGCCGGAATCGCAATCTGCGGCCCCAGCGAATTGCGCGAGAACCCGCGGATGTTGAAGATGCCGCCGACAAAGTAGCGCTCGAAAAGCGGGACGCTGCGGCCCTTGGGCGCGGTGATCGAACCGCCGACGAGGTTGAACCGCAGCACGCCGTCCAAGGGCAAGGGGATGAAGCGCCGCACGCGCATCGACAGCCGCGTATAGACGTTGTCGCTGCCCAAAAGCTCGCTCGCCCATTCCGCGGTGGTCGAGGCGAACCACCCGGTCGTGGGGAACATGCGGTCGTCGCGCGAATCGTAGCTGAGCGTCAACTTGAGCGCGCTGGTCAGGCCGCTGGTGAAAAGCGAGGCAATCGGCACGTCGGTGCGCCCCGAAAGGCCGCCGATCCGGCTCTGCACCTGCTCGCCGGTGTAGCCCATGTCGACGTGCACCTGCGGGGTCAGCCGGTAGCCCCACGACATGCCGCCGCCGGTCGCCGTGCGCGAAAAATCGGTGTAGAGCTGGTCGAATCTGTAGAGGTCCAGTGAAAACGTGACGTTGCTGTCCAGGAACGCCGGCTCCCAGAAGCTGGCCTGAAAGATGGTGCGGATGCTCGACAACTGGCCCTGCACGCTGATGCGCTGGCCGCGGCCGAGGAAATTGTCCTTGGCGATCTGGACCGTGCCGATGAAGTTGTCGACGCTGGAAAACCCCATCCCGACCTGAAAGCTGCCGGTCGTGCGCTCCTTGAGGTCGATGACGACGTCGAGCACCTGCGGGATCGCCGTCGCCTTGGTCTTGATCTCGACCTTCTCGAAGTAGCCCAGGCGCTGGATCATGCGCTGCGAGGCCTGGATCTTCTCTTCGCTGTACTGCTCGCCCTCGACGAATGTCAGTTCGCGGCGGATGACCTTGTCGCGGGTGCTGGTGCCGCCAGCGAGTGAGATCTGGCCAAAGAAACAGCGCTTGCCCTTCTGCACGTAGTAGGTCCAGTCCAGGATCTTCTTGTCGCTGTCGGGGTTGGGCCGGTTCTCGACGGTGGCGTGGGCGTAGCCGACGTTCTTTTGGACATCGCGGATGCGCTGGCCGTCTTGCTGGACCAACGCGTAGTTGAAGATCTGGCCGGGCTTGAGACCGAGCGTAGGCACCAGCTTGTCGGCCGGCTCGACGCTGTCGCCCTCGATGTGGACCTTGCCGACCGTGAACTGCGGCCCCTCGTGGATACGGATGGTGATCGTGATGTACTTCATGTCGGCGGACAGACTGACCAAGGGGTCGTCGACCTTGGCCTGGATGTAGCCGCGCGTCAGGTACAGGTACTGGATGTACTGCACGTCGGTGTCGAGGTTTTCGGGCTTGAAGTTGCCGCCCTTGCCGACCAGCGAGGTCAGCTTGCCCTCCTCGGTGCGCAGGACGGCCTTGATGTCGTCGTCGGCGATGCCCTCGTTGCCCAGCAACCGGACCTGGCGCACCTTGACCTCGGCGCGCTCGACCACGTCGAACACCACCTTGACCTGATTCTGTGGCATGGCTTCGGTGTGGTAGGCCACGTTGGCCAGGAAGAAGCCCTCGTCGCGGTACAGTTCCTTGATCTTGACGACGTTGCTGGCGGCATCTTGCGGCGCGTACAGGTTGTTGATGCGCAAGTCGACGACTTTCATCACGCTTTCGGTGCTCTGTTCCTGGTTGCCGCGGATCTCGATGGCGGCGATCGACGGCCGCTCGAGCACCTGGTAGCGCAGTTCGACGCCGACCTCGTCGGCCGGAGCATCCTTGGCGGGCGCCAACCGCAAGAGCCCCGCGCGCACGTCGTCAAACAGCCCCATGTGCATCAAGCGTTTGACATCCTCGGCCACCTTTTGCGGGTCGAGCACCTCGCCCGCGCGGCTGCGCACCTGGTTGCCTACGGTGGTCTTGTCGACGCGGTCGATGCCGCCGAGCGTCACCCGCACGATGCGCAGCGCCAGCGCAGATGTCTCCTCGCGGACGACCTCCAGTTCGGGTTCGGGCTTGCTGTCGGACTTTTTGTCGTCGTCGCTGCCCGACAACGCGCCGCGGCCGAACAGCCCGTCGGCCCGCGCTGGGCGGGGCGAGCCGAGCACACACAGCAGCACGGCGAGACCAAGCAGCAAGACCGGAGCCTTCACGCTGTGGCCTCCTCGCCCGGGTGATCATCGACCGGCGCCACCGATACAGCCTCGGACTCGTCCACGAAGCGGCCGTCGAGCATCCGCACCACCCGGCGCATCCGCCGCGCCAACTCCTGGTTGTGCGACACGACCACGAACGCGGTGCCGGTCTCGCGGTTCAGCTCCTCGATCAGCACGTGCATCTCTTCGGCGGTGCGGCCGTCGAGGTTGCCGGTCGGCTCGTCAGCCAAAACGACCTTGGGCTGCATCACCAGGGCCCGCGCCAACGCCACTCGTTGCTGTTCGCCGCCGGAAAGTTCACCCGGATGGTGGTCCAAGCGGTCGCCCAGGCCGACACGCTGCAAAAGGTCGCGGGCGCGCTCGTGGGCCGGGCGCGTCGACGCGCGCGCGATGAGCGCGGGCATCAGCACATTCTCATACGCCGTCATTTCTGGCAGCAAGTGGTGGAATTGGAACACGAAGCCGACGAACCGATTGCGAAAGGCGGACAGTTCGCGATCGCCCAGGTGGTCGAGGCGGTGGCCGTCGTACAGGATCTGGCCGCGGCTCGGCGCATCAAGCGTGCCGAGCAGGTGCAGCAGCGTCGACTTGCCGGAGCCCGATCGCCCGACAATGCCGACCATGTCGCCAGCGTACAACGAAAAATCGATGCCTTTCAAGACGTCGATGCGGCGGTTGCCGAGCTCAAACCACTTGCAGACGTCGACGGCCTGGACGAGCGGCGGTTCGCGGTCAGCCATGGCGCAGCCCCTCCAGCGGGTGCAGGCGCGCCGCGCCGCGGGCCGGAAAGACCGTGGCCAGCAGAGAAATGGCGAGCGAGGCGGCGACGACCGCGCACAGTTCACCCACGTGCAACCGCACCGGCAAGGTGCGCACGTAGTAGGCCTCTGGAAGCTGGATGCCCAGCAGTTCCACGAGCTTGCAGGTGCCGATGCCGAGCACGAGACCCGCGGCGGTGCCGATGACGCCGATGGCCCCGCCCATCTGCACGAACGCGGCGCGCACCGACCCCGCGCCAGCGCCCATCGCCCGCAACATCGCGATGCTGTCGTGCTTCTGCAAGATGACCATGGTCAGCGCCGAGACGATCGAGAACGCCGCAACCAGGATAATCAGGCCAAGGACCAAGAAGATCACCAGGCGTTCGAAGGCCAGCGCCGAGAACAGCGACCGGTTCAACTGGCGCCAGTCGAGCACCTCCAGGGCCTTGCCGCCGGCCGGCGCGGGCGGCGGCGTCCGCGCCAACTGGGTCCGCAACTGTTCGACCACCGCGTCGGGGTTCTCGGGTTCGGTCAGCCGCAGTTCCAGGACGTTGGCCTCTCCCTCCAGGTTGAAGTAGCGGGCCGCCTCGTCGATGGTCATGTAGGCCACCTTGCTGTCCGCCTCATACAGGCCCGTCTCAAAGGTGCCGGCGATGCGAAAGGTGCGCACCCGCGGCCGCAAGCCGGTGGGGCCGATGTCGCCGTCGGGGGTCACCACCTCGACTTTGTCGCCGACCTCGGCCTGCAGCGTCCGCGCCAGCTCGACGCCGACGAGCAGCCCGGGCGGCACCGGGGCATCGATCGCCTCGCGGGTCGCCGCCGGCACATCGTCGTCCGCGCCCAGCAGACCCGCGGCGCCGTGCAGAGCGCTCGGCCGTTCCAGGCTCGGTTGGGGGCGGTGGCCGGCGCCGATGGGCTCGCTGCCCAAATCCAGGGGCGGTGCAGGCGCGGCGCCCGGGTTGGCCTCGGCCTTTTCGCCGTCGGACCCCAAGAGCAGCATCCCGGGGAGCTTTTCGCGTTTGCGCGCTTCTGGTTGCGGCGCGCCTGGATCGGTGGGTCCGGGCGGCAACTGCCCCAGGGCCTTGAGCACGGCGTCGGCGTCGGTCTGCGGGGCCGCGGGCGCCGTGGTCGGCGCAGGCATGGGCACGGCCGGCACGTCGTCGGCCAAGCCGACCGGGCGGCGCTGCAGCGACCGGTCGCTGCCAAGACCGGTCGGATCGCGCAACAGGCCCAGCGATCCGGTGCGCAGGGTCGGCTCGAACTCGCGCACGACATCGGCCGCGTCGGGGTCAATGCCGCGGATTCCCACGAAGTTATGGACGTTGAAGCTCGACGACAAGATGGCGTCGCCGCGCACCTGCGGGCTGACCGCCAGCACACCTGGCACCTTCCGCAGACGGGCGGCAAGCTGTGCAGCGTCGCCGAACGCAGTGGCGCGGCCTGGGGCTTCAACTAGCGCGTGGGCGTTGGCCACCAGCATCTTGTTGCGCAGGTCGCTGGCAAAACCGCCCATGACCGACAGCACGACGATGAGCGCCCAGGTGCCGGCCGCGACGCCGACGATCGACACGAATACCGGCACCGTGACCTTGGCCTGGCCTTGCAAAAGCAGGTAGATGCCGACCAGCGCCGCGGCAGCACCGGCCGACGCGACCGCCACGCCTGCCGACGCCTCGCGCGCACCAAGATGCAGCGCCGCGCCAGCAGCACACAGGCTCACCCCCAACGGCAGCACCCACCGCGCACGACGCGCCAACCGGGCCGCTTGGCCTGCGCCGTCGCCCGGCCGCGCCAAAGCCAGCGCGCCGACAACGCCAGCGGCGGCCAGCAGGGCCAGCGGGTCGAGGTAAGGCAGCACGGCGGGATGGCGCGACGCGACACCGGCGCCGACCAGCCCCGCCAGGCAGGCAAGTCCCAGGAGCGTCTTGCGCAGCGCGATCGACGGCAACCCAGCGACGGCCAAGAGCGCCCCGTGTAACGCGAGTGCCGCGCCCACGTTGCGCAAACACAGGTCACCTGTCGCGAGGGCCTCGCGCTGCCAGACCAAGGTCGCCGCGCCCGTGGCGCCCAACACCATTGCGAGGCCCAGTTGCCGCACCGAAACCCGCGCGCTTTGGCCGGGGCCGGCGCCCACCGCCTCCACAAGCGCGCTCGCCACCCGCAGCGGCCATGGCGCCACCTGGCGCGGCGCCCGCAGGAACGCCCACGCCACAAACGTGCTCGGCACCGACTGCAGCGGCCGCGAAGCCCGCCAGACCGCGGCCAGCCCAAGCGCGCTGAACGCCGCCGCCACCGCCAGGGCCGCCACGATGACGCCGAGCAACTGCACCACCAGCATCGCCTGGAACGCCACCTGCTCGTCGGCGGACCGCACCAGCGCCTCGGGCACCGCTGCCGCACAGGCCACGAGCACCAGCCAGCGCAGGCGCGCGTGCGAGATCGACGCCGACGTCACGAGGTAGAGCTACCCGGCAACCGGGGCGGGTTCGGCCGAGGGCCGCTCGCCACCGCCCGCGCCCTCGGGGCGCATGTGCGGGAAGAGGATGACTTCGCGAATCGACTCGGCGCCCGACAACAGCATCACCAACCGGTCGATGCCGATGCCGCACCCGGCCGCGGGCGGCATGCCGTACTCCAGGGCCCGCACGTAGTCGATGTCCAGGTCCATGGTCTCTTCGTCGCCCTTGGCGCGCTGGTCCAGTTGGTGGGCGAAGCGTTGGTACTGGTCCACCGGGTCGTTCAGTTCGGAGAACGCGTTGCTGATCTCGATGCCGCCAATGAAAAGCTCGAACCGGTCGACGACGCCGCCATCGCGGTCGTTGCGGCGCGCCAGTGGACTGGTCTCCGCCGGGTACTCATAGACGAACGTCGGCTGCACCAGGTGCGGTTCAGCCACCGCCTCAAACAGCTCGACCTGCACCTTGCCGAGCGTAGCGTGGCCGTCGATGTGCACGCCTAGCTCAGCGGCGCGGGCCCGCAGCACCCGCTCGTCGCCCAGGCCGGCCTCGGCAATGCCGGCCCAGCGCTGCAACCCGTCAGCGATGCGCACGCGGGCAAAGGGCGCGGCAAGGCGAATTTCCCGCGGGGTGCCGCCGGCTTCGCTACCCCAGTGCACGGTGGTCGAGCCGCAGACCTGCAGGGCCAGCTCGGCGATGAGCGCCTCGACCTCGTCCATCAGGTCGGTGTAGGTCGCGTACGCCCGGTAGAACTCCAGCATCGTGAATTCGGGGTTGTGGCGCTGGCTCAGCCCCTCGTTGCGAAAGTTGCGGTTGATCTCGTACACCCGCTCGATGCCGCCGACCACCAGGCGCTTGAGGTGCAGCTCTGGCGCGATGCGCAGGTACAGCGGCATGTCGAGCGCGTTGTGGTGGGTGCGGAATGGCCGGGCCGCCGCGCCGCCCAACGACGTGTGCATCATCGGCGTTTCGACTTCGACGTAGCCGCGGTCGTCCAAGAAGCGGCGCACACCGCGCAACACCATGCTGCGCTTGCGGAAAATCTCGCGCACGTCCTGGTTCATCACGAGATCGACGTAGCGCTGGCGCAACCGCGTTTCCTTGTCGGCCAACCCGTGGAATTTGTCGGGCAGCGGCCGCACGGCCTTGGTCAGGATGCGCAGGGCCGGCCGGCCCGCGGCGGACTTGAGCCACAGGCTCTGCTCGCCGGTGCGGGTGCGGAACCACAGGCCCTCGCCGCCGACGATGTCGCCCACATCGCACAGCGGCCCTTCCCACGGCGCGCCTTCGGTCGGCTTGAACAGACGGTCGAAGGTGTCGGGGTCGTCGTCGCGGCTGAAGTAGAACTGAAAGGTCGGCACCTGCACGTCGCGCTCAGGCAATCCGGTCGCCACCCTCGCGCGGTTCTCCGCGGCGCGCAGCCCCGGCAATTCGGCGGCTGTGCGGTCGATGACGCGCAAGAACGCAACCTTGCCCTTGACGTTGATCGCCAGGACCCGGCCGGCCATGTGGACGCGTGGACTGAACACCACCGGGGCCCCGGCGGGGGGCGGTCGCTCCAGGTCCATCGGCGCGCCCTGTTCGAGCGCCACGAACGGATGCAGGTGCACGGGGTCGCTGCTGAACCAGTGCATGGCCTGCGCGGCCGTGTGCGACGGCGCAAAATCGTTGGGATAGGCCACGCCGGCCGCCGCCTGCCGCAGGGCGTGGACCTTGGCCAGGCGCTGCGCCATCAGCGCGTTGCGTTCAAGCGGCGTTCCGGTGATGGCGGCGGGGTCGATGTCGATGGGCGGCATGCGGTCCAGACCACGCCGGGCCGGCGCAGCCGACGGCCAACGTCCCCACGGCGGGGCGCCATCGGCCAGGGCGGCAAGCTTCGCGGCGAGCGCCCGCTGATGGGGCCCGCGATCAGCGCGACGCGGCGAGCCCGGCAAGCAAAGCGGGCGAGAGCGAATCCGCATCCAACGCAGAAGCCGCGCCGAAGCGGCGGATTGCGCGCTGCGGTCAAACCAAAGCGGTAGATGCGTGGGTCGGGGCGACCGGATTTGAACCGACGACCACTAGTCCCCCAGACTAGTGCGCTACCAGGCTGCGCTACGCCCCGAGGTCGGCCGCAGCCCGCGAGGGGCCGAAGCGGGGCGGTAGTGTACGCGCGGGACGGGGATTGTTCAACTCAGGGGGCGGCGCAGGCGCAGCGACGGCGAACTGAGCAAGCGCGCCACCCGGGGCCAGCGCCACACAGGTCGCGATTTGGGTGCGATCGAGCAGCAGTTGCCGGTTTTCGCGCCACCGCGAATGGCGTCGATCCTACAACCCCAACCGAAACAGCTCGCCCAAGTCCGGAATCAGCAAGAACTCGACCCGGCGGTTGCGCGCCCGGTTGGCGTCGCTGTCATTGGCCACCACCGGCAGGTACGGCCCGAAGCCCGCCGCGGACAGGTTGTTCGGGCCGACGCCCAACGCCGTCATCTCGGCCAGCACCGCCAGCGCCCGGTCCACCGACAGTCTCCAGTTGATGGCGTCGGCGCCGGTGTTGTCGGTGTGGCCGGCGACCTGGAAGCGCCGGTCGGCCAGTGACTTGAGCGCGTCGGCGATGTCCGCCAGGACCGGCCGGGCGGCGGCCTTGACCTCGGCCTTGTTGAGGTCGAAAAGGATGTCGGACGCCACCTCGATGACCAGGAGCCCATGGCGCTCGCGGATGCGCAGCTTGCCAGCGGCGACCAGGTCCTTGAGGCGGTTCTGGACTTTCTTGACGCCCTCCTGGATGCGCGCCAGCGAGTCGGCCAGCGCCTTGCTCTCGCGTTGCAGGCGGTCGCGTTCCGCCGTGGCGCGGCGCAGGTCGTCGTCGGCCTTGTTCTTGGCGATCTGGCAGTTGACCAGATCCTTGGCGCAGGTGCCGCCGCGGTTGGCGCACTGGTCGAGCATCGCCTTGGTGTTCTTGAGCTCGTCTGCGCAGAGGCTCTGATCGCGCGCCGCGGACTGCAGCTTGTCCCGGCAGCCGGCGAGATCGCCTTCGCAGGCGGTCACCTTGCTGGCCAGCGCCTGCTTTTGGGCCTCCAACTGGTCCTGTTGGCCCTTGAGGGCCGCCAGATCGCGCTGATAGGCGTCGCGGCTGACGGGGAATTGGCAGCCGATGGCGATCACGGCCAGCGCGGTCCAGGTGCACAGATGCGAGAATGGCATGGTCCCTCGGCCGGTCGGTGTGGGGCGATGGGCGGGCGATCACAGTTCGCGCGATCGCAGCCAGCTCAAGATCGCCAACGACCCGGCAAATAATCCCTGAGCGCCCAAAATCAGAGCGTACCACCACAGCAGCGACCACGGCGCGGCGCGATCGGCTTGCGGCAGGATCCACGTGAACATGACCCACGCCGACCCCGACCACAGCGCCAAAAGCCCGCGGTTGAAGGTGCGCTCGTTCTTGGCGCGCAAGAGTTCTGCGTCGGGGTCGCGGACGTTCAAGGCCAATTGGCCGAGCTTGGCCCGGCGCAACAGGCCGCGGATGTCGCCCGGCATCACCCGCACCAGGCCCCACCAGTCGTGCAGCACCCGATAGACGCGCTTGCTGTAGGTCTTGGGGTCGAGCACCCGCCGCACGTACAGTTGCACCAGGTAGGGCCGCAGGTTTTCCAACGGGTTGTAGTTGGGGACCAGTTCGCGGGCGATGCCCTCCATGGTCGAGATCGACTTGCCAATCAGGATCAACTCGACCGGCAGTTGCACCTGGAAGCGCACTACGGTCTCAAACACCTCGGCGATGAACTGGCCGATGTCGATCTGGCCGAGCGTCGCGCCGTTGTAGCGCGCCATGATCTCGCCGATTTCGCCCTGCATGGCGCGGGCGTTGACGGTGTCGTCGACCAAGCCCAGGTCGATGAACTGGCTGACCAGCATCTCGGGGTCGTTGAGCAAGAGGCTCACCAAGAAAGTCAGCAACTCGTCGATGGTGTCGTTGTCGATGGCGCCCATCGAGCCAAAGTCGATGAGCGCGATGCGGTTCTCAGGCAGGATGAAGAAGTTGCCCGGGTGCGGGTCGGCGTGAAAGAACCCGAACTCGAAGATCGACGCCATCGACAGCTTGGTGCCCAACTCGGCGATTTTCTGCGGGTCGGTGTTCCAGGCCGCCCGCTGCGCCATGTCGTTGACCTTGCAGCCGGCGATGAACTCCATGGTCAGCACCCGCCGCGACGACAGCGCCGGGTAGGTCACCGGCACGTGCACGTCGGGCATGTGGGCGATATGTCGGCGCATGCGCTCGATGTTGCTGCGCTCGTTGGCAAAGTCGGTCTCGCGCTTCAAGTTGCGCGCAAACTCGTCGATGAGCACCAGCGGCCGGAACTGGCGGGCCTCGGGCACGCGGTCTTCCAGGGCCGCGGCCATGATGTGCAACAAATCCAGGTCATTGGCGATGATGCGGTCGAGGTTGGGCCGCTGGACCTTGACCACCACCTGCTCACCGGTGGGCAACGTCGCGCGGTGGACCTGGGCGATCGACGCCGCGGCCAGGGGCTTTTCGTCGAAGGTCGCAAAGAACGCGGCGATCGGCCCGCCGAGGTCGGCCTCGATGACCGCCCGCGCCTCGGCAACCGGAAAGCCGCCGACGTTGTCTTGCAAGCGGCGCAGTTCGAACACCAGCGACATCGGGATGATGTCGGGCCGCGTCGCCGCCACCTGGCCGAGCTTGATAAACGTCGGCCCGAGCGACTCCAGCGCCAAGCGGACGCGCGTCTCCCACGTCAACTCCGACAACGCCTCGTCGGCGTCGGCGATCACCTTGCCGCGGTCGAACAGGCCGGCGTAGCGGTCGAGCCCCGCGCGCAAGAGTACGTGGCCAAAGCCATGGCGCACGACGACGGCGGTCACCTGGCGCAGGCGGCCGAGGTTGCGCGCGTATTTGGGCAAGCGCAGCAGGTTGGCCAGCGCGCTCACGGGGGCGCTCCGTCGCCCTTTGGCCCAGTGGTTTTCGGCGCTTGATCCGCAGTCTCTGACCCAGTGGAGTCTGGCGCTCGGTCCGTCGGGCCGGGCTGGTGCGCAAAGCGATCAGCCAGGGCCTGCGCGCGCGCTGCCGCCGCCTCGGCCGAGCGTGCCGCCACCTGCAGCGCCGTGGCCACCGC
>VGRO01000007.1 GCA_016875335.1 Deltaproteobacteria bacterium | reverse complement strand
CTCGACCTGCGAGATGACCAGGTCCGCGCTGCCGACGTTGAGCACGACGCCGGCCGCCACGGGCGAGGTGCCGACCGGGACGTAGCCAAAGTCGATTTGCGCCGGTTGCACGGCAATCTTGGCGAGCCCCGCGGTCGTGGCGAACGTCACGGCGAACTCCTTGTTGCCCTTGACATCGTTGCTCTGGACGCGCAGCACGGCCGAACGCGTCACCGCGTCGTTGTACTTGAGGAATCGGATGTTGATGGAAAACGAGTTGATACCCTTGCCGACCGGGTGCAGGGTCATCCCAGCGAAATCCTTGCAGGGCGTCTCCGCGTTGTCCTTGACCACGACGCAGGTGAACGCCGGCTTGTCGGCCTCGACCGGCGTCGGCTGGTAGTCGAAGGCGAGCTTGCTCACGGTCAGCGCCTTGAAGGAGGCGTTGTTCTGCACCTGCATCACCCGGGTGGTCGTGCCGCCCTCGCCGAGGTCGCCCGTGGCGATCGCCAACTTGGCACCGTTGGACACCGGCTTGCCGCCTTCGCGCACCGCGATGGTCTGGTCGTCGTCGGTGGCGATGGTGCCCGATCCGCCGCCCGGGTTGTTACGGTTGGTGCCCCCGCCGCCGGTGCCGGTGCCGGTGCTCGCGCCCTGGCCAGCGGGGTTGGACGACTCGCTGGCGCAGGCGATCGCGGCGGCGGCCAGAACGCAGGCGAGGGCGCGGAATCGGAGGGCTGCGGCAGTCATGTTCGGTCCTCAAGTGCGCACAGCGGGTGGGCCGCCGCGGGGGAAGCGGGCTAGTGTACCGGAGGCTCGCGACCGCGCAATGGCAAAGCGCGGGCAAGGTGGGGTGGGCGCGCCCAACGGGCTGAGGCGGTTTGGGCGGCGGGAGGTCGCAAGTGGGGGCGTGCCGGGTGCGCGCACAGTTCAGCGCGACCCGTGCGGCCCGCGCTACTTGAGCAAACGCTCTTTGGCCGTGTCGAGCAGCGCCGGCCGGAAGGACTTCTTGAGCTTGAGCAGCTTGTCGAATTTGGCGCGCTGGCGGACGTCGAGCACCAAGGTCGTCGGCTTCTTGATCTCGCCGTCGATGAGTTGGTCGGAAAAGTCGTAGAACTTGGACTTTTCTTCGGCCATCGCGCTGCCCGCCGCGGCGAAAACTGCCAGCGCGAGGGCCGACGCGACCGTCTTGTTGTGCGAGGTCGGGAGGCTCATGGTCGGGGTTCCTTTGGGCCCAGCGGCCGAACGGATCGGGTTCGATTGTAGGTGCGCCCCATCGATGCGCAAGCGAAAACCGTATGGCTACTTGGGCGCCTCGGCGGGTGGCGCGCTGTCCTTGGGTTGGCCTTCCTTGGCCTGTTTCTCCAGGAGTTTGCTCTGCTCGATTTCCTGGATGCGCGACACGATGGCGATGAGGTTCTTCCACCGCAGATCGAGGTCCTTGGTCTTCTTGAGTAATTCCGCCTTCTTGGCCAACCAGTCCGTGCCGCCTTTCTTGTTGGCCGGCATCGCCAGCAACGCCGGCAAGGTCTTGTCCCAGTCCGGGTTGGGGATCGGCTTCTTGAAGCCCATATGGACGCGCAGGGCTTCGCGGGCCCCGTCGCGGTCGGCCTTGAGCTTGTCGGCGACGGCCTGCGCCGAATCGGGTTCCGTGTCCAGGGCCTCCTTGAGGTAGGCCTTCCACTTGGCGGTCGCCTTGGCAGAGTCGTTGAAATACTTGTAGTAGATGATGGCGAGCCGCACCAGGATGGCGTGGCGCTTGGGATCCTTGGCGAGCACCCGTTCGTAGTAGTTCGCGGCCTCCTTGGGCTCGCGCAGGCCTTCGAGCGCCAGCGCGTAGCCGGTCAGCGCTTCGAGGTTGTCGCGTTCCAGTTCCAGCGCCTGCTTGTAGGCGCGCGCGGCGTCGCGGTAGTTGAGGTATTCCAGGTAGATGGCGCCCAAGTTCAAGCGCGCGGAGACGCTCGACTTGTTCAATTGCACGGCGTTCTTGAAGGCCACCACGGCGCGGGCCTGATCGCCGAGGTTGACGTAGACCATGCCCAGGTTGGCCCAGCCCTCGGCGTTGGCGGGGTCGATCTGCAACACCTTCTCTTCCAAGATCCAGCGCGCGATGTCGTATTTGCCCTGCTTGAGGTTGATCAGGCCGCGGATGTTGAGCGCGATGGTGTCTTCGCGGTTGACGCGCAACGCCTTGCGCACGAACTCGGCGGCCAGCTTGAGATCGTCCTGCTGGAGCCAATACAGGGCCAGCGCGACGTTGTTCATTGCATTGTCGGGATCCTGACCGAGGATCGAGTCGCAGATGCCCTTGGCCTGTTCGCCCAGCGCATGGGCCTTGGCCGTTTCGCCGGCCTCGATGTAGCGCTGGGCCTGGGCCAGCAGCGACCGCGCGATGTACGCCTGCGCGGACAACTGCAAGCCCTTTTCGCGGTCGTCGCGCGGTTCGATCGACTTGGCAGCTTCGTAGGCCTTGCGCGCGTCGTCGTACTTGCCGAGCCGCTCGTACGCCATGCCCAGGTTGAAGTAGGCCTCGTAGAAACGCTTGTCGGCGTCGACGGCGCGGCTGAATTCCTGCACTGCGCTGACGTAGTCGGGCTCGCACTTGCTGCAGCGGCCGTCGCTCGCCTTGCACACCGCCGGGCACTCGTACTTGCTGCACTTGTTGGTGGACTTGTCGATGTATTCGCCGACCTTGCACGGACCGGCGCCGTCCGAACTGCCGGACTCGAGTTCTTTTTCGCTGCATTCGCGCGGAATCAGCTCGCAACCCTCGGTGCCGGGCTTGCAACGGATGTATTCGACGTTGGGTGTGCCCGGCACAGCCTTGCCGTCACCGGCGTCTGCGGCAGGCGGCGCTTCGAGCTTCTTCATCCAGTCGCCGCACCAGCGCGACCCTGCAGCTTTGAAGACCTTGTCGTCGCACTTCTTGGTGTCGAGCTCGCACGCGAGGTCCCGCTTTCCGGCCACCCAAGGTTCGCACGGCACTTCGACGTCTTTCTCGACCTCTTCTTCCTTGCCCTCTTCGGTCTTGATTTTCTCTTTCTTCTTCTCGGTCTTGACGTACGTGGCGCACCGGTCCAGGACGCACGCTTCTGGGTTCTCCAGTGCGAGTTCGGCGCATTGGTTGGGACCGATGCGTTCGCACGAGGCGCCGATGGACACGAAGCCACTGGGACAGCAGCCCCCATTGTCGAGGATGCGGTAGGGGCTGCACTTGGGCACGGCGCGCAGGGCGTGCGACAGGCCGGCCCGCATGGCGTCCTGCGCCTTGTTGTCGATGCCTCCGAGGTACTCCTGGGCAACGACGGGGCAGACCGGCAACGCGGCACTGAGGCTGGCGGCGGCGACCGCAACGAGCAAACGGGTTTTCATGGTCGTGGCCTCCCTGTCCTACTTGCCGGCCTTGGCGTCGGCGGGTGCCGCGGCCTTGGGCTTGTACGACACGGTGAATTTGCCGCGGCGCACGGTGGTCACGAACGCTGCCGACGTCGCGGGGTCGGTCGATTCGTTGGCGGACACGGTCTCGGCGGCCTTGGGCAGGTTGGGGTCCTTCTCGACGGTCGGATAGGCGTCGGGGCTGACCTTGGCCGCGTAGTCGCCAGCGAGCTTGCTCCACTTGTTGTAGACGCCCAGGTTGTGGGCGATCTTGATGGCATTGCCCAAGGCGGCAAGCGACTGCTCTTCGATGGGCACCGCTTTCTGTTCGATGGCCAGCTTGTACTGATCGGCCAGGTCGGGGAAGCGTTCGACCTCCGGCGGCACCGGCGCCTTGAACAGGTCTTCCTTGAAGTTGTAGTACAGCAAGCCCACGCGGAACATGGCCGCCGCCGCCCAGCCGCGACCGCCGCCGGCCGCAGCTTGGTCGAACACCCTGAAGTATTCGGCCTCGGCCTTCTTGAGCGCTTCGGCCTTCTTTTGCAGCGTAGGGATGAGGCCCTTCATGTTCTTGACGGTCTTGAGCGTCAGCACGTCGAAATCGTCGAACAGGTACTCGGACTTGTAGAACATCGCCTGGGCCGCCCATACGCCAGCGTTGCCCTTGCGGACGTCGGGCTTGTCGTTGTCCTTGCTGCGGGCGTTGTCGTAGGCCTTGCTGGCGTCGTCGGCTGCGCGCACGACGTCCTTGCGGTTCTTGCCAGCGTCCGCCAGCCGCAGGGTCTCGACCTTGCGCGACAGGGCTTCGACGTGCAGGTCGGGGCGGGCAGGATACTTGGTCACCACCGCGGCATACGCTGCGGCGGCCTGCTTGGCGCCCTCGGTGCCCATCCGGTCGAACACGTGCCCCTTCTCCATCTCGGCGTCTGCGACCAGGCCTTTGAGGCGTTTGGTCTTTTCGTCGTCGCCCTTGAGGTTGTTGGCGACGCCGATGAACTTGTCGTAGGCCGCCGCGGCGTCTTTGTACTGGTTGAGAGCGACAAGGATGGTGCCGGCATTGATGAGCGCCTGGGCGGCATCGGCGTTGTCGCGGAACTTGGCCATGTCCAGGAACGCGTCGGCGGCTTCGCGGAAGTTGGTCATCGCCTCGTAGAGCAAGCCCACGTTGAACTTGGCCTCGGGCGCCACCTTGGCCTTGGGGAACTCCTTGACCACGCGCTCGTAGGTTTCGATGGCCGTCTTGTCCTGCTGCTGCAGCTCGTAGATGAGCGCCTTGTTGTACAGGGCCACCGCCGCCAGCTCCGGCTCCTCGCTCTTGAAACGCGCCAGGATCTTGTCGTACTTGGCGTGGGCGCCGTCGTAGTCCTTCTTGTCGGCCAGCTCGCGCGCCTGTTCGGCCACTGCCACCGCCACGTATTTCTTGAGATCCTTGGGGTCGAGGATCAAGCGGTTCTTGCGCTTGAGCATCAGTTCAGCCCACTCCTCGATCTTGGGCCACTCCTTGAGGCGCGCGTAGATGTCGATGAGGGTCTTGACGGCGATCTCGGCGACCTTGTTGTCTTCCTGGTATTTGTACACCCGCTCGTAGCCGCTGATCGCCTCTTTGTACTGGCCACGGTCGTAGTAGGCCGATGCGGCCAGGTACATGATCTCTGGCACCTTCTTGCCCTTGCCGCACATCTTCTTCTTGCCCGCGGCGCAATCGGCCTTGGACCGCTCCATCAACTCGACGTACTTGTCGGCGGCGGCCACGTAGCTCTTTTCGAGTTCGTGCAGTTCCTGGCGCGCCTTGGGCAGGTTGGCGCCCTTGATCTGCTCTTCGGTCAACTCCTCTTTCTTGGCCGTCTTGAACTTGGTGACCTTGACGCCGTCGCCCGCCACCGACGCCACCAACGGCGGACAGTCGGGGCGCTCGACCCACTTCTGGTCCTTGTCGAGCCAGCAGGCGCGCTTGTTGCGCATCAACTCCTCGGTGGAGTAGATGACGCCGAGCGCTGCGTCTTCGAGGAATTCACCCTCGGGGTCCAGTCGGATCGTGCGCTCGTAGGATTTGCGCGCCTTGTCGAAATCCTTGAGGAAGTCGTAGTAGATTTCCGCGGCGTAGAAGCTGACGACGTAGGTCTTCTTGGCGTTGGGCCAGCGGCGCATGAATTCTTCGTAGTCGGCGACGGCCTTGGCGTAGAAACCGCGCGCCTTTTCGGCGTCCTTGGTCTCTTCCTCGGTCTTTTGCGCCAACTGGTGGTAGTAGTTCGAGATGAACAAGAGGTAGGTCTCGCCCATCTTGTCGGCCTTGTCCAATGCCTCGCTGGACTTGCCGTCCTTCTTGCCCTTGAGCGCGGCGACCCACGGCGAGGTGCGCGCGTCGCTGAAGGCCAGGAATTTGCGCATCGCTGCTTCGATGTCGGGGAAGGCGCCAAGCTTCTTGTAAACGTCGACGATCGATTCGTGCCAGTCGACGCAGCGGGGGTCGGTCGGGCGCTTCTCGATGAAGTGGGTCAGCAGGTCGGTGGCGTCCTTGTCCTTGTCGATCGAGATGTAGATCTCGGCCAGCTTGAAAAGCCGTTCCCACATCTTGGCTTCGCCTTCGACCTCGGTGAAGTAGGCCTCGGCCTTGGGCCACGCGCCGTCCAGTTCCGCATAGGCCTGCACCAGATCCTTGAGCGCCTGGTCGCGGAACTCGATGCTGCCACGCTCCTTGGCGCCCGCGCTCGCGCCAATCTCTTTGACCACTTGCTGGAAGGTCTCGATGGTGCGCTGGAACTCGCGCAGGTTGTAGTACACCCAGCCGAGCTTGTAGAGGGCGTAGTTGAACAGCTCGCTCTTCTTGTAGTTCTGGGTGATTTTCTCGTAGTTCATCTTGGCCAGGGTCAGGTTGTTGGCCTCGAAGAAATACTCGGCCAGGGCCAGGTGCGCCTTGGGGATGAGCGGGCTGGTCTGGTGGTTCTGGATGAGCCTGTTGAGGTACTGCACGCCTTTTTGGCTCAACACCTTGTCGCCGAGCGCCTTGCCCTGCTGCATCGCCGCCTTGCCGAGCCGGTACAGCACCTCGGCCATGCGGCCGTAGGTCGGGTGCTGCTGCAGGATCTTCTCGTAAAAGCCGATGGCTTTGGCGTAGTTCTCGACCGGCTGCACCGGCTTTTCCTTCAGGATGCCTTTTTCGAACTGCTCCAGGTCCTTGTTGTGCTTGGCCATCTCGACCAAGTACTCAAAGCGCGTCTCTTCCCACCACGCTTCGGCGAGGCGGAAGTAGTACTCGGGGCGGTTGGGGTCGCCGGGCGCGGCGCGCTCGAGCAGCGACTCGATGGTCTTGATGGTGCGCTGGCGGATCTTGGATTTTTCCATCTCCTGGGCGCGGACCTTGTCGCTGAAGCCCAACTGGTCGAATTTCTCGACCTCAAAGCCACCGGTCTGCAACTTGTCTTCGTCGCGCTTGGGCTTGGGCGCGGCTTTCTTCTTTTCTTCCTCGACCAGCGACTCTTTCTTGTCCACCTTCTTGGTGGCCGAGCCGGCCTCGATGTCCTCGTCGGCCTGGGCGTGCGCATACGTCGCCGACAGCGTGACGATCGTCGCGGCGCCGAGGCGCAGCAGTTGCTTGCAATGCATCATGGTGGTCCTGCCTGACGGCGCTGGGTTCCTGTCTGGCGGCGCTGGCGGCTAGCGCGCGCCTGCCAATTGCAAAAACTTCGGGCGATACTGCCCCAATTTGTTCTCCTGCTTGCACTTGGTGCGCAGGAACGACCGGTAGGCGCCGATCTCGTCCTTCCAGAATTCGCCCTCGAACGGCCACGACATCGAGTCGGAACCTGCAATGGCGATGGCGCCCTCCTTCTGGACGGAATCGGCGAGCTCCTTGGCGCGGCCGGCTTGCTCGTCCTCGATTTCCTGGGTGCGGATCTCGTCGAGGTCCAGGCGCAGCTGCTGCAGCTTGTCGAAGTACAGGTCGAGCTCCTTCTGGGTCTGGCGCAGTGTCTGCTGGATGACCACGCCGGCTTCGGATACCCGTTCGGTGCGGCGCTGGCCGAGCTTTTGCAGCAACTCCTGGCCGACCGGACCGAGCGCTGCGAGGTTTTCGCGCAACACCTTCTCTTCCTTGTCGATCTGCCTGACGGTCTGGTGCAAGTTGTAGAATTCGACGTTGCTCAGCACCGGCGACTGCAGGGCGCGCGGCAGGCCAGCGCCGCCCTTGGGGTTGCTCACCGCGGCCAGGAAGTTGTTGTAGAACTCCTCAGGCTTGCGCGATCGCTTGAGGAAGTCGCGCAGCGGCGGCCCGAGGACGAACACCTTCTCCTCAAACATCTTCATCGCCGCCTCGGCCTTGTCGGCGTGGCAGAGGTTGACGTACGCCGTGGCCTCGAGCACCCACAATTCCGGATAGAACTGGTGTGCGAAATAGGGACTGTGCAGGGCGTGGAACGTGCCGAGCGCCCGCGAAACGTCGCCCTTGAGGAAGTAGGTCCAGCCCGATTCGTAGAAGGCGGTCGCGAGCTTGGGCGAACTTTTGCTGATCTTCTTGTAGTAGTAGATGGCCGCGTCGAACTGTTGGATGTCGTAGGCCAATCGCGCCAAGGCGAGGTAGGCGAGATCGACGACCGGTCGGCCCTCGGTCTGCACTTCGGCGGCGAGCACGGCCTTCTGAAACGCCTCGGACGCCTCCTTGACCTGGGCGCCGCCCAGCTTCTCCTCGGGGTTGTCGGGAATCGACATCAGGCCGATCAGGTACTGTGCACGCGGGTACTCCTTGGACTTGCCGGTCACTTTTTCCAGGTAGGGCCGCGATTGATCCTTGACGCCGAAGTCGTTGAGCGCCTCGCCGACCAGGTAGTAGTAGCTGTCCTGGAAGGCCTGGTCGAACGCCGTGACGGTCAGTTTGGTCAGCTCTTCCAACTCGGGCGGCCGGTAGATGATGAGCTTGCGAAGGTCACGCAACTGCATGAAGGCTTGCGTGAAGAACAGCTTGTCGCTGCCGGCGCGCACCACGTCGAGCAAGGTGTCGGCGGCCGATTGGATGAGGCCTGCGCGGGCCAGGGCATTGGCGATGCCGTACTTGGCGCTGTACGCCTCCGCCGAGTCGGGCGCGAACGCCACGCCGTCGACACCTTCTTCGACGAACTTGGTGAAGGTTTGGATGGCTTTGACGAATTCACCGTTGTTGGCGTAGTTCTGCCCGGCGGCCAGGACCTTGCCTGCGAACATGCGGCGGCCCGCCTCTTCGCGCTTCTTCTGCTCTTCGAGGATGCGCAGCGATTCCTCTTTGAGGCGCGCTTCTTCGGCGGCCTTTTCCGCTTCGCTCAGTTCGCGCTCCGGCTTCTTCTCCGGCGGCTTGGCGGCGCCGTCGGTGGGCTTGGCCGCGGACGCCGACGCAGTCGAGATGATGAATTGGATGAGCTTTGCCGACGCGCCGCGGCGCTTGAGCTCCATGATCTCCTTGGGGCCGAGGTTGAACTTGCTGGCGTCCTTCTGGATCTTCTTGATGATCGTGTCGTCGGGCACTTCGGATTCGAGCAGCACGAACACCTGATCGAGCGTGATGGCCCAACAGGGCGCCGCGGTGGCGAACACCACGGTGGCGAGGGCAGCCGAAGCGAGGCGGCGCAGGGCGGTCGGGGTCACGATCATGGGGCCTCCGGAAGGCGCGGGACCAAGGGCGGCAGACGCGCGGTTTGCGTGCGCGGTCTGCCGGCGAGGGCGACAGGGCTAGAGCGGCGGGCTGGTGAAGTAGGTCAGGCCGATGACGACCGACAGCGGATGGGCCAGGCCGGCGTCGGCCACTTTGGTCCGATCGTTGAATTTGGGGTAGAAAAGCTGGTGGTAGTCGGCGCGCAGGGCAAAGTGCTCGGACAGGTAGAACTGCGCGGAAGCCCCGGCGTTGCCCGCGGCGTCGATGCGCTGGGCGCCCTGGGGCTGCTCCTGGGTGGTGACCTTGCTCATCACCGCGCCGACGCCAAAGCACAGCGCGACGTCGAACTCGCCGAGCATCGTGCCAAAAAAACCGATCTTGCCGTGCAGCAGGTTCCAGTCCACGCCGGCGGATGCGTAGGCGGTCAGGGTCTGCGGCAAACGCACGGTCAGTTCGAAGCCCTCGGGCCGCTGGCCTTCGAGTTTGGTCCGCAACGAGGTGGCCTGGTTGTAGGTATAGATGCCGTGGACGTTGAGCGCCAGGTCCTCGGAAAAATAGTAGTTGTAGCCGAGGCCCGCCGAGATGTAGGTCCAGAAATCGTCGTTGGGCACGGCGCCGATGAGCAGCGACATGCCGTGGCGGCCGTCTTTGACCACGGCGCGCTTCTGCACGACCTTGATGTCGCGCTTCTTGGCCCAGTCCAAGCGCGAACCAGGCGGCACCAGATCATCGCTGATGCCGTAGATGTCCTGGTCGGCCGCGCTGCCGCCAAGATCGGGCATCGTCGCGGACTTGCCTTTGGTTTCGGGCTTGACCGGGTCGACCTTGGGCTCGGCGGGCGCCGGGTCAGGCTTCGGGTCGGCCACGGGTTCGGGCGCCGGTTCGGTGGCGGGGGAAGCGGGGGCCGGATCGGCTTTGGGTGCATCGGCAGGGGGGTCGTCGGCCCAGGCTGCCGCCGGCAACGAAGCCAAGGCCAAGACCAGACCGCATAGGCGTCCGCGGGAGATCGTCGTGTTGTGCATGTCCACCTTGCGTGCCGGACCAACCGGCAGCCTGCGCCCAAGGCGCCGTGTCGCGTGCGAAGCGCCGTTCGCCGCTACTTGCTCAGGAAACCGATGCCGGCCGAGAACTCGACGGGCGCCAGAAACGCGATGCTCTCTTGCGGATGGTAGATGGTCTGCTTGTAGTCCACCCGGATGTTGAGGAACCGTGTCAGGAAGAATCGGAAGCCGATGCCCCAGGCGCCGCCGACCTTGATCGCCGAGGCCGGGGGCTTGTTGCCCTGCGATTCGTCGACTTCGGCGCTCAGGATGCCCAAGCCCAGGTGGAAGTTGACGTCGAAGCTGCTGAGCTTCTTGTCGAAAATTCCGAACTTGCCGTGAAATGGGCTGAAAGCGACGCCGACCGAACTCATCCAGTTGAGCCGTGGCGGTTGCTGGGACCCGATGGTCAGGTTGGTCTGCTTGCCGCCGCTGGTGTCGACGTGCTTGAGGAAGTCCAGGATTTTCGACTCCTTGGCCATCATGTACGAGAAGTCGGCGTCCAGGGCGACGGTGTCGGTCAGGTAGAAGTCGACGCGACCGCCCACGCTTTGGAAAAGATAGAAGTTGTCGTTGGGTACGATGCCGTAGTGCACCTCGCCCTCGACGCCATGACGCCGCTCGTACAGCGGGTTGCTGAGCGACGGCACGGCGATTTCAGCGTCCCAATACTTGGCGAGTTCGCGATCCACGGCCTCTTCGGCGTGAGCGACAGGCAACGCGGACAGCGCCAGCGCAAGGGAGCCCAGGGCCAGGGCGAGGCGGCGGGACAGCCGGTGGGTGGAGTTGCGCATCAGGTTGGGCCCCCCTTGGGCCTGTGGGACATGTGGCCGATTGACCGTGCCACCGCGAACAAGAAACGAACCTACTTGCACACGCCGTCGCACTTGGCATCGCAGGCGCCTTTGCAGCACTTGCTCTTGCCGGCCTCACCGCACGGCGACAGATCGGGGGCGTTGGCCGTGCGGCACAACCCGTCCGGTCCGCAGGAGCTCGTGGCGCACTCTTTGCCACCGCCGCAGTCGGCGTCGCTCTGGCACGCCAACCGGAACGTCAGGCGCGCATCGCGGCCGCCGTCGAGCAGCTCGAACCGCCATTCCTTTTCAAAGCCGGACTCGAACACCTGACCGAGCGAGGCGAACAGCGCGTTGTTGATGGTCAGCCGTCCGCGCGCCGCCCACATCAGACCGCGTTTGACCGCGCCGCCGTCTTTGAAGCCGTTGTCCTGGAAACCTGCGCGCCACTGGCCGGCGAGCGCGTAACGGACCTTGAGGATCGCGCGGGTCATGGTCTCTTGCCACGTCGACGCGTCGCTGCGGTTGAAATCCGCAGTGTTCAGGAACTGGTAGGTGCCCTGCGACCGGCACGCCAGCTCTTGCAGCGTCGGGTCAGGGGCCAGCTTGCCCAGCGACTGGATCTGGATGACGTGGATGTGGATGGGGAAGCGATCCTGCGCCATTTTCTTGAGCAGTTCCTTGTAGTTGACCGTGGAGAACTTGCACGGCTGGCGGCACTGACCGCCGGCCTTGGTCACGTTGCCGCTGAACTGGTCAAACGTCGTGTAGAGGAAGTTGTCGTTGGCCGTGCAGGTGTCCGGCCCGTCCGTCAGCAGGACCATGTGCTTGGCGTTGCCGCCGCGAATCGGGTCGGGCGCGCCGGGGCCGGCCGTGCGCAGAAAGTCGTAGGCACTGACCAGGGATTCGTACACGGGCGCCCTGCCGTTGGCGCTGTACTTGGCCTTGAGATCGAGGCCGTACTTGTTGTAGAGCTTGGTCTTTTGTGCAGATCCGTAACAGTACTTCAAGCCGTCGGTCAGCGGCAATGGGAGGATTGGGTCCTTTTCGAGCGACGGGTGCGCCGCGCACTTCAGGCCGGGGCCGTGTTTCTTGGCACAGTCAGTGTCGAGCAGGCACGTCGAGTTCTCCACCGCGTTGCCGTCGTCCTGCTGGCAGACGAGGTTTGTTGCGCACGCCGCGTAGACCTGATTGGTTTCGTCAAAGCCCAGCGACACGACGCGATCGTGGGTGTTCAACTGCTCGATGAGCAGCTTGGCGCCCTCTTCCAGCACAAAGAAGGGGTCGGAGGCCGCGTCCTTGAAGGCGGTGTTGACGACCGTGCCCGGCAGGTCCTCCGCAAACTTGCTCGAGTCGGCGACCTTTTTCTGGTCCATGGAGACGAAGCCGCTGACCGACCCCGAGTGGTCCACCACCAGGGCGACGTTCTGCGCGGTATCGGGCTTGAAGGCGTCGCAGCCGAACGCCTCGCGGCGGTAGTAGGCGGCCTTGGCGAAAAGCGTCGCGTTCTCGCCGCCTCCCGCGCAGTCGTTCTTGGCGCTGGTCGTCGCGTGCGGTTCGTAGCACGACAGCGTCATCTTGAATTGGCCGGGCTTGACGGTCTGCAGGTCCTTGCTGGTGGACAGCGGCTGCGACTCGATGCGGTCGCCTTCCTTGACGCTGTAGTCCTTCTCGCCGACGCACTTGGGCTTGACCACGCGCGCGTTGGGATCGGTCGACACCAGGTTGACGGTCAACTCGACGCCGTTGGGCTCCTTGTCGGTCTCGCCGGGCAGCAGATCGCCGTTGTCGTCGCGCAGCGGCACACCGCACACGCGCGTGATCGCGTTGGTGTTGGGATCGATGAAAGCCGGGAAGGCCGACACCACCTGCACCGTCTGAAATTTCAGGTCATCCAGGGCAAAGCGCGCCGAGTAGTCGCACGATTGCAGGCCGCCGGAGAAGGCGCCCGCGACCGACAGCCACACCAGCGCACCAGCGCCGCTCAAGAGCCCCACTGGAGCCGCGAACCTGGCGCGCTCCGGACGGTCCGCAGCGGGAGCGATCTTGTCTTGCGTTTTCGCCATCTTGCACCTGCCTCCGGCAGCGCCGGTCGCGCCCCGCGCGCGCTGCACCCCTGGCCGGGATGCAAAAACGGGGCGGATGATGTTCCCCGGGCGCAGCACGCAAGTCAAGCCGGTTCGGTAGGCCATTGGGGTCTGGTGACCGGGGCTCGACCGGGCTGCTGGGAAGGAGCGGTTCGGGCGACGCGCGAAAGCCGGGTGCCGTCGCCGCGAGCCATTCGAGCGTGCTTTACACCCCGTCGGGCGCCGACTACTTTGCGCGCCCGGCCAGCGTTGGCCTGCGCACGCCCCGCCCATGACGCCCGACGCCAGTTCCGCTGCCAGCCCGTCCACCGCATCCGGCGCGCCCAAGGACTGGCTGGTCGTGCACGGCGCCGCCCAGCACAATCTGCGCAACGTCCACCTGCGCCTGCCCAAGAACAGGCTGGTGGTGTTCTCCGGCCCGTCGGGGTCGGGCAAGAGTTCGCTGGCCTTCGACACCCTGTACGCCGAGGGCCAGCGCCGCTACGTCGAGTCTCTTTCCGCCTACGCGCGGCAGTTCCTCGGCCAGCTCGACAAGCCCGTGTACGACAAGATCAGCGGCCTGTCGCCGACGATCGCCATCGAGCAGAAGTCGGCCGGCAGCAACCCGCGCAGCACCGTCGGCACCGTCACCGAGATCCACGACTACCTGCGCGTCTTGTGGGCGCGGGTCGGCGTGCAGCATTGCCCGGGCTGCGGCGCGAGCATCGGCGCCCAGGAACCGGCGCAGATCGTCCAGGAGATCCTGCGCTTGCCCGAAGGATGCCGCATCTACGTGTTTGCGCCGCTGTGCCGCCAAAAGAAAGGCACGTTCGCGAGCGAGTTCGCGACGGCGCTCGGCGACGGCTTGGTGCGCGCCCGCGTCGGTGGCGAGGTCGTCGAGATCACGGCCGGCCTCGTGCTCGACAAGAACAAGAAGCACGACATCGACTGGGTCGTCGATCGCGCGACGGTGCGGGCCGACGAGGCGCGCCGACTGACCGACAGCGTCGAGCAAGCGCTCAAGCGCGGGCAGGGCAAATGCATCGTGGCGCTGGCGTCGGCTGACCCGACGGCGCCGTGGCAAGAAAAGTCCTTCAGCGAGGCCAGGTTCTGCGACGCCTGCAACCGCAGCTTCGGCGAACTGTCGCCGCTGTCGTTCAGCTTCAACAGCCCGGTCGGGGCCTGCGAGGCGTGCAAGGGCCTGGGCTTCGCCATGCAGGTCGACCCGGCCCTGGTGGTGCCCGACGCGACCTTGCCGTTGCGGGCGGGGGCGATCGCGCCGTGGAAGGGTGTCGCCGACCTCGGCGGCATGACGTTCAAGATCCTCGATAGCATGTGCCAGGCCAACGGAATTCCTTTTGACCTGCCGTGGCACGAATTGACGGAGGAACACCGCGACAAAGTGCTCTACGGCAGCGAGGGCCGCTACCAGATCAGCTGGCAGGGCCAGCACGGCCAGGGCACCTGGGGCGCGCGCTTCGAGGGCGTCATCCCGCAGTTGCAGCGGCGGTGGAAAGAGACCCAAAGCGATCAACAGCGCGATTTCTACCAGGGCTTCTTCGTGCAGGCCGATTGCCCGGACTGCCACGGCGTGCGCCTGCGCCAAGACAGCCGGGCCGTGCGCGTCGCTGGCGTGACCCTGCCGGAGCTGGGCGGTTGGCCGATCAGCCGGACGCGCGCCTTCCTCGCGGACATGCCGCTGCAGGGCGCGGCCGCGCAGATCGCCTCGGAACTCAAGAAAGAGTTGCTCGCCCGCCTGGGCTTCCTCGAACAGGTCGGCCTGGCGTACCTGACGCTCGACCGCGGCTCGGCGACGTTGTC
The DNA here is from genome assembly GCA_016875335.1 of Deltaproteobacteria bacterium. Taxonomy (GTDB): domain Bacteria; phylum Myxococcota_A; class UBA9042; order UBA9042; family UBA9042; genus SXRM01. Next base: position 52,427 of record VGRO01000007.1, on the reverse strand, counting down.
CGGTGGCGAGGCCCAGCGCATCCGGCTGGCGAGTCAGGTCGGCTCGGAGTTGACCGGCGTGCTCTATATCCTGGACGAACCGTCGATCGGACTGCACTCGCGCGACAGCCGGCGCCTGGTCGAGACCCTGCTGCGCCTGCGCGACCTCGGCAACACGGTCCTGGTGGTCGAGCACGACGAAGACACGCTGCTCGCCGCCGACCATCTGGTCGATTTCGGACCGGGCGCAGGTCGTTTGGGGGGCCACGTCATCGCGCAAGGTACGCCGCAGGAGGTGATGGCCCACGCCGAGTCGCGCACGGGGGGCTACCTGTCGGGGCGCCTGCGGCTGGAGCTGCCCGCCAGGCGCCGCAAGCCCAAGGGTTGGCTCGCGGTGCGCGACGCCCGCAGTCACAATCTGCGCGGTTTGGACGCGCGGATTCCGGTCGGCGTGTTCACGGCGGTGACCGGGGTGTCGGGCGCGGGCAAGTCCACGCTCATCCACGACATCGTGCTGCCGAACGTGCGATCGGCGCTGACCAAATCGCGGTCGGGCTGGTTGCACTGTGCCGGGCTGGACGGCCTGGAACAGTTCGACAAGGTCATCGAGGTCGACCAGCAGCCAATCGGGCGCACGCCGCGCAGCAACCCGGCGACCTATACCAAGGCGTGGGACACGGTTCGGCAGGTGTTCGCCGACCTGCCCGAGAGCAAGACCATGGGCTACGGCCCGGGTCGGTTCAGCTTCAACGTCAAGGGCGGCCGCTGCGAACACTGCTCGGGCGACGGCGTGTTGCAGGTCGAGATGCACTTTCTGGCCGACGTGTACGTGCCCTGCGAGGTTTGCCGCGGCCGCCGCTTCAACGCCGCGACGCTGGCCGTGACCTACAAGGGCAATTCGATCGCCGACGTGCTGGAGATGACCATCGACGAAGCCGCCGATCTTTTCGCGGCCCATCCGGCGATCCTCAAGGTGCTGGGCACGCTGCGGCAGGTTGGCCTGGGCTACATGAGCCTGGGGCAGTCGGCGACCACGCTGTCGGGGGGCGAGGCCCAGCGCGTCAAGCTGTCGCGCGAGCTGGCCCGACCCGGCACCGGCAAGACCCTCTACGTCTTCGACGAACCGACCACGGGCCTGCACTTCGACGACGTGGCCAAGCTGCTCGGCGTGCTACAGCGCCTCGTGGACCGCGGCAACAGTGTGCTGGTCATCGAACACAACCTGGACGTGGTGCTGGCCAGCGACTGGGTGATCGACCTCGGCCCGGAAGGCGGCGGCGGCGGCGGCCAGATCGTCGCAGAGGGCACACCCGAGGCCGTAGCTACCGCCGAAGGCAGCCACACCGGCCGAGCGCTGCGCGATCACCTGTCGCGGATGGGCACGCCGGGGTGATTCGGGACGTGCGGTGAGTCCAGTCGATCAGCCGCGACGCGCCAGGTAGTCGATGAGATCGATCTTGGTGATGATGCCGACGCATTTTCCGCCGGTGACGACCACGGCGACGTTGTCGGCGCTCAGGATCGCGCGCAGTTGGTCGATGCTGCCGTCGGGATCGATGACGCCCTGCAGCGGCTTGACCAACTCGGCGATGGTGTCGGTCCGGCTGTGGGTGCCTTCAACGATCGCGTTGAGCAAGTCGATCTCGTGGACCATGCCCACCGGTTCGCCCGCTTCGGTCACCACCGGCATCTGGCTGATGCCCTCGCGCTTGAGACGGGCGATCGCCTCCTTGACCGATTCGCCGACGACGGCGGTGTGCAAGATGTGGCTCTTGCCGCGCAAGAGATCGCGCACGCTGGCCTGGCGGTGCTCTTCGTCGAAAAAGCCGTTGTCGCGCATCCAGGCGTCATTGAAGAACTTGGACAAGTAGATCGCGCCCGAGTCGGGCAGGATGACGACGATGGTGTGGTGGCGACCGAGTTCGCGCGCCAGCGCCGCCGCGGCGTGGACCGCGCCGCCCGACGATCCGCCGGCAAAGATCCCCTCTTCGCGGGTCAGCCGCCGCGCCATCTGGAAGCACTCGCGGTCGCTGACCTGCATCACGTCGTCGAGCCACTGGAATTCCAGCGCGCCGCACACCATGTCCTCGCCAATGCCCTCGACCTTGTAGGTGTGCGGCTCGCCGTGCGCCTGGGTGTGGAACATGTCGTAGTAGATGGACCCCTCGGGGTCGACGCCGACGGTGCGGATGCGCGGGTTCTTCTCTTTGATGTATTTGGAGGTGCCGCTCATGGTGCCGCCGGTGCCGATGCCGCCGACCAGGTAGCTGAAGTTGCCGGCGGTCTGCTCCCAGATTTCAGGCCCAGTCGATCGGTAGTGCGCTTCGATGTTGAGCTTGTTGTGGTACTGGTTGAGCATGAACGATCCCGGCGTCTCGCGGTGGATGCGCTTGGCCGTCTCGTAGTAGCTGTCGGGGCTGTCGGCGGGGACCGCCGTCGGAGTCACCACCACCTCGGCCCCAAAGGCCTTGAGGCGATTGACCTTCTCTTGGCTCATCTTGTCGGGCATGGTGAAGATGCAGCGGTAGCCCTTGACCGCCGCCGCCATCGCCACGCCCACGCCGGTGTTGCCGCTGGTGTTCTCGACGATGACGCCGCCGGGCTTGAGCACCCCCTGGCGCTCGGCCTCTTCGATGATGTGCAGGGCCATGCGGTCTTTGACCGACGCGCCCGGGTTCATGTACTCCAACTTGGCGAGCACGCGGGCGTCGTGGCGGCCGACCACCTTGTTGAGTTGGACGAGCGGCGTGTCGCCGATGGCATGCAAGATGTTGGTGTAGATGCCGCGCATGTGGTTCTCGGGCGCCAAAGGGGGCGCCGTGGGCGCGGTAGGATCGGGGAAAAGCGGAGGGCGTGCAAGGCCGCGGGCAGGGGGCCTCACACCAGTTTCGTCCGGTGTTCGAGTCCCGTTGCGGCTTTGTCCGTACGACACTCAACCTTTTGAATGTAAGTTCTTTTTAGAGCGGGCAACGGGACTCGAACCAGTTTCGTCCCGTGTTCGAGTCCCGTTGCGGCTTTGTCCGTACGGCACTCAACCTTTTGAATGTAAGTTCTTTTTAGAGCGGGCAACGGGACTCGAACCCGCAACATCCAGCTTGGGAAGCTGACGCTCTACCATTGAGCTACGCCCGCGACAGCCGGCCGGTGACCCAGGCGGCGCGCGGGGCGCAATTTAGGCGCTGGCCTCGCGGGCTGTCAATCTTGCGGCCAAGTGGTCAAAAGAACCAAGGAAACTGCCCGAAGTCCGGGTCGCGCTTCTGCACGAAGGCGTCGCGGCCTTCTCGCGCTTCGTCGGTCATGTAGCCCAGGCGCGTGGCCTCGCCCGCGAAAATCTGCTGGCCGACCAGGCCGTCGTCCAGCAGGTTCATGCCGAACTTGAGCATGCGCATCGCCGTCGGGCTCTTGCTGTTGATGCGCGCCGCCCAGTCCAGGGCCACCGTCTCCAGGTCGGCGTGCGGCACTGCGGCGTTGCACATGCCCATCTCGCACGCCTGCTGCGCAGTGTAGTCCAGGCCCAGAAAGAAGATCTCTCGCGCGCGCTTCTGGCCGCACAGCCGGGCAAGGTAGGCCGATCCGTAGCCGCTATCGAAGCTGGCGACGTCGGGGTCGGTCTGCTTGAAGCGGGCGTGCTCCGCGGACGCCAAGGTCAAGTCGCACACCACGTGCAGGCTGTGGCCGCCGCCGACCGCCCAGCCGGGCACCACCGCGATGACGACCTTGGGCATGAAACGAATCAGGCGCTGCACCTCGAGAATGTGCAACCGGCCCAGCCGCGCGCGCTGGACGGGGTCGTCACTGTCGGCGCCGTACTGGTAGCCGTCCTTGCCGCGCACCCGCTGATCGCCGCCCGCGCAGAACGCCCAGCCGCCGTCTTTTGGCGACGGCCCGTTGCCCGTCAGCAGTACGCAGCCGATGTCCGGGGATTGGCGTGCGTGATCGAGCGCGGTGTACAGCTCGTCCACGGTGTGCGGCCGAAAAGCATTGCGACACTCGGGCCGATGGAACGCCACCCGCACGGTCTTGCCGGCCGGGCCGCTGTCCGTGCAGCGGTGGTAGGTGATGTCGGTGAAGGCAAAACCCTCGACGGCTTGCCATCGGGCCGGGTCGAAAATCGCACTGACCATCGTCTTCCAGTGGCGCCGGCAGGGGCGCGAGCGCGGCAAGTTCAGGCACGCGGCAGGTCCAGGCACGCGGCAGGTCCAGGCACTGTGCGGTGCCAGGCAACGGCCGTTCAGTCGGCGTCGTCCTCTTCGCGCTCGCGCTGCAAATACCGATAGATGGTGCGCACATCCACCCCCAGGTCTTTGGCGGTCTGCGCGCGGTTGTCGCCGTTGATGGCCAGGATCTTGCGGACGTAGCTTGCGGCGAACGTCTCCTTGGCCTCGACCAGCGGTTCGATCTTGCCGGTCTGCAGCGCCCCGAGTTCGAGGTCCTCGGCCGAAATCACCCCGCCGTCGCAAAAGACCAGGGCCTTCTTGATGCGATTCTCCAACTCGCGGATGTTGCCCGGCCACTGGTGCAGTTGCATCGCCCGCACGGCGTCGTCGGCAAACCCGCGCGCGCGCACGTTCATTTCCTCGCTGTAGCGCCGCAAGAAGTAGCGGGCGAGCAGCACGACGTCTTCGCCTCGGTCGCGCAGGGCGGGCAGTTCGAGGCGCACGACGTTGAGCCGGTAGTACAGGTCTTCGCGGAACTTGCCGGCCTTGACCTCCTGGCTGAGGTTGCGGTTGGTGGCGGCGACGACGCGGATGTCGATGTCGCGCGGCGCGTGCTCGCCGACGCGGGTCACCCGGCGGTCTTCGAGCACCCGCAGCAGCTTGACCTGCAGCGCCACCGGCATCTCGCCCACTTCGTCCAGAAACAACGTGCCGCCGTCGGCCGCCGCAAACTTGCCCTCGCGCGTGGCGACAGCCCCGGTGAAGGCGCCGCGCACATGCCCGAAAAGCTCGGACTCCAGCAAGTTCTCAGGGATGGCGCCGCAGTTCAGGGCGACGAACGGCCCGCGCGCCCGCGGCGATCGGCGGTGCAACTCGTTGGCCACCAATTCCTTGCCGGTACCGGTCTCGCCGGTAATCAGCACGTTGATGTCGGTCGCCGCCACCTTGTCGACGCGTTTGAAAAGCTCCTTCATCGAATCGGACGCGCCGATGAGCGACCCGAAATTCATGCGCTCGATCTGCGCGGTCAGACTCTGGTTGGTCAACTGAAGATCCTGGACCACAATGGCGCTCTTGACGGCCATCGCCGCCTGCGCCGCGAACACGGTGGCGACTTCGCGCGACTCTTCGGTGAAAAGGTTCACCACGTTGTCGTTGCCGAGGTAGATGACGCCGAGCAGCTCGCCCTTGGTCTGTAGTGGCGTACACAGCACCGAGCAGATGTGAAAATCCAGCACCGACTGCGCGGCCTTGAATTCGCGGTCGCTGAGGGCATCGGAGACGACGATCGAGTGCCTGGACTGCAACACCCGGTCGACGATCGAATCCGAGATGGCCAGCCCTGCCAACGGCGCCGTCTTGCCCCCTGCCGTGCGCGCCGCCGTGGGCTGGATCTTGCCGTCCTTGAGCAGCAGCACCGCGCCGCGCGCCGCCTGGGTGACGTCGATGATGGTGTCGAGCATGGTTTCGAGCAGCCGGTCGATCTCGTAGGTCTCCGCCAGCGCTTCGGAAAAGCGCGCCAGGCTGCTCAGCAGCCCTGCACCGCCGCCGACGCCCGACCGCACGCCCGAGTCGCGGGTGCGCGGACCGGCATGGAAGCGCAAGCGGACCGTGCCGAAGTCCAAGATGTCGCCCTGCTGCAACTGGTGGCGGTCGGTGCGCCGGCCGTTGACCACGAACTTGTCGCCCACGGACTCGATGACCACCACCCGGCCTTGGACCTGGACGTGGGCGTGGACGTCCATGATGCCGCGGCCGCGCAGGCGCACGTCGCAATTGGCGTCGGTACCGATCGAGAACACGCCCTTGTCGACAGGGTGCGTCGCCTTGATGGTGTCGCCGGGGCCGAGTTCGAAGAACACCATGGGTTGCCTGCAGCGCCTCGCGGGCCAGGGCGGAGCATCGCCCGAGCGCAGCCAAAGCGCAACGCTCGGTGACGGGCGCTGGTCGCGCGTTCCGTCAGTCGGCGGGAGGGGGCGGCCAGGTGGCGCGATGGGTCGTCCACGCGTCCCACACGCCGTAGCCCGCGAGCAACCAGAAAGCGGCCCCGGCGGAAATCTGCCAGGCGTCGTCCTTCCACGGCCGATCGCCGACGCGGCCCGCATCGCGGTTGCGCAGGTACAGCGCCGCAGACAGGCCTCCGAGCAGCGCCTCGCTGCCCAACAGGATCCAGCCCTTGACCGGCTGGCGGTTCGAGAACTGCCCGACGCCGAACGGAAACAGGCTCATGTAGAACGGCGGCGCAACTGCCCTGCGCGCATCCGGGCCGTCGAGGTCAGGGGGAGGCGCCTGGCCCTTGATGACGCCGGTGTCGACCAGCCGCTTTTTGCGGGCCTCGAACTCCTCGATCATCTTGGGAGGGTACTGCGCCGGTTCGAGCCGCGATCCCGGTGCGCGCACCAGCAGGGCCGTGAACTCGTCGGCCGCCGCCTCGCGCTTGCCCTGCCACCAGTAGGCCGCGCCCAGGTATTCGCGGGCCCTGAGTTCGCGGCGCGCATCGAGGCGGGTGGTCGGGTACAGCAGACCCGACAGGCGCTCGATGGCCTTGTCGAATTCGTGGTACTTGAAGTAGTTGACCGCCGTCTCCCACTGCGCTGCGAGGTCGTCGTCCGCTGAGGCCACCTTGTCCACCTCGGCCGGGCTCGGAGAGGGCGGCATCGTCGGCCCGGGCGGCGCACCGCGCGCGGGCCCGGGCAGCGCCGCCGCGCATGCGACGGTGATCGCGACGGTCCACACAAGCACGGGATTTTGCGCGTGTTGCGTCATCCGCGGGGTCGTCGGGGCCGGGCGGGCAGACGCCGCCTTGTGGCGATGCTACGGCAGGCCATCGGGCGTGCCAAGAATCGGCCCACGGCGAACGCAAAACTGGCCGGTACGGCTACCGGTGCTACGCTGCGCCGGCCGCGCGCTCCGCGCCACCGCAGGTTCCGCCTTGAAGGTCACGTTCGTCCGCCACGGCGCCAACCAGTTCACCGGCACGCCGCGGCTGGTCGGCCGCACCGACGTGCCCCTGTCTGAACTGGGCCGGCGCCAGGCCGAGGCGGTGTCCGAGCGGTTGGCCGACCGCCCCTTCGACGCGCTGTGGTCGAGCCCGCTGCAGCGCTGCGCGGACACGGCGCGGGCCATCGCAGCCCGAACGGCGCTGCAGCCGCTTTTCGACGCCCGGCTGCTCGAAGTCGACCTCGGCGCGCTCGAAGGCAAGAGCTTTGGCGAATTGCCAGAGGGCCAAAGGTCTTTTCGCGAGCGCTGGGGCAGGCGCCCGGGCACGACGCGGTTTCCGCAGGGCGAGACCATTGCCGAGTGCGGCGCTCGCGGGTGGAAGGTGCTGGAAGAACTGTACGACCGCCACCCGCAGGGCCACGCCGTGGTGGTGTGCCACATGTTCGCGATCCAGGCGATGCTGGCGCGGATTTTTCAGCTCAAGCCGCACCTGTTTCGCACGTTTGCCATCGACGTCTGCAGCCTGTCGACCGTGGACATGGCCAAGGGCGGATTCCGATTGCTGCAACTGAACGACACCAGCCACCTGGACGCCCTGCCCGCCTCGCCGACGCGGACGCCCGCGGCGCTCCCGGCGCGCACAAAGCTGTAATCACACGACAAATTCCTCAGATGGCCGGCCCTGTGCCGGTCCGGGCGCAAGGGTGACCACGGCCGGTTCGCCATGCTAACGTCCGCGCCCCCGCGGCCGCCCTGGCCGCCGACAGCGACGCCCATGTCCCAGCCCCCGACCGCCCTGCAAGACCGCCTGCCCAAGAACTACGACCACCTGCAGACCGAACCGCGGTGGGTGGCGCAGTGGGAGGCGTGGCGCCTGTACGACCACGACCCGCACAGTCCGGCCGCCCGCGCGGGGCGCACCTTTGCCATCGATACGCCGCCGCCCTACGTCAGCGCCGCGCACCTGCACACCGGCCACGCGATGAGCTACTCGCAGGCCGAGTTCGTGGTGCGTTTCAAGCGCATGCGCGGCTACGAGATCTTCTACCCCATGGGCTTTGACGACAACGGCCTGCCCACCGAGCGCTACGTCGAGCAGAAGTACAAGATCCAAAAGGGCAAGATCACGCGGCAGGAATTCGTCGAACTGTGCCTCAAGGAGACCCGGTCAGGCGCCGAGGTCTACGAGACGTTGTGGCGGGCGCTCGGTTTGTCGATCGACTGGCGCATGACCTACTCGACCATCCAGCCGCGCGCCGTGCGCCACGCCCAGGCAAGTTTCCTGGATCTGGTGCGCCAGGGCCGGTTGGAGCGCCGCGCCGACCCGATCCTGTGGTGTCCGGCGTGCAGCACGGCGCTGGCCCAGGCCGACGTCGAAGCCGGCGACGAGCAGAATCGGCCCATGCATGCGGTGCGGTTCGACGTGGACGCGCCGACCGCCCCACCAGACTCGCCCGCCCACGGCGTCATCGAGACCACGCGGCCGGAGCTGGTGCCGGCATGCGTGGCCCTGGCGTGCCATCCCGAAGACCAAAGGTTCGCCGCGCTGCGCGGTCTGCGCTTTGCTGTGCCGCTGACGAATCTGCGGTTCCGGGCGACCGATGCACCTGATGCGCAGGGCCAGAGTGCGCGCACGGGCGAGGTCTCGGGTGGGCCTTTCCGCACGATTCCATTGGTCTTTGACGACAGCGTGGACCCGGCGTTCGGCACGGGCCTGATGATGGTCTGCACGTTCGGCGACCCCGAGGACATCGCCAAGTGGCGAAAGCACGGCTTGGACACGGTGATGATCCTCGACCCGGCAGGGCGCATGGTCACGCCCGACCTGCCCGACCTGGAGGGCAAGCGCGTCCACGTCGCGGCCAAGGGTTCGGCGGTGTACAGCGAAGCGCGAGCGGCGGCGGTGGAGCTGCTGCGCGCCCACGGGCACCTGCTGGGCGTGCGCGACAACACATCGCGGGCCAGCCTGCACGAGCGCTGCGGCACGCCGGTCGAAATCCAGGTGGCGCCGCAGTGGTTCATCCGGTTGCTCGACCTCAAGGACGCGCTTTTGGAGCGCGGCCGGCAACTGACCTGGCACCCGGAGTTCATGCGCGAGCGCTACGATCAGTGGGTGCAGAACCTGCGCTGGGACTGGAACATCTCGCGCCAGCGCTTCTACGGCGTGCCCTTTCCGGTGTGGTTCTGCAGCGATTGCCAGGCGCCCAACTACGCGACCACCGACGAACTGCCGGTGGACCCGCTGATGACCCCCTGCCCGCGGCCGTGTGGGTCGTGCGGCGGTGCCTCGCTGCACGCCGAACCCGACGTGATGGACACCTGGATGACGTCGAGCCTGACGCCGATGATCAACGCCAACTGGGCGATGTGGGGCGACCAGCAATCCGACGCCACGCCAGTGGCCGACCGCGCGCGACCGTCACTGTACCCCGCCGGCCTGCGGGTGCAGGCCCACGAAATCATCCGCACCTGGCTTTTCTACACCGTGGCCAAGGCGCACCTGCACACCCACAGCCTGCCGTGGAACGCGGTGATGATCTCCGGCTGGGGCCTGGACCGCCACGGCAAGAAGATGAGCAAGCGCGCCGGCAACTTCGTGGACCCGGCCGAAGTGGTGGCGAAGTACGGCGCCGACAGCCTGCGCTACTGGGCGGCTGGCGCCACGCTCGGCAACGACCTGCGCTACCTTGAAGACGACGTCAAAGGCGGCAAGCGCCTGCTGACCAAGCTGTGGAACTCGACGCGCTTTGCGCTCTTGTACCTTGATGCCTGGGCGCCGGGCCAGGTAGCGGAGGCTCCGACCGCCGCCGACCGCTGGATTCGCGCCCGGGCCGTCGCGACGGTCGGCGAGGCCACGGCGGCCTTCGAGGCGTGCGAGTACAACCGCGCGGTCCGGGCGGCCGAGGCGTTCTTCTGGGCCGACTGGTGCGACAACTACCTGGAGATCATCAAGGACCGCTTCCGGCCCGGCACGCAATTCTCACCGGGTCAGGTGGAGGCCGCGCGGCAGACGCTGCTGCACGGCACCTACGCGCTGCTGCGGCTTTTTGCGCCGATCGTGCCGTTCGTGACCGAAGAACTGTACCAGTTGGCGTGCAGGCCCTTGCTGGGCGCGGACGCGCCCGTGTCGGTCCACGTCGCGCCTTGGCCGCACGACGAGACCGCTTGCCGCGTCACCGTCTTTGGGGGTGAGGCCGCGCAGGACGACTTGGACGCGGGCGCCTTGCTGGTGGCGCTCATCGCTGGGGTGCGCAGTTGCCGGACCCAACTCAAGATCGGTGGCGGTCGGCCGCTGTCGACCCTGCATCTGGCGGCCGACGAACGGACGTGGGCACGGGTGCAAAGCGTGCTGGACGACCTGCTCGCAGCGTCGCGCGCCTCCGGGTTCGATCGCGCGTTGCCATCCGACGCCGCGGCGGTCTCGGCCGGGGACACCGGTGTCGAGGTCGCGATCACACCGGCAGCCGAAGAATCCGCGGCAAGCTGAGGAGTGCTATTTGGTGCAGTCGGTGACGCCGACCTGGCCGGCCGCGTCGTTCAACACCTTGGCCGAAATCTCGGTCACCGAAGCCTTGCCGCCCTTGTTGAGCAGCATCACGTAGAGCTTGCCGCCCGGGTTGAGGCAGTTGCCGGTGAGGGTGGCGACCTGCGCGCCGCCGCCGCCATTGGCCCCGGCGACTTTGGCCGTCACGATCGCCGATCCGCCGTCGAAAAGGTTGATCTGGGCGGGTTTGCCCTTGTTCAGCCCCAACCCGACGTCGGGCGCCGCGCCGCCGCCGAATCCGCCGAAGCCGCCCCCGGCCGATTCCGCTTTCCAACGAATCTGCAGGACCTTTGCTCCTGCGGGCACGTCGACGAAGAACTGCACGTAGCCGGGCACGCCGTCGGGCAGCTTGAGGTTGGGGCCGGTCTGGTCCTTGCTCTCGATGGCGTAGGGCACCTTGTCGGCGCTTTTGGACACCTCGAAATCGACCAGTTTCTTGGCGCGCACGCAGCCGAGCATACCGTGGTCGGTCAGGGCCTCCTTGGTCTTGGCGCCGGCGTCCTCGCTGGCCTTCTTGGCCTCGGCGACGATGAGTTTGGCCGCGGCCTCCATGTTGGTCTGCATCGAGAACTGTTGCAGCGCCTTGAGGATGATGCCGTCGGCCACGTCGGCGCCCAACTGGTTGCGCAGGGTCCACATCGCGCTGCCAATGATCTTGCCGTCGGCGTGGATCTCCGTGTACAGGTCGTCGGGGCATTTGCGCGGCAACGACAGGTCGCGCTTGAGGTGCTCGCCGGCAAACCCGAGGGCGTAGGGGCCGATGATCGGCGAGTTGCGCAAGCTGGCCGAAAAATAGTCGGCGAAGCCCTCGTTCATCGCCCCCGGCAGGTTGTCGAGGCCGTAGGGGTCCACGAGCACGCCCAGCAGCCGGGTGGTGCCGATCATGGCGTGGGTGTACTCGTGATAGATGACCGAGGCGTCGTAGGAAAAATCGGTGTCCTGGTACTGGCCGAACACGATGGCGCCCTTGTCGCGCGGTGGCAGGTTGAACTGGGCAAAGGCCTCCTTGGGCATGAACGCGGCGTTGGGAAAGCCCTGCCAGCCGCCGAGCATCGGCACGTGGATGTTGACGTTGACGAGCGCATACAGCGGGAAGTCCAGCGCGTCCAGACCAAACTTGTCCTTGAAGTACGCATGCATCACGTTGACGTGGTGATACATCATCACTTCGGCGAAGGCGTCGCTGTTGTCCTTGTCGAGCGCGGGCGGCACCACGTGCAGATAGCTGCCGTCGGCGCCGGGCTGCACGGTCTGAACCTCCTTGCACAAGCTGCCGATCTGGAAGCCACCGCGCTTGATCGCCTCGCCGCCCGGTTCGGGCAGGCAGTTGCGCACCTCGACAAAGGCGCCAGTCAGCTTGCCGCTGGGGTCGGTGGGCGTCGCGAGCGTGACCAGGCTCGTCGTCTTCTGGTCAGTCAGCGGGTCGGCGACATAGACCTTGGCATGGTTGAACACGTCGGGGCCGGCAACATCGGCTTGCGCGTCGGCCGCGCGGACAGCACCGTCCAACGGCACGACGCCATCGGCCGCCGCATCGGCAGCGCCGGCTGCCGGTGCTTTGGCCGGTTCAGCGCCACAGGCGAAAAGGGTAGACACCATCGCCATTTGGGCGGCGTGTCGGGCGATCGATCGGTCCATGGGGCCTCAAGAAGGTGCGTGCGAGTCGGCCGCCGCCAGGATCAGTCGATCGCCACGGGCGACGAGCGCAGCGCTGCGCCGCTCCAGGCATCGACCAGGACTGCCGTGCGCTGCAGTGGCCCGCGAACGCGGACGTCGACCACCCACACCGCCGTGGCGCCGGCCAGGTCGGCAAGGACCGCCAGGCGGGCCGGCGTAGCGCGGGCGAGCGCGGCGCAGGACACCGCGCCTTCACACATCCCCACGGCTTGCAGGGCGCGGGCGGCCGCTGCCTGATCGCTGACCTGCGCGGCGTGCAGGTCGGCGACGGGCAACAGGTCCGAGGCCACCGACACCACCAGCCGCGCGCCGCGATCCAGGGTCACGGTGAGGCGGCGATCGACCACCGGCACCGCGCGCCCGCCGACCAGCGCCGCGAGGCCCACGTGCACGGTGTGGCGGTCCCGACTCGGCTGGCTGTCGATGGCGTGCAGGTGCCGAGCGGGCACGCCCCACAGGGCCGCGTGGTCGCGGGCGAACTGCACGGCCGCCGCCGTGGGATCCGATCCAGGCGCCGCAACGCGCAGGCCGAGCACCAGGGCCGGCCCCGGAAGGGTCGGCTGCCACACGGCTTGCGCATCTGGGTTCTGCCGCCGCAGTTCGGCCAGTGCCCGCTCCGCCGCGCCGCGCGCCCGGTCGAAAGATCGATTGCTCCGATCCGCCGCGTGCGCTGGGACGGCTGCGGCGAGCAGCAGGGCCACCGAAAGAATCCATCGTCTCTTCGCCATGTTGGCCTGCAACCCCAGGGCGCGGGGCGCGGCAGTGTAGGGATGGGCCCCCGGAACGGTCAAGCGAAAGCGGCGCCACGGCGGTCGAGGTGGCACCGGATCTTGCGCAAACCCGCGCATTGACACGCAAGGCCAGCATTGGCTACCCTACTCGGCCCTCGCCGGGCTGCATGCCCGGCCCGACCGTCCGCCGCTGTGGCGAGCCGGTCCCCTGCAATCGTGGCCTGCGTTGTGACCCGCCGCACGAATCATCGCCCCGCATGGGCGTCGCGCGGCTGGCTAGGTGCCGGATCTTCCCCAAACGTGCCAGGCCGCTGGACCAGGAGCGAATCCAAGATGAAGCGTGTTCTTTCCCTTACCTTCGCATCTGCGGTCGCGACCGCACTGATCGCCGCGGGCTGCGGCACCGACTCTGGTTCGAGCGGCGGCGGCGGCGGCGCTGCGGACGCGAGCAGCGACTCTGCTTCGGCCGGAGCCACCAAAGACGGAGCCGCCACGGACGGAGCGGGAGGCGGCAAGGTTGATGCCGTGGCCGGCGACGCCACAGCTACCACCGACGCCAAGACCCCGTGCGGCGGCCCCTGCAAGGCCGACGAGACCTGCGACACCGCCACCGACAAATGCGTGGCCAAGCCCAAGGTCGGCTGCGACCCGGCGTGCAAGGCCGGTGAGTACTGCGATCTGGCCGAGAAGAAGTGCAAGACCCAGACCTGCAAGTTCCCCGAGAAGTGGGGCCCGACCGTGCAGAAGGTGTCGATGCTCAAGTTGCCGGCCGGTTCGGTCGGCTGTGACCTCGACGGCGACGGCAAGCCCAACAACGCGCTGTCGGCGGCACTGGCCGCGTTCCTCACCCAAGCCAACGGACCGCTGGAAAAGAGCGTCAAGGACGGCACCATCGTCATCGCCATGGAGTCCAGCAACTACAAGAATGACGGCACGGAATTCGGCCTGAACATGCTCATCGGCGACGTCGAGGAGTCGAACAAGACCTGCGACCTGGTCAGCGCGACCGCCAACTGCAAGTACACCGTCAAGCCCGATAGCTACGACCCCAAGGCCACCACTCCGGCATGCCCGCCCGTCATCTCGTTCCCGAACATGAAGAACAAGGACGGCCAACTGTCGGGCGGCGGACCCAAGCAAATCTTCCAGTTCACGCTGCCCATCACCACCTTCGCGCTGACGCTCAAGATCACCCAGGCGCAGTTGCAGGGCGAGGTGGCTGGCACCGCCACCTGGGACAACACCAAGAAGGGGCTGATTTGCGGCGCCCTGGCCAAGAAGGACATCGAGGAAGCCATCGACGCCGTGCCCGACGAGCAGTTCGCATCGCTCGGAGGCAAGGGGGTCATCAAGGGCATGATCGGCTCCATGCTCAAGACGGACATCGACGCCGACGGCGATGGCTTCAAGGAATCGGCCTCGGTCGCCATCCAGTGGGAGTCGGTCAAGGGCCAGGTCACCGGGCTGACCCCGCCCAAGAAGTAGTGCCCCGGGCGGCCGGCCTCTGACCGGCTGCAGGGTTGCCGCCGCGGCGGCTATCGGACCAGCGTCCGGTGGCCGCCGTTGGCGTTTTTGGGGGGCGACGGCGGGCGCAGCCGACGCGCGTTTTGCCCGTTGCAAGCCCCGGGAACGTGCGCTAGTATCGGGCGCCGCGGATTCCGCTGGGGCAAGCACACGCCGCGGCGGCACCCCATCCGCGCAGCCGCCGGTTCGCGGCACGCCAACGTGCGTGGCGCCAGCCGGGTCGGTCAGGGCGCTGGCAGCGGCGCCCTTGGTCCGACTTGGGCGACCGCCTCGCTGCCCGTGACGCTGCTGCCCGACCGCGCCGCGTCCAGCGCCCGGTTGGAGAGGTCCGCGCGCACCCGCGGTGGGTGCCGAAATCCAGTCCCCGCGTTCGTCCCTCGTCTTTCGTGGAGCGTTTTCATGAGCTTTTACATTCAGCGCGACGGCCAGCCCAAGGAATTCTCCATCGAGGCGCTCGTCGACATGGTCAAGAACGGCAGCCTGCGCTCCGACGAATTCGTCTTCGACGGCCGCATGCAGAAGTGGGTCGGCGCCACGCAGGTGGCGGAACTCTCCGATGCGTGGCAAGCGGCCAAGTCGGGCGGCGGCGGTTCGGCCAAAGGTGCCGCCACGCCTGCCGCGACTCCGGCGATGGCCCCGGTCGGCGGCACCGACAAGAAGCGCTCCAAGAAGTTCAGCGAGACCTCTTGGTTCATGTCGGCGGTGACCTATGAAGAGGGTGGCCTGACGCCGAGCGAACTCGCGCCGATGGAAGCCGGCGACAAGTTCGAGAACCTTCCGCCGGTGCCGGACGAGTTGCGCAAGAAGTTCTCGCTGTCGGTCGCCGACATCGACGACAAGCCGGCCGGCAAGAAGAAGTAGCCGGCTCGTGATCTCTCGCGCCGCCCCCCGCCCACGGTCGTCCAAGAAACCATCGGCGGGTCGCGCAGTTCGTGACAGACCCCGCCAGGACCGCCCCCTGAAAATCGGCGACGATCACGGCCACCGCAGCACCCCGCCCTGGGGTTCGGCAGCGTCGATGCCGTGCGCGGGAGGCGTGCCATGACCGCGCGCCCGCTTCCAGGAACTGACCTTGCGCTGACGCCGGTCGGCCTGGGGTGCTGGGCGCTCGGGGGCCTTTGGTGGGGCAAGCCGGTCGACGAGGCCACCGCGATCGACACGGTGTGCGCGGCGATCGACTGTGGCATCAACTGGGTGGACACGGCTCCGCTCTATGGCCATGGCCGGGCCGACGAATTGCTGGTGCGAGCGCTGGGTCGGCGTTTGCGCGACATCGTGGTGGCGACCAAGGTCGGCGTGCGTTGGGACGGTTCCGGCGCCCATGCCCGCAGCGACCTGCGTCCTGCCTACGTGGTGGCCGACGTCGAGGCGAGTTTGCGCCGCCTGAACCTGGATCGCATCGACCTGCTGCAAGTGCATTGGCCCTGCGAGTCGGGCACGCCGATCGCCGACACGGTGGCCGCGCTGGTGCAAATGCAGGCGGCGGGCAAGGTCCGCCATTTCGGCGTGTGCAACTACGATGCGCCCGGCCTGTGCGATGTGGCCGCGGCCGGGCCGGTGGCCGTGCTGCAAACACCGTACTCGCTGCTGCGGCGGGAGTTCGAGGGCGCACTGCTGGCGAGCACCCGCGCGTTGCCGGGGCGCTCCGACCCGCTGGGCGTGGTCGTGTACGAGCCCTTGTGCCGGGGGTTGCTGACGGGAAAGTTCAACGCCACCGCGCGCTTTGGCGACGACGACTTGCGGGCGCGCGACGACCGTTTCGCCGGGCCGCGGTTCCTGCGCGCCCTGACGGTGACCAGCCGATTGCAGTTGGTGGCCAGGCGGTTGGGGGTGCCGGTCGCGGCGCTCGCCATCGCGTGGACGGCGCGGCGGCCGGGCATCACCGCGGCGATCGCGGGAGCCAAGTCGCGCGATCAGGTGGCCTGCAACGCCCAGGCGATGGCGCTGTGCGACCGCGACGATCTGCCGTGGGCCGAGATCGATCGCATCGCCGACAGCTACCGCGGCTGAACAGACCTGGCCCCGCAGGGCCGGTGGCGACGCAAGTGCGGGCATAGCGCGCGCCGGCCGAACCCCAATGCTGCCGGATCAGAACGCCGCCGGGCCAGAACGCCGCCGGGCCAGCACGCGGAAGGGTCACTGCGCCGCGGGCGCCCGCGGGTTCCAGCCCTGGTGCAAGTTCTCTACCTTGCCGCTGAAGGTGGCATAGAGCACGCAGCCGCCGACGGTCCGCGGTTCGCTGTGCGTGCCGGGCGGCAGATGGATGAACCCGCCGCGCGCGACGGTCTGACCGTCCCACACCACCTCGCCGTCGACGACCAGCACATCCAAACCGCCGTGGGCGATGTGCCGCGGATAGACCGAGTTCGGCGTCATGTGGATGAGCACGGCGCCCTGGCCCGTGTCGGGGTCGAAGCGCAGGCTCTTGAACGAGATGCCCGGCGTAGGCGCGCATTGCCACGGCAGGTCCTCGGTGTGGGCGGTGTAGTACTGGTGCGCGGTGTAGGTGGCCATGCTGCGATGCTAGCCCTGCGGCGGCGACGTGTCCACGGCCAGCGGGACCTCGCGGCCGATCGCCGTGAACATCGCGCTGTTGCCGTCGAGGACCACGTACAGCGTGCCAGCAGCATGCGAATCCACGCGCAGGGCGGCGCCCTCGGCGTGGACCCGGTCGTAGCGGCTCGTCAAGAACTCGCGCACCACCAGACCACCCGGAGCCAGGTGATCGAGGGTACACTGCGCGACCAAGCCGCCCTGGTAGATCCGCACGCATCCGCGCGGCACCCGGAAGCCTCCGAGCAGACCGGGATCCTCGCACAGCAGGCCGCCGTGACAGTCCTCGGCCTCACCGACCAGCGGCGACGGCGGAGCAAGAACGGCAGGCGGGGGAGCGACGAGCCGCGGCGGCGGATCCGCACATGCGGCGCCCGCCACCCAGACCAGGATCGTCAGTCGACCAGCAGGTCCCATCCGGTCACAACGGCGGCGGTGCGCGGTGACGGCAGTTCCTGCGACACCGTGCCGACCGCGGGTTTGGTGCCGGCGAGCGGCGTCTGGTTGGCGCTCTGTTTGGTGGCGTTGCCCGAGGCGATCGACACTTCGTAGCGCGGCTTGCTGCCGCCGATGGCCGGGTTGGTGGCGTTGTTGAGCTTGGACACGCAACTGAAGTCGGTCGGGTTGCAATTGCCGCGGCACGCCGGCACCGCCTGCACGTCGACCGGGCTCGGCTTGTCGGTGCCGACCTCCACGTAGTCCAGGTTGGCCGACGGCGCCTTGTTGATCGGATTCTCGAAGACGCCCTGCAGGTCCTCCGGGTCGCTCGGAAACTGCGGCCGGTCGAACCGGGCACCCCACAAGCGCGCGACGCCGACCTCGCACGAACCGGCCGCCGTGATCTGGAACGACGCCCAATAGGCGTTGAGCGCAAAGACCAACGGCGGACCGACGAAGCGTTCGAGCGGACTGAGGCGCTTGAGCCAGTTGCGTGTGGCGATGGCCTTGGGCCCGCCGCCCTGGACTTGGAAGGTCTCGTTGAGCGAATACACCAGTTGCAGCCGGGTGGAGGTCGACGCCGTGCCGCTCGACCCCGTGCCATACACCACGACCAGGTCACTGCGCACCGCAGACTTGGCGTTGGGCACGCTCGAGGCGAGGCTCGGTGGGCTCAAGATGGGCACGCGATCGGCCCTGGTGATGGACTTGACCAGCGCGACCGGTACATCGGGGCCACCGTAGGCGTCGTGGAAGAAGCTGAGCTTCCACTTGAGGGGGTCGCTGTCCGAGAGGTCCAGCCGCCACAGCATCCCCTTGGAATCGCCAAGGAAACACCGGGTCGAAATCTGCCCTGCGGCGTTGTTGTGGCAGGCGGGGTCGACGAAGAAGTAGCCGAGGTCCGTCGCAGGCGCGGTCACGGTCACCGGCAGGTTGAAAAGGTCCAGGTCGGCGGTCAAGAACTTGCGGACCACGGTGCCGGTCTCCAGTTCGACCACCAGCACGCCGCGCGCCCCGGCCCCCTCAACCCCCTGGTTGGCGACGCTGGCCATCGCCGGCGGCATGCCGAGCGGCAGGATGACCACGGCGTGCTGGGCTGCGACCTCGCTTGGCCGCTTGTAGAAAAGCGTGGCGAACGTCGGCTTTGCCACCGACCTGCCGAGATCCTGCACGGTGTTGGCGACCGGCGGCGTGCACACCGGCCCCGGCACCCCCGCAACGGTGATCGCGGGCCCCCAGCAGTGGCGGTCGGGCGACAACTCCCACAACAGCCGTGGATCTTCGGGGCTGGTGACGTCGAGCGCGAAATAGCCCGATCCCGCCTCGCCGGCGCCCACCACCACCACGGCCCGCCAGCGCTGGGCCGCCTGCGCGTCGCTGTCGGTGCTGAAGCGATGCAACTGCACGTGGCCGGTCGTCACCGAACCGCCCAGGTACGAGGCCTCGGCAGTGCTGACGAGCTTGAGCGAGGCCAGCCGCGACAGGGTGAAGCGCGGCAACCACGCCCACAACTCATCGCCGTTGCTCAGCGTGTCCTTGGTGGTGATCTTGCTGTTGCGATCGGTGCGGAAGGCGTGCAGCAGCCCGTCGTGGGTGGCAGCGAAAAGCATCGTCGGCCGGCCCGCTGACCCCGGCGGGTTGAGCAGGCTCAGGTTGCCATTGCTCGGTACGGTCGCCTTGGCGTAGGACTGAAAGCTGGGCTCGCGGACGCCCATGCGCTCGGCGGGTTCGAGCACGGCAGGCTGCGATTTGCTGGGCGCGCCGAGCGGCACGGTCTCGCGGCACGTGCCTTTGGCACCCTTGAGCAGGTTGAGCACGTCGTCGCGGTAGGCATTGCGCTGCAGTGGGACCGCCATGTCGTATGACCCCGAGGTGACGCAATCGCCGATGGCACTCAACACCAGCTTGGGCTGAGCGCCGACGGTGCCAATGCCCAGGTCTGCCGGCAGGACGTTGCTGCTGTTGATGTCCAGTCGGCCGCCGGCCTTGTGGGTGTACAGCCGCCGCGCCGGGCCGCGGCTGAGCAGGCGGCCGCCGAAATCGACCACGTTGCACACCTGGCCGCGGGTGGGGTCGGCAGGGTTCTTGCAGGTCGAATCGCAGGAGAAGATCCGCTGCTCCAGCGTGCCGCCGCTGCGCAAGGGCTGGCTGATGTTGAAGGCCGACAACCCCTGAAAGGTGTGCTGGACGTCGCCGATGGCGCCGGTCGACAGCGTGGACAGCGGATAGGTGTTGGCCTGGATGTCGACGTTGACCGAGCCGATGGCGCCGGCCAGCGCCTTGACCACCTCGCCCGGCGTCGACTGCACGATCGCCTTGCCCGTGCCGCCCGCCGCGGCGAGGTCGTTCAAGAACTGCAGGTCCGCAGCCGCGGGCCCATTGGCACCGGCCGCCGGGTGGCCGACCGCGACCACGAACACCTTGACCTTGGCCGAGAAAAGCTTGGCCGCGATGCTCACCGCCAGTTCGCGACCGGTGCCGGTGCCGTCGTGAAAGTTGGCGCCGCCGTCGCTCAAGACCACGACAATCTTGGTCCGGCAGGCCGCGTACGGGTCGCCGTTGAGCGGGTCCTGGGTCAGCGTCTTGAAGTGCGGGTCCATGTAGGTGCCGGGACCGACGTACTGAAAGACGTCCTCGAGCTGGGCGCCGAGCGTCGAGGGCCCGTTGGGCACGTAGTTCTGCAGCGCGGTGTTGATGGCGTTGTAGGTCGAGGTCCGCGCCGCCAGGGTCTCTGGCCGGGTGATGGGCACACTGTAGGTGCTGGCCGCAAACGGATCCATCATGCCGTGGTTGATGGTGCCCCAGTACGAGGTCATGCTGGCGCCGAACGAAAAGCCGGCCGCCGCGGTGGTGCCTTGGTTCAGCACGGTGTCGCTGAGCAAGAGCGCAAACTTGGCCGACGGGCCGAACACGTCGATCAGGCCGTCGCGGCCAAAGGGCGTGTTGACGAAAACGCCGAGGTCGTTGATGCCGCTGGCGGTGGCGTGCGTAGCCGGCCCCTCGGACGGGCATTTGCTGCCATTGGTCAGCACCAGGGTCGGCTGCGGCGCAAAGGCCGAACCGAAGAAGTTGAAGTTGCCGGTGTTGGGGTTCGACGACGCACTGGCGGCATTGCAACTGGTCGGATAGGTGGCGGCGGCCGGCACCACCGACAACCACGCATTGACCTGCCCGGCCTTCTTGCGCGCCACCAGTGCGGAAAGGCCGGCCGCGTTCAGGCCGAAGGTGAGTTTGGCGTTGGCTGCCAATGGCGAAATCGTCACCGGGTCGCTGACCACCATGCGGGATGGACCGGCCGCGAGACATCGATAATTGCTGATGCTCGACACCGGGTTCTGGTCCACCAGCGTCAGCACAACCGTCGGGGCCTTGGCTGGATTGACGACCACCTGTCGTACCTGCATGGCCACGGTCATCGCCGGCCAGTCCGGATTCGGTGCGGGCAACTGGCTGAAGGTCAACTGCAGTGTCGGAAACTGGAACGCGGCGCCGTTGGAGCCCTCGGCATAGGTCAAGGTGGTGATCTTGGTCGCACTGGTCACCGTGAATGCCGTGGTTGTGTTGAAGGCCGGCGCCGTGAAGTTGCTGCCGACGATCATGGGCAGGCCGGTGATGCACTTCTGAGCGCCCACCGGCGGCACCGGCGGCACCAACTCCTCGCTGGTCTTGGGCAGGTTGCTGTGCGCGCACTTGTAGTTCAGGAACGTGCCGCTGATGACCTCGCGCGCCGCGATCCAGCGCGACCGTTGGTCGGCAGCCGTGCCGCAGGTGGCCGGCGAGTTGTCGTACAGGCGGTGCTGCATCGACGCCGACCCGTCGACCACCAGCAGCACTTCGGGCAGGGCGACGTTGGCGGCGTGGGCGCACACCGCGCTCAATGCGCACGACGCCGCAGCGACGCAGACCACGACCGACCGCGCCCACCCGGGCGGGGCCATCGGACGAGCGGATCGCGCGGGGGTCATCGCGGTCCTCCTGGCAAGCGGGGTTTCAGTGCGCGCATGGCACCGGTCCCACGGTCATCGACGACTGCAACTGGCTCTGGCCGGCGGCCAGCGACTCCTGCAGGTTCTTGGGCGACGCCGCGCCGAGCTTGGCGGTCGTCACCATCTGATAGGTCCGAAAGCAGTACCGCCCGGCGTCGTAGCCCGGCACTGCGGCCGCCGCGTCGCTGCCCTGCACGGCGGTGTCGAACGTCACGTTGCCGACCGCCGCGAGTTCGGCGCCAAACGACCCGTCTTTGGCGGCAAGGTTGAGCACGGTGTCGCCAACGTCGGTCAGCGTCAGGGTCTTGTTGGTCTTGGCGTTGACGTAGTCGCCAAAACCGGCCTGCATCTGGGTCGCCAGCGACAGCACGCTGATGGTGCCGGCTTCGCTGACCCGGTACGAGGCCCGCGCGACACGCTCGGCCCCGCCTTCGCGCAGATCCATGGCGGTGCGCAGGGCGGCGGCGCTGCCGAACATGGCGAGCATGCCGATCATCAACAACGCCATGATGAGCACCATGCCGGACTTGGCGGCTGGAGCACGTGCGCGGTCGTTGGTGGGCTCAGGTATCAAGGCGGTCTGCTCCTAGAGGTTGCGCGAAACCAGGGTCGGAAACGCCACCCGCGACGCGACCGAAATGACCGGGTGGCTGCCGTCGTTTTCGTTGGGCAGCAACCACGTCTGCAGCGGCTGCCAGGCGACCTCGCGCGGCCGGTGGACCAATTGTTTGCGCGGCCAGGTGGTGCGCACGCTCAGCTTGACGGTCAGGAAACGCAGGGCCTCGGGCATCGCAGACGCCGCCTGGTTGCCGAGCGCGCCGCCGCCACCGGGCAGGAACACCTCGTCGGCCAGACGCTTGACGTCGATCTTGACCTTGTCCTGGGTGCGATCGGCGTCGAAGCCGATGTCGTAGATCTGCAAATCCACGGCGTTTTCGACAAGCACAAGTTGGTTGCGCAGGGTCGTGCCGTCGGTCTGCATCCGCTCGCGGACCAGCAGGCTCTGCAGCGGCTTGCCGCCGACGTCGGTGGGCGCGCCAGGGCGCAGGTCGCCGATGACGCGGTAGCGCACGAAGTTCTGCACGTCGACGTTGTAGTTGATGCCCAGGCCGGTGTAGCCGCAATTGTTGCCGGTCGAGACCCGCGGAATCGTGCCCAACACGGTGATGGACCGCGAACCCTGGTTGCCGGACGCGATCGGGAAGAACATCTGTTGGCCATCGGCCCCGCTGATGCGCACGAAGCGGTCGGTGGTGAAGACCTCGTCCCACGCCGCCTGGGTCCCGGGCAGGTTGCCGTCGTCGTACAGCGTGACCACCGACCCTTCGATGGCAGCGGTGCGGTAGCGGGCCTTGATGTCCAGGCTGCCAAAAAGCGTGAGCGAGGTGGGCACCACGTTCGGATTGAGGCCGTCGGCCGCGACATGGCCGTTGGTGGTGTCGACCGTCAGGGCGCGAAGCTGCGCGGTCGGCTTGACGCACACAGTCGGGTCCGCCGTGCTGTTGGGCGTGGTGTTCGAGCCGAGCGAAGTCAGGTCGGTGCGCAGGTGGTCCAGGCCAAAGCGCGCCTCGCGGTTGAGCACGATGAGCTCGTTCTGTTCCTGCATCAGCTCGCTTTGGCGCACGAAAAGCGTGGTGATGGCCATAAAGATGATCGTCGCCAACGCCATCGACATCAGCAGTTCGACCAGGTTGAAACCCGGCCGACTGGCCCGCGGGGCTGCGCATCGCCTATTGCGCGTACACATTGCGCATCACCAAGGCGGGAAGCGTGACGGACCCGACGTAGCCGATATCGCCGGGGTTGGTGATCATCGAGACGGGACACTGCTTGTAAGCGTCGACCGGCGCGTTGGCCCGCGCCCAACTGACGCGGACTTCAGCGCGCATGACGTCGGACGACACCCAGGTCAGCCGATAGTGCACGCAGAACCGTTGCCCGCGGTCGTTGGGCACCTCCTGCAGGGCGCCCTGGTCGTAGGTCTGGTCGGCGCCCAACTGTCCGACGCGGCGGTCGTTGGCCAACGGCGCGCCCGGCCCATTGAGCCACGGCGTGCCGGCGCCGACGGTGGCGGGCGTGCTGATCTTGTTGAGGTAGCGAGAGATCGGCGCCGGAGCGTCGTCCTTCCACATCACCGCTTCGGCCTGCATGGTGGCGAGCACGTGCTCGGCGAGTTGCCCGGCGATCTGCGCGTCGCGGCGCTCGGTGTTGCCGCGGGCGGCCTCAACGGCGAGGTTGAGCGTGGCGTAAAGCCCGATCATGGCCACCGCACCGCCGACAAGCACCTCGACCAGGGTGAACCCGCGCGCGGCGCAGCGTCCCATGGCGGCTGGATTCATGGTCCACCGCCTTTGCCGCTGCCTTGCAGCAGGGCCGTCGGCCGGCCGTACACCACGCGCGCGGACCCGTTGTAGCCGATCTGCACCTGCAGGGGCGTGCCCATCAGGCTGGTGCCGTCGATGCGCTGCAGCTCGACTACAATGTCGCCATTGCCGAGCACGCTGCCGGTCGGCGCAGAGAACGGCCGGCCGTTGTCGGCGCGGATCACGCGGCCATCGGGCTTGAAGCACGGAAACGCCGCGGCATTGGTCACGTCGCTCGGCGCGATCCTGGTGATCAGGATGGCGGGGCTGTTGGTCAGGTTGTTCGGTCCCATGTCGACGTCGCGCACGACCACGCCGCCGGACAGGCTCGCGCAGGCGGCACCCGTGCCTTGCACGACGCTGAACACGTAGCGCCCGCCCGCCTTGGGATCGGTAAATTGGATGCCATACGCGCGGCGATTGGCCATCGCCTGGCCGCGCGCGAAATCCACCGCATAGACCAGCTCATCCGCGGCACTGCGCACGTGGTACGCCTGCCACAGCGCGCTACCCCCGGGCACCGTGGCGGCGCCAAGGATCATCAAGATGACCAAGCCGATCATCAGCTCGGTCAGCGTCGTGCCCGGCTGCCTGCCACGCAGCGGGCGCCGCATCGCAGCCGCCGGATGGTCGGACACGAGCACACGGCCCGCCGACGCGCAGGACGGGACGGGCGGTTGGGGTCGCGCGCTGTGCAGGTTGTGGGGATCGCGGGCCTGCATGGGGTCGTGTCGCCGTTGCCGGGTGGCGTGGTCCTCGCTGGTTTGGGGGCGCGGCCGTCTGGGGGGCGGCGTAGCCCGCCTGTTTGCCCTGCAAGCTTTGTGCCGGCTGGGCGCTGGCCGCATCTTGAGGCGCAGTGGCCGTTTTGCGCACGCGCGGTCGCTGCCACATGCAACGTTTGCGCAGTTTGGCAGGCGCGATCCGCAACGGAGTGCGCGGTTCGCCGGCCGCCACCTCCGATCGCGGCGGGCGAGGGACCGCGCCGGTCAGCCCAGCAGCAGTTCGCCGCGCCAGAGGTCCTGGACCGTCTCGCGGGCGCGGATCAACGTGTAGACCTCGCCGTCGGCCAACACCTCGGCGGCACGCGGCCGGCTGTTGTAGTTCGACGCCATCGAGAAGCCGTATGCGCCTGCGCCGAACACCGCCACGAGGTCGCCGGGTTGCATGGCCGGCAAGGCGCGATCCTGCGCCAGGAAATCGCCGCTCTCGCACACGGGGCCGACGACGTCGACGTGCTGGAGCGGCCGGCCGGCGTGCAGGTGAACGGGTTCGATGCGGTGCCAGGCGCCGTAGAGCGACGGGCGGATCAGATCGTTCATCGCCGCGTCGACGATGACGAACTGCTTGTTGCCCTGGGTCTTGGTGCCGACGACGCGCGTCAGCAACAGGCCCGCGTTGCCGACCAGGACGCGGCCCGGTTCGATGATGACCTTGAACTGGTGGCGGCGCGCAATGGCGACCACGGCGGCGCCCAGCTCGTGGGGCAGCGCGGGTTCTTCGTCTTGGTACACGATGCCGAGGCCGCCGCCCACGTCCAGGTGCTCGATGGCGATGCCCTGACCGCGCAGCCGCTCGGCCAGTTCGATGACGCGGCCCACCGCCTCGGCAAACGGGTCCAACTCGAGGATCTGGCTGCCGATGTGGCAGTCGATGCCGACGACGCGCAGGTGTGGACTGCGGTCCGCGGCGTGGTACAGGCGCTCCGCGACTTCGGGGGTCACGCCGAACTTGCTCGACTTGAGGCCGGTGGCGACGTACTTGTGGGTCTTGGGATCCACCTCGGGGTTGACGCGGATGCTGACGGGGGCGCGCACGCCCAAACCGGCGGCCACCTGCTCGATGGTGTGCAGTTCGCCTTCGGACTCGACGTTCAAGCAGTGGATGCGCACCCGCAGGGCTTGCGCAATCTCGTCGGCTTGCTTGCCGACGCCGCTGTACACCACCTTGCGCGGATCGCCGCCGGCCCGCAGCACGCGCTGCAACTCGCCACCCGAGACGATGTCGAAGCCGCTGCCCAACCGCGCCAGGAGCTGCAAGATCGCGATATTGCTGCACGCCTTGACGGCGTAGCACACCATGTGGGCGACGCCCTGCAGCGATTCGTCCAGCACCCGGTAGTGGCGCTCAAGCGTCGCGCGCGAATAGACGTAGCAGGGGGTCCCGACTTCCGCAGCGATGTCGGACAGTTGAACGCCCTCGGCGCACAGCGGGCGCAGCGGGTCGGCGTCCAATCGTGAAAAATGGTGCATCGCGGCCGGCGGTCAGAACATCAGCGCGAGGTGCGACATCAGCCGCCATGCGTTTTCGGGCTGCTTGGATTCTGCGGCATCGTACCAGCCTGCCTTGAGGTCGAAGGCCCCACCGGTGATCGCGTAGGCGAAGGTCAGATCGAGCAGCGCCTGGCCACGGCGGCCGATGAGGCCGCGCGCCGACAGTTCGGTGCCGATGTTGCGGGTGTTGCCAGGCACGCCGTCTTGCTCGACCGCGATGGCCTGCAGCACGCTCAGGTCCAGACCCAGCAGGTCACTGCCGTACCACGGGTAGGCATTGATGCTGACCGTGGGCCGCAGGTACATGGCGTTGGTGACCGTGCCCACCAGCTCGCGGAAAAGGAGGCTGTCGACCTGGTAGTTGCGGTTGAAGCGAAAGCCGGTGACCTCGCCGACGGGGTTGCCTTTGACGTCGCTGAGCAGGCAGTCGCCCTTGCCAAAGGTGCCCCAGCATCCGGTCTTGTTGCCGCTCGCATAGCCCATGTCCACGAAATAGCCCATGCCCTCGTCTTGCAGCGCGGCCTTGGCGGTGGCACCGAACATATTGATGTCCAAGTTCTTGGCTTGCGAACCGATGATGCCGTTGGTGTCGGCGAGCGATCCTTGGATGGTCGCGAACTCGGCCTCGATGACGGTGCGGCGCAAAGGCGACAGGCGTTTTTCGTAGCGCGCCCACACGTCGCCGATGAAGGCCTTGGCGTCGCGGACCATCAGCTTGGCGTCGCCAGCGTCGGTCAGGTTGTAGATGCTGCTCGGCTTCTTCTTGCCGTCGGCGCCCTTTTTCTCTTCGCTGATGTCGCTTTGTTGGGTGCGGTACACGGAATAGACGCCCCAGTCGAACACGCCCCTGCGATCGTCTTCGAGTTCGCGTTGGCGAGCCGCCGCGTCGTCGTCGGACAGCGGGCGCTTCATCAGCACCAAGCCGATCTGCCGGACATCGTCCAGCGCCGTCATGTCGCGGGCCTGGACGTCGAAGCGCGCCGGGTCGTAGTCGCTGATGCCGTTGGCCAGGAAGTCGTAAAACACGCTGAGATACAGACCGATCTTGGGGATCTTGGTGATGAAGGCGGCGCGGTCGTTGAAGTTGCCGCCGTCCACCGCGTAGCCGCGGCCCTCCCACGACCGCCGCGGCGCGCCGTACCAGATGGTCGGCCGGCCGAGGTCCCAGCCGTCGCCACCACCGCCGTGGGCCAGCATCCCCAGGCCCCAGTGCGACGATTGCCTGCCGACCCGCAGGACCCCAAGCAAGGTCTTCCACTCGCCGTAGGCCTCCTTGACGGCGATGGCGCCGGGCAGCGTGCTCATGGTGAACCCCGACAGCGGCACATCGGGCCGGGCGAGCGCCCCAGCGTAGTCGGGGCTGCCGCCGAGCACGTAGTTGTCCAGGATGTCGAGGGTCATGGCGATGCGGATGTTCTGCTCGACGCTGATGGTCGGTTGCAGGCGCAGACGCATCGAGGCGCCGGACAGGGCCGTCTCGCCGTTCTTCTTGCCGACCTTGTCCGACTGCCCGTTGACGGCGTCGTTGTTGTTCTGCGGCCACAGCGACAGCGGCGGCGCCACAGAGCTGGTGGTGATGACCTTGTTGCCCAAGGCCTTGTCGGTCACCGCCATGCCCAGGTGGCCGTTGCTCAACAGGTCGGGCCGAAAGCGAAAGTAGCCGTGCCACTCCATCTGGAACGGGCTCGGGGTCGCCTGCGGCGGCGGCACCGGCGGCAAGGTGCCGTCGTCCAACTGATCGAGCAGCGACGGCCCTGCGGGAGGGCTGGGATCGGCCCTTGGCGGTTCTGCGGGCTTGCTGGCGTCCTTGGCCTCGCCCTCGGGTTTGGCGCCCTCGGCGGTGGCCGGCGGTTCCTGCGCGGAGGCCGGCGCGACGTGGGTCAAGGCGAGGCCGACGACGGCGATCGCGACCACGGCCGACCGCAATGGCGGCGCCCGCTCGACTGAATGCTCCCGGTGGTCCATGATCGCTCCGCCGCCGCGTGGGCAAGGGCGACATTTGACCCGCACGGGCGCCTATCGTCAACCGTTGCCCGCCCCGCATCGCGCCGAACCGCCATGGCCGTACGCCCAACCCACTGGCCCCGAGCCCTGCACAGCGCGAGGCAACTGGCGGACATCGCGCTGGATTTCGACTGCGCTGCCTCCATGCCGATCGACCCCGCCGCCCGACAGGCGATGGCCGAGGCGCTGACGCTCGACCTGGGCAACCCGAGTTCGACCCACGGCAAGGGCCAGGCCGGCCGGGCGCTGGTCGAGTGGGGGCGCGGGCAGTTGGCCGAGGCCTTGGGCGTCGCGCCGCGCGAACTGGTGCTGACCAGTGGGGCCACCGAGGCCAATGCGCTCGCCTGGCGCGGCGTGCTCGACCCGCTGCTCGCCGCCGGTCGGACGCCAACGGTCCTGACGAGCGCCGTCGAACACGCATCGGTGCGCGCGCTGGCCGCCGACTATCGCCAACGCGGAGTGCGGGTGGTCGAACTGCCGGTCGACGACCAGGGCCAGTGGCGCGAAGAGACCCTCGACACCTTGGTCGCCAGCGCCGATCTGGCGTTTGTGAGCCTGATTTGGGTCCACAACGAGACGGGCGTCGTGCACCCGGTCGCCCGAGTGGCCCATGCGGCGCGGTCGCGCGGGGCGCTGGTGCACACCGACGGCACCCAGGCAATGGGTCGACAGGCGATCGATCCGTCGATGCTGGGGGTCGATGCCATCACGCTCTCGGGGCATAAGTTCGGGGGACCGCCGGGGACCGGTGCCCTGTGGCTGCGCCCTGGCACCTCGCTGCAGGCCGTGCAGCCCGGCCACCAGGAGCTTGGCATGCGCGGCGGCACCGAGAACGTGCTCGGTATCGTCGGCCTGGGCGCTGCGGCGACCACGCTCGCGGCCCGCCTGGTCGAGGCGCCGCGGGTTCGCCGCTTGCGCGACCGCCTCGCCACAGGCCTCGCCGAACTGGGCGGCCAACGCAACGCGGTTGCGGCGCCGGACCAAGACAGCGGCCACATCGCCCATGTGTCGTTTGTCGGCCTCGATGCGCCGCGGTTGGTCATGGCGCTGGACTTGGCGGGTCTGGCGGTGTCGGCCGGATCGGCGTGCGCATCGGGAACGGTCGAGCCCTCGCACGTGACCCGGGCGATGTTCGGCGACGGCGAAGCCGGTCGGGCGCTGGCGCGCGGCGCGGTACGTTTCTCGGTCGGGCCGCACCACGAGGATCGCGACGTCGATCGCGCGATCGCTCTGACGGCGCAGGTGGTGGGGCGGTTGCGCCAGGCAGCGGCGGCGCGGCACTGGTAGCCCATCGCTGCCGGTGCTACCATCTGCGGTGCCGTCCCGGACCGGTTGGGGTGTCGGGCGGCGCACCCGCCCTTGCCTTTCGTTCGGTTGCGGCCCGGTGGCCGTCGTTCGCAGAGGCGCAAGGTCGGGCGTGGAGCCATTGCGTCGTCGCTTCGCTCGGCAACTGGCCGGGTGGTGTCCTCTTGGAGCGCGGTTTCGGCATGAGCACGTGCAAGCTGGTGCGCATCAGCAGCGGGGCGGGTCAGCAGGAAATCATCCTGAGTGACATCACCACCATCGGCCGCCAGCCCACCAATACGTTGCAGATCGTCGACCGCCTGGTGTCCAAGGAGCACGCGGTCATCAGCCGACGCGCGGGCACCACGATTTTCTTGTTGACCGACCTCGAATCGCGCAACGGCACTTTCTGCAACGATCGCATGGTCGAATCGAGCATCGCGTTGCGCCACAACGACGAGGTGCGCATCGGCAGCACCAACTGGCGCTTCGTGCAGGAAGACCTCGACACGGTGCGCACCGCCCAGGCGGACCCCGAGCCGCCGCCGGAAGAACCGGCCTCGGCGAGCATCCATGCCACGATGCAAATCGACCTGGCGAGCGATTTCCAGCGCGTGGATTTCATCCTCGACGACCGCATGCTGCGGGCCGACTACGAGAAACTGCGCCTGGCGTACGTGCTGAGCCAGGACCTGAACTCCGCGCCAGACATCGACACGGTCCTTGAGCGCTTGCTCAAGCGGGTGTTCGAGTGGCTGGCGATCGACCGCGGCATCGTGCTTTTCGTCGATCACAAGGCCGGCGGCGATCCGGCCGACCACCTGGTTCAGGCGGCGATCCAGTTGCGGCCGGGCGCCGGGCTCACGGCGGAAGACAAAGAGATCAAGGTCCCGCGCTCGATCCTGCGCCACGTGATCGCCAAACGCGAGGCGGTGCTGTCCACCGATGCCCGGCTCGACGCCCGCTTTGGCAACGCGGCTTCAGTGGTGCTGCAGGGCATCCGCTCGTCGATGACCGTGCCCTTGCTGACCACCGATCGGCTGCTCGGCGTGCTGCACGTCGATTCGCTCATCAGTTCGGGCCTTTTCGCCGAAAAGGACCTGTCGGTGCTGGCATCGGTGTCCAAACAGGCATCGATTTCGATCGACAACGTGCTGTTGCAGCGGCGGGTGCTCGAAGAGGCCGCCCTGCGCTCGTCGCTGTCGCGCATGTTGAGCCCGAACCTGGTCGACCGCATCGTTGCGGGCGACCTCGCCATCGAAAAGGGCGGCGCCCAGAAGCGCGTGACGGTGATGTTCGCCGACATCCGCGGTTTCACCAGCTTGACCGAGCGGTTGGCCCCGGTCGAGATGGTCAACTTGATGAACGAGTACTTCGAGCGGGTGAGCAACATCATCTTTGCCCACGACGGCACGCTGGACAAGTACATCGGCGATGCGGTGATGGCGCTATGGGGCGCGCCGCTCGGCACCGACAACGACGAGATCCTGGCGGTGCGCGCGGGCGTCGAGATGCAGGCCGCCGTGGCCGAGTTCAACAAGGAATTGCAGGCCGAGGGCAAGGAAACCGTCGGCGTCGGCATCGGCATCGCCACGGCCACCGTCATCGCCGGCTACGTGGGGTCGTCGCAGACCATGAGCTACACGGTGTTCGGTCGCGGCGTCAACTTGGCCTCGCGGCTGTGCAGCCAGGCCAAGGCCGGCGAGGTGATGATCTCGCCCGCGACGTTCCAGGCCCTGGCTGACGTGCTGGAGGCCGACGAGCTGGACGAGATTCGCCTCAAGGGCATGGCCGACCCGGTCCGGCCCTATCGGGTGCGCAACATCCGCGGCTGACGATCCGCCGCGCCACTGCGCCCAGCGACTGCGCCGTGCGATCCAGGCGCGTCAGTTCGGCAGCCGCGTCTCCGCGGTCGCCCAGTCCAAGTAGGCCTCCCACACGCGATCGGCCGGCAGTTCGACCATCTCGGGCACGGTGTAGGGGTGCACTTCGCGCAGCGCCGCCATGCACGCCTCGACCTGGTCGCGGGTGGTCTTGATGACCAGCAACGTCTCGGGGTCGCGCTGGATCTGGCCCTGCCAGCGGTAGGTGCTGAGCACGCCCGGGATCGCCGACACGCACGCGGCCGTGCGGCTGTGGATCAGGGCGTCGCTGATGCCCTGGGCGGCGGCCGGCGGACAACTGGTCAAGATGACGGACAGCATCGCGTGCTCCTACAAAGTGCGGCGCCATTGGTCGGCCGCCAACAACCACACCGGCGTGCCGCAATAGCGCTCACCTTCGGGGCAGATGGGCCGCACGCCCGCGGCGAAGCGGACACTGCACGGCGGCAACAGGTGGCGGCCGATGGCGGGTTCGTGCGCGCGGATCTGCTCTGCTTCGTCCAGGCTGGCCCGCCAGATTTCTTCCTGGGCGTTGTAGCACAGGCGCATGGCGTGCTTGTGGCGCAAGGCCTGTAGGTCCGCGGATTCCGAAAAACGGATGCACACGGCGTTGGGCAAGAGGTACGCCTGCCACTGCGGGTCGACGCCGAGCGCGCGCAACTGGCCGATGGCCGACCAGGTCTGCTCCATCGACGCGCGATAGGCCGCCTCGACGGCGCCGCCGGCCTCGGCGACCAGTTGTGGCACCACGTAGTCGGGGTCGGCGCCCAAGTAGCCGAGCACCATCGGCCGCGCCGCCGGGGCCATGCGGTGGCGTTGGTCCTGGCTGTCGGCGGCATGGGACAGTTTCTTGTGGAAAAGGTAGTGCGCGGCGTGCAGCGCCCGGCCAATCTTCTGGTGGACGCCGGTCTGCAAGCTCTCTCCCCACAAAGGATTTTGCGCGGGATCCACGGCCAGCGCCACCGCGGCGTCGTCGTCCAGGGCGTCGCGCGGCAGGCCAAGCACCAAACGGACGGCGTCGGCCACCCGCCGCGGGTTGTCGGCGAACCGGTCGACGAGGCGCGAGGTGCGGCCGTCGAGTTCTTCGTCGAACTGCGCGGCCATGCGCCGCTGGCGGTCGAGGTCAAGGCCTTTGCCGATGCGCAGCGCCGCCGGCAACAGGTCGTGCGGCAGCGGTTCGACCTCCAACCGGCCCAGCAGGGGGTCCAATTGCAGGACCTGGCGCACCATCTCGCCCACCACGTAGCGCGTTTCGGCCGGGGTGTCGGGCTCCTCGCACAGCCGCCAATAGCGCAGAAGCGTCACCAGCGAAATCGTGTGCACCATCCAGGTGTGGGTGGCGACGGGCAAGACGTAGCGCGCCACCTCTTGAGCGCGCTTGTGGATGGCGGACATCCATTTTTCGGGCTTCTTGGCGCGGGCCCGAAAGACGTCGAAATAACGGGCCTCGGCGTGCGGCTCCAGCAAGCCGATGAGGTGCTTGTACTGCGCAAGTTGGCGGTCGATGCACGCCCGGTACACCGCGTCGGCCGCAGGCGGCAGCACCGGAATCGCAGCGCGCTCGGCCTTGACCTCGACATAGCGCTGGCTCACCTGCTCGCTGTTGTAGAACGGGTGGGCGTGCAGTGTGCTCCACACCAACTGCCGCGACACGCCGTCGAGCGCAAACGACAAGTAGCCGTGCTGCAACGTGGTGTGGTGGCCGGCCTTGAAGGTCGAGGCAGCGATGCGATCGCGCAGCTCGATGCGGGCTTGCTGCTTGTCGGCCGGCAGCCCCACGCCCGACACCTGATCGACCGTGAGCACGCCCGCGCCGGAATAGCAGGTGCGCGCGGCGGCCACGGCCTGCTCGTAGGGCCGTTCGAACGCGGCGAGCAACTGCACGCGCGGCGGCACCACCAGCGGGCTTTGCGGTTCCGTGCGCAAGGGGTTCACGCGGCCTCTTCTTCCAGGGGCCGGCCCACGCCGAGCGCCGCGAGTTCGTCGCCGTCGATCCGGCGCGCCCGGCCGGGCAGGAGCGTCGGGTCGAGCCACAGGTCGCCGATGCGCTCGCGGTGCAGCGCCACCACGGCCGCGCCGCACGCCGCCACCATGCGCTTGACCTGGTGGAACTTGCCTTCGCGCAGGACGATCCGCACCTGGTCGGCCGCCAGCCGTTGCAAGGTCGCCGGCTGGCAGAGGGTGCCGTCGCCGAGCGCGAGGCCGGTGGCGAACCGGGCTTCGGCGTCGGCGCACAACGCGCCGTCCAACACGGCCACGTAGGCCTTTTCGACGTGGCGGCGCGGATGGGTGAGCGCGTGGTTCAGCCCGCCATCGGTTGTGAGCAGCAGCAGCCCCGTGGTGTCCTTGTCCAGCCGACCGATGGGCGCGAGGTCGCGGCGGCGCAGGTCGGCGGGGATGCAGTCCATCACGGTGGGACCGATGGAGGTGTCGGTCGAGGTCACCACGCCGGCCGGCTTGTGGAGCATCAGCACCAAGTGGCCGGGCGGGTCCAGTTCCGCGCCGCGCAACCGCACGCGATCGCGGCCGATCGCGACCTGGGCGCTTGCGTCCTTGACCACCACGCTGCCCACCTGCACCAGCCCACCGCGGATCCAGCGCGTGGTTTGCGTGCGCGGGGTGCCGGTGGCCTGGCTGACGTAGCGGTCGAGGCGCATGGGGCGCAGTATCGCCGGGCCGGGCCAAACGCGCTACGGGTTGACAGCAGGGGTGCGATTGGGCTAGATTCTCGCCCCCGCGGCGATGGCCTTGTTGGCCAAAGTCGCGAAATCTTGAGTCTTCTTGGGCAGCAGCTGCGGCGCCGCCCTTGTTTTGTCGCATCGCGACCGCGCCCCGTGCGCCCCAGGCTCCGCCATGTCCCGCACCTGCTCGATCACTGGAAAGCGCCCGCTGGTGGGCCACCGCGTCAGCCACTCGAACATCAAGACCAAGATGCGCCAGTTGCCCAACCTGCAGCTCAAGCGCATCTACGTGCCAGAGATGGACACCGTCGTGCGCATTCGTCTGTCGACGCGCGCGCTGCGCTCGATCGCCAAGCTGGGCTTTGTCCAGTACTGCGAGCAGAACGGCATCCTCGTGCGGCACATGCACGACCACGTCCACGATTAGCCCTTGGCCTTGAGCGCCGCGGGTCTGGCCGCACACGCGCTTGGACCACACCGGCCCCTGACGGTCCGGGTCCCCCTCGCCCATCGCAGCGCGCGGGGTCAGGCTCGCGCAGTGGCAGGCTGGTCGTGCAACCCCTCGACAATCTGAATCAACCTCGCGAACCTGCCGACGACTACGCGGCTTGGCTGGCGCGGTCGCCGACGCCCTTTCAGGCCGTGGCGACCTGCGTGCAACAGTTGCGCGCGGCTGGGTTCGCGGAGCGCGCCTACGGCGGCAGCCTCGCCGCCGAGCCGGGCGAGCGCATCTACGTCGCCCATCCAGACGGAAAATCGCTGATTGCGCTGGTCCTCGGCAGCCGATCGCCCTGCGACACCGGCTATGCCCTGGTCGGCGCGCACACCGACAGCCCGGACCTGCGCCTGCGCCTCAATCCGCTGGGCGAGGCGGCGGGCACGGTGCAGTTGCACACCCAGTTCCACGGTGGGCTGATCCGCAGGAGTTGGCTCGACCGGCCCCTGGCGCTGGCGGGCGCGGCCTACCACGTGGTGCGCGGCAAGGACGGCCGGCCGCGGTTCCACGAACTGACCGGTCTGCCCTTGGTGACGCGCTCGCTGGTGCACGTGGACGCGCCAATCGCCGTCATCCCCGACGTGGCGATCCACCTGGACCGCGACAAGAACGACAAGGGCGCCGTCAACCCGCAAACGATGCTCAACGCCGTGCTGGCCACCGGCGACGGCAGCATCGACGAGGCGCTGGCGATGCTGGCAGCGCGGGCCGGCGTCGATTTCGCGGAACTCGACGGGTTCGACCTGCACCTGGTGCCTGCGGTCGCCCCGCAGCGCGTGGGACTGGATCGGTCACTGGTCACCGGGGCGCGGCATGACGATCTGGCCATGGTGTGGTGCGCCTTGCAGGCGCTGTGCGAGTCGGTGGATCGCGACCCGAACCCGGTGCGCACCCGGGTCGCGGCCTTTTTCGACGCCGAAGAGACGGGGTCGTTGACGTCTTCGGGCGCGGCGTCGTCGTTCCTTCGCGATGTGCTGGTGCGGGTGGCGCGCCGGCATCCGGCCACGCCGGCCAGCGCCGACCCCGAGCAGGCCTTTGCGCACACGTTTTGCATCAGCGCCGACATGGCGCACGCCTGGCACCCGAACTTCCAGGATCTGCACGACAAAAAGCACGCTCCGCGCATCAACCAAGGCCCGGTCATCAAGGCCAACGCCAGCGACCGCTACGCGACCACGGGCGAAACCGGCGCGGCGTTCGTGGGCCTGTGCGAGGCCGCGGGCGTTCACGTCCAAGACTTCGTGATCAAACAAGATTTGACCTGCGGAACCACCATCGGTCCGATTGCCGCTGCGCATCTGGCCGCGAAGGTGGTGGACGTAGGCTGCCCGATGTGGGCGATGCACTCGGCGGCGGAGACGTGTGGCGCCAAGGATTTGGAGGCGATGGTGCGGGTGATGGGGGTATTTTTCGTGGGCGGCTGAGGCGCTGGCCGCTACGCCCGCGGATGGAACCGGTCGTACACCTCGCGCAGCCGATCCCGCTGCACGTGGGTGTAGATCTGGGTGGTTCCGATGTCCGCGTGCCCCAACAGCGCCTGGACCGCCCGCAGGTCGGCGCCGCCGGCCAAGAGGTGCGTGGCGAAGCTGTGGCGCAGCTTGTGCGGCGAAATCGGCTTGTCGATGCCTGCCTCGCTGGCATAGCGCTTGACCAGCTTCCAGAACCCCTGTCGCGTCATAGCCTTGCATTGGCTGGTGATGAAAAGCGCCTGCGGCTGTGGGCCGCGCTTGCCGCGCAGACCGATCCGCAAAAGCAGCGGTCGGGCGAACTCCAAGTAGGTCAAGAGACCGGCGCGGGCGACTTCGCCGATCGGCACCAGGCGCTCTTTGCGTCCCTTGCCCACGCAGCGCAGCAGGCCGCGCTCGAGGTCGAGGTCGTGCAGCGTCAGGTGGACCAGTTCGCTGACCCGCAGGCCGGTAGCGTACAGGGTCTGCAGCATCGCGGTGTCGCGCAGGGCCCGCTCATTGCCGGCCCCAGGGACTGCAAGCAGGCGCTCGATCTCGTCGCGGCTCAAGACCTCTGGCAGGCCGGGGTTCCACTTGGGCGTGTTCAGCAGCGCGGCCGGGTTGTCGCGCACCAGGCCGCGGTCGAGCAGCCACGCGCAGAAATTGCGCAGTGTCGACAGGTGCCGAACGATGCTGCGCGGTTGCAGTCCGTCCGCGTGCAAATCCGCCAGGTATTCGTGCAACAGGTCGCGGTCCACATCGGCGACGTCGTCCACGCCGTGCTGCTCGTCGAGGTACCCGACGAAGCGCTTGAGATCACGGCCGTAGGCGGTGAGCGTGTTGCCCGCCATGTTGCGCTCGAGCTTGAGGTGCCGCAGGTAGCGCTCGACCGCCGGCTGCAGCGCGCCCGGACTCGGCGCGGGCTGCGGCGCGGCCACCAATTGCAGCGGCGGCCGGCCAGTTGGCGTTTGCCCTTTGGCGGCCGGGGTTTGGGATCGTGGTTCGGCGGGGTGTCGCATCATGCGGCGATCGTGCCGCAGTTGGGTGGACCGTCAAATTCTGGCAATCCCATGGCGCGATCGTCGGTTACAGATCGCTTTCCACAGCGGGCAGGCGCCTATCGATGGCGCAAAGCGCGGGCGCGCTGGGCCAGGGCCTCGACCAGCGCGTGCGCCGCGCGCGGGCTGAGGGCATCCAGGTCCACCTTCGCCAGATCCCCTGCCAGAGCCAGCAGTTCAGGGTCCAACGAAGCAGCCGGCGGCGGGTCGGGCGGCGCCGAGGGCGCATCGTCGAAAAGGTCCAACTGCCGGGTCGCCAGGGCCTGAAGCACCTCGTTCGGGGTACGGCGGCCTGCGCGTTCAAACTGGTCGAGCAGCTTGCGCGCGCGATCGACCACTGCAGCCGGCAGGCCCGCCAGCCGCGCAACGCTGACACCATGCGAACGCGACGTCGGGCCGGCGCGCAGCCGGTGCAGGAACACCACGTCGTGACCCACCTCGCGCACCGCCACGTGCACGTTGCGCAGCCCGCCCAGCCGGTGGGCCAGGTGGGTGAGTTCGTGGTAGTGCGTCGCGCACAGGCACAGTGGCCGGCCGTGGTCGTGCAGGTGTTCGACCACGCCCCAAGCGATGGCGAGGCCATCCCAGGTCGAGGTGCCGCGGCCGATCTCATCGAGCACCACCAGGGTGCGCGGGGTCGCCCGCCGCAAGATCTCGGCGGTCTCGCGCATCTCGACCAGGAAGGTCGAGGCTCCTTCGGCGATGTCGTCGCCAGCGCCGATGCGGGTCAGCACGGCATCGCATACGCCCAGGTGGGCCGCCTCGGCCGGCACGAAACTGCCGACCTGGGCCAAGATCGCGCACAGCGCCACCTGGCGCATCAGCGTCGATTTGCCGGCCATGTTGGGGCCGGTGACCAGCAGCAACTGCGCGGGCTCGAGTTCCAATTGCGGCAAGCCGGCGAGTTGCGCGCCGGGATGGGCGAGCGCCACGTCGTTGGCGACGAACTGCCCTTGTGGCAAGAGGATCTCCAACACCGGGTGCCGGCAGCCGCCCAGCCACACCAGCGGTTGATCGTGCAGCACCGGGCGCGTCCAACCCTGACTGGCGCCCAGGTGCGCAAGACCGGCAAACACGTCGAGGTCGTCGAGGGCGCGGCCGATGCGGCGCAGCAGCGGTCCCGCCACAGCCACGTGGTCCAGCAATTGCCGCAAGATCGCCGATTCGCGCGCCTGGCGCTCGGTCTCCGCGGACAACATCTTGCGTTCGAATTCCAGCAGTTCCGGCGTGGTGTAGCGCTCGACGTTCTTCAGTGTCTGCTTGCGCCGCCAGTGGGCGGGCACCACGTCGGCTTTGGACCGGCTGACTTCGATGCCATAGCCCGAGATGCTGTTGTACGCCACGCGCGCGTTGTGCAATCCCGAGGCCTGGCGCTCTTGCGCCTCGTAGCGGGCCATCCACGCCTGGCTGTTGTCGCACAGCTCCATCAATTCATCGAGTTGCCGATCGAAGCCCGGCCGGATGACGCCGCCGTCGGCCACCTGCGCCCGCGGGTTGTCACACAAGGCCGCTTGGAGGTGCGCCGCCAGCGCCTCGGTGTCGCCCAGGTCGGCCGCCACGCCCGCAAGCGCCAACGACGACTCGGCCAACGCCGCCACCGATGCCCGCACCTGCGGGATTGCCGCCAACGTGTCGCGCAAAGCCGCCAGTTCGCGCGGCTGGGCCAGACCGGCAGCGCAGCGGGCGGTCACGCGGGCGACGTCGCACAAATGCTTGAGGCAGAAGCGAATCTCGTCGCGCCCCGGTCGATCGGCGTGCAGGCTGGTCACGGCCCCCAGTCGCCCTTCGATGGCGCGGCGGTCCGCCAGCGGCGCCAGCACGAGGTTGCGCAGCAGCCGCGCGCCGCCGGCCGTGAGCGTGTGGTCGATGGCATGGAGCAGTGACCCTTCGCGCTTGCCCGATCGGCTTGTCGCCAACAGTTCGAGGTGCTGGACCGTCTGGTGCGGCAACTGCAGGTGTGCGACGGCGTCCAGGCGCACGGGCGCTTCCAGCCACGAGGGGCTGTTGGGCCGCACCTCGCCGAGGTAGTCGCGCAAGAGGGTGAGCGCGGCGTCGACTTCGCCTCCTTGCCGAACACTGGGGCCAGGCCGGTCGGTTTGCGCCACGCCGCGTGCCGCAGCCAGCCCGTCGATCCATGCGCGCGCCGCTGGCGTGACCACCAACTCGCGCGGGTCCAGCCGCACCAGCAGGACCGCGAGCGCGGCCGGCACGGATACCAAGGCCACGCCGCACCATCCGGTCGAGGCGTCGGCCGCCGCCAGGCCGAGCGCGCCTTTGGGTGCCGCCACCAGGGCGACCAAGTGGTGGGCGCGCCGGACGTCCAGGGCCTCGCTCTCCAGCACCACGCCCGGCGTAATCACGTGGGTGACTCCGCGCTGGATCATGCCCTTGGCCGACGCGGCGTCTTGCAGTTGCTCGACCACGGCGCAGCGCCGGCCGGCCTCAAGGGCGCGCTGCACATGCCCGGCCGCGGCGTGCCACGGAAAGCCGCACATGGGGATGGGGCGCGGATCGTTCTTGTTGCGCGACGTCAGCGTCAGGTCGAGCAGCTTGCTGGCGTCGAGCGCGTCTTCGAAAAAGAGCTCGTAGAAGTCGCCCAGGCGAAAGAGCACCAGCGCGTCAGGATGCGCCCGCTTGGCGTCGAGCACCTGGCGCATCACCGGTGACAAGGTCGCGGGGTCCAGGCCCTGGGTTGTCAGCCAGTTCGGGCCGCTGCCGGCGCTCTGCATGCGATCGACGGGCTACGGATTGGCCGCGGTCTGGCAGTTGAGCACGCGCACCACGGTCACGCCTTGCGTGTCGGAGGGGCCGGCCGGCGGACACGCCAGATCCTCGATCCACTGCCAGGTGGTGTCGCTGCGGACGTGCAGCTTGAGGACCTGACCGCGACCGATGGTGGCGCAGGTGCGGCGCGGGGTGCCGTAGGTGACCGGCTCGGGGTCGAGCTGGTCGCCGAGCAGCACCTCAACCTTGCCGACCTTGCCGGCGCAGGTCGTGGTCGAAATCTCGATCTGCACGTCGCACACGTCGGTTGGGCAGGGCTTGCCTGCCGGGCACTTGCAGACGAAGCTGGCCGGTTGATCGGGCACCACGCCATCGGCGCAGCCGACGAACACCGCGCCGACGGCCCACCAAAGGGTCAGGGAACGGAAAAACCGGGAGCGGTCAGTCGCAGCCACCACGGGCACCGGGGCGGGTCGCGGCCCGCGCGGTCGCCAAGGATGCGCCCGAGGCGCGCTCGCCGTCAATTGATCCGCCGGGGCAGGTGGGGTACAACGCCGGCCGTTTTGGCCGACGCAGGCACGCGTTCGGCACGGAGTACACGATGGGCGGCGCAGGCACCAGCGGGTTCAATGTCAGTCGCGCCGGGGTCCGTGGCCTGGTGGGGGTGCTGTCTGCCGCGGCGTGCCTCGCGTGTGGCGGGCCGTCGGCGCTGACCAAGCTGTTGACCGAGAACGACAAGGTCGCCTATGGCGGCGCCTGTCGAGACGCCAACAAGAAGCAGACGGATGCGCTGATGCACGGCGACTACGTACCGGCGCGGCTTTTCGTGCACACCTGGCCCAAAGCCACGGCCCCCAACGACCTTTTCGTCCCTGAATCGCGGCTGGCGGCGGCCCTGGCCGGTGGTGAACTCAAGAAGGTGTTCGTGACCGCGCGCGGCGGCCTTGGCAAGACCAGTCTGGCCGAATCGCTGCGCGGCCAACTGTGCGGCAACCTGCCTGTGTTCTTTCTGGACCTCAAAGACGTGGCCAAGTTGGGCGACAAGGCGGGAGAGGGGGAGGTCGGCGCCCTCATCGGCAAGCAAGCCGGCGTGCCCGCCGAGGGCGATCTGAACGCCGAGTTCCTGGCAAGCCTGTCGAGCGGCCCGTTCGTGCTTTTCGCCGACTCGATCGAGGAGACCGATCTGGTGGCGCGCCCGTCGGTCAGCAAGGCGCTCCAGGCGTTCGCTGCGCGCTACCCCAACGCCACGGTTGTGCTGCTCGCGCGACCGCCGGTGCTCGACGACGACTATGGCTTTGCGGCCGACACCAAGCTGGAGATCCCGCCGCTGGAGTGCAAGGTCACCGACGAATTCCTCGCCAAGCAGGCCAAGAACGAGGAAGAGCGCGAGGAAATCAAGGCGGTGATGAAGAAGTACGGGCTGTACGAACAGAGCCGCTTTGGCGTGCAGTGTGTGCTGCCGTACCTGTCG
Source organism: Deltaproteobacteria bacterium (assembly GCA_016875335.1). GTDB lineage: Bacteria > Myxococcota_A > UBA9042 > UBA9042 > UBA9042 > SXRM01. The sequence goes on along the minus strand of VGRO01000007.1, from coordinate 11,219 downwards.
ACCTACCGCGACGTCAAGACGATGGTCGAGTTCTTTCGCAAGGCGCGGCAAGGCGACGTCCTGACCAGTTTCTCGTCGGTGTACGAGGCGCTCATCGGCCAGCGCCTCAAGAAGGAGTTCGACAACCTGCGCTGGACCGCCTCGGACGCTCTGGATATGGGCGACCGCTTGGTGCGCGCGGCGATTGCCACCCAAGGGCAGGCGGCGATGCGCTTCGACCTCGCCTTGTGCGAAAAGGCCATCGACCCGCGGTGGGGCGACGCATCGGTCGATGCTGGCGTGGCCGGCGGCGCGGCCGAGCGCAAGCGCCACGTCTGCGAAAAAACCTTCCAGAGTGCAATGTTCCAGCGCGGCGAAGGATCGGGCGGCTATGTGTTCGCCGACCGCGCCACCCAGGAGCTTTTCCTCGGCCGCTGGATCAACGGCGAAATCGCCCGCGCGCCGGGCCAGGATTGCGCCACGCTCGACAAGCAGAAGGATTTGCTCGCCAACCTCGGCGTGCTGCGCATCGTGGTCGGTCAGCCGCTCGGCCAGCGTTGCCTCGGCCACGCAATTGCCCACAAGTGCACCCAGGCCCCCGACGCCGTCGCTGAGTTCACCACCGCCATCGAACAAGGCGTGGTTTCGGGCAAGGCGCGCGCACAGGTGCTGCAAGAGGCGCGGGCGGCGGCGAGCGGCCTGCAGCCCAAGGCTTGCATCGACCAAGTGCTGGGCGACCTCGACCGCACGATCTCGGAATAGCCGCCGCACGCAGCCAGATGGCCCAGCCCGGGCCCGCCCCGCGATCGTCGTTTGCGCGGGCGCCGGGCGTGGCTTATCCTTGCGCGCCCATGGCGTTGGGTTGGGGCGCGGGCACAGCGAGGCAGCAATGACGGCGAAGCAAATGCAGATCTTGATCGGGTTGTCCGCTTCGGCGGCGGCGGCGCTGGCCACAGCATTCGCCTGCACCACCAGCGACGAACCGTGTGCCGGCGTCTCGTGGCCGTCGGCCTCCGGGCGGGTGCTGCGGGTCAGCGCCAAGTGCGGCGCCGACAGCGGCGACGGATCGGCGACCGCGCCCTACGCCACGCTGCAAGGCGCGCTCGCCGCGGCCAAACCGGGCGACACGGTCGCCGTCGCAGCGGGCACGTACACCAAGGGCGTCACGGTGCCGGCCGGCGTGCACGTGGCGGGCGCGGGCGCGGCCTCGGTGCGGCTCGAACCCGGAACCGGGCCGGCGATGGCCATCGAAGGTTCGGGCGCGTCGCGCATCGCCGGCATCGGCGTCTACAACGCCATCGGCTTTGGCATCAGCGTCAGCAAGGGCGCCGAAGCCACGCTGGTCGGTGTGCGCGTCGAGAAAACCCAGGCTGGCGCGACAGCCGGCCACCAGGGCCACGGCATCGCCGCCAACGGCGCCAAGAAGATCACCCTGGAGGGTTGCCAACTGGTCGGCAACACGGGCGTCGGTCTCGTCGTGCAGGCCTCGGGCCCGGTGGGCATCATCGACCCGCTTTTCCTCAAGGACCCGACCGCGTCGGCGCGTGGCAACGGCAAGGTCGGCATCATCGACCCGCTTTTCACCCCGCAAAGCCAGATCACCGGCAACCAGGGCGGCGGCGTGGCGATCATCGACCCGCTTTTCGCGCCCTCGGGAGACGCGGCGGCCTCGGACCTGACGGTGAGCGCGACGGACCTGTCGGCCAATGGCAAGTATGGCATCGCGCTCTATGGCGCCAGCGCCGCTGTCTCGCGCACCGCCATCCGCGCCACCAAGGGCAATCTGGGCGACGCTGCCGACGGGCTCATCGTCGCGCCGCGTCAGACCAACGCCGACAAGGCTCCCGTGCTCGTGGTCAAGGTCGATGCCGCTTCGGTGTTGACCGGCAACGGCCGGGCCGGCGTGCTGGCGACGACCGGCGCCGACGTCGAGATCGCGGCCGAGGTCTCGCTGTCGGGTCGCGGCGGCGTGTGGGCGCAGGGCGAAAAAGCCAAGGTGCGCTTGACCAAGACCGCCGTTCTGGCCCAGAACACCATGGTGGGCGTTGCGGTGACCGCGGGCGCGACGCTGGACGTCTCGGGCGCCCGGGTCAGCGACACCAAAGTGCACGCCTACATGCCGCCGGCCGGGGGCACCGCGGTGGATCTCGCCGACGGCATCGGCGTATTCGGCAAGGCCCGCGGCACGGTGCGCGACGCGGTGATCAAGGGCAACCCGCGCGCCGGCGTCATCGGCCGCGACCTGGCCGTGGACGGCAACGGCTTGCCCGAACTCAAGATCGAGAACACCCAGATTTTGGGCAGCAAGTACGGGGTCGTCATCACCGGCAAGTACGGCCAGCAGAACGTGGCCGGCGCGGCCGCCGCCAAGGACAAGGGCAACTCGTACGACGGCGTGGCCAACGAGAGTTCGGAAGAGGACCTGGCGGTGCAGGAGAGCCCGTGCGAGGGCGGCAAGCCGTGTGGCGGGGCGCCGTAGGGCACATTGCCAACCCCCGATTTTCCGCTACCATACCGCGCCTTGCAGCCCACCGGGTCCGCAGTGGACCGGTACGCCTGCCCGCACCTGACTGTGCCTCCTGGGGCTTGCGTGCCCGCAACAGGCGGCGCACAAACAAGGAACTGACCATGAAGAAGATTCTTTTTGCCCTGGCCGGCCTGTCGCTGTTGGCCGCCCCCGCGTTCGCCCAGACCGCCCAGCAGAACAAGATGGCAGACTGCAACAAGCAGGCGACCGAAAAGGGCCTCAAGGGCGACGAGCGCAAGAAGTTCATGTCCGAATGCCTCAAGGGCGGCGCCGCCGCCGCGCCTGCGCCCGCGCCCGCCAAGCCCGATGCACCCGCCGCGCCGGCCGCCGGTGGCAAAAAGGAGCTGCCGCCGAAGGAAGCGATGGGCGCTTGCGCCAAGAAGAGCAAGGAACTCGGCAACAAGGGCGATGCGCACAAGAAGTTCATGAGCGACTGCCTCAAGGCCAAGGGCCCGGACAACATGAAGTAGCCGCCAGGCGCACCTGCCCACGCCCTTGACTGACCGCGACGACAACGCCACACCGACGGCTGACCCGACCATGGCGGCGGCGTCTGCCCCGCGCGACGCGCCGACCGACGCCCATCCGTGGGTCGGGACCCCGCAGCACTACCATTGGTTGCGCGGCATCGTCGCCTGCGTGCTGGTGCTCAACGGCATCGACGCGGTGATGACCGTGGTGTGGATCCAGTCGGGTCTGGCCGTCGAGGCCAATCCGCTGGTCGCCGAGTTGGTCCACACCCGGCCGGTGGCGTTCGCGGGCGGCAAGCTGCTGCTGGTGTCGCTGGGCAGTTGGCTGTTGTGGCGCAGGCGCCGCGAGCCGCTGGCCGTGGTCGGAATCTTCGCCGCGTTCCTGGTGTACTACTGGATTCTGCTGGTGCACCTGCGCGCGTTTCGGGTGGTGCTGGTCAGCGACTGGCTGGTGGGGGCCCCGTAGCGTCCGCCCGCGTCAGACCTGGCCCTTGGCCATCCACTTGCGCACCTGCTGGGCGTAGACCCAGATGCCAAAGGCGCTGATGACGCCAACGACGGCCATGATGTACCACACGGCGCCGATCGACAGCTCGTGGCGCTCGTACAGCACGCGGGTGACGTCGTGGGCGTTCTGCCCCAAATGCTTGACCAGGGTATCGAACGCCTCGCCCTGTTTGACCGCCGCGACTTTGGCCGCATCCCACCCTTTTTCCGTCAGCATCTCGCGCGCGAAGCGGTCTTTGCTGGCCATGTGGTCGTAGAGCATCGGCCCGACCTTGCCTTCAAGGAACCAGCCGATGGCGAGTGGAATCTGCGAAAACCCGAGATACATGGCCTTCTTGTCGTCGGGAGCGAAGTTGCCGATGTACTCGCTGAACTTGGGGCTCGACATCATCTCGCCGAGCGAGAAGACGGCGATGGCACCGATCGAGATCCAGCCGAGCGACGACCACCCGGAGAGCGCCAGCGCCAGCGAGGCCAGCAAGGTGCCGATCCACATCGACGTGGTGGCCTTGAGTTTGCCGGTCCAGCCGGCAACCAGAAAGCAGGTGATCATGATGAGCGCGGCGTTCAGATTGAGCATGCCTTCGGGCAGGATTTCGCTGCCGTCCTTGTTCATGACGACAAAGAACTGTACGAGCGGATTGTCGACTTTCTGGCCGCCGAACAGGTCGAGCACGATGCCGCGGGTATCGACCCACTCTTCGATGTGGGCTGGAAGCACGTCAAACAAACTGTTGAACATGAACCAGAACCCGCTGAAGACCCCCAGGTAGGTCCAGACGTGCGGCTTGGACAGTTCGTGCAGGGACGCGGCGGCCAGGCTGGTCTTGGCGTGGTCACCCGCGGCCGCCCGGGCCAGGCGCTCCTCCTTGCCCGGCTCCTTGTAGATGAGCAACATCAGGAAGTTGAGCGAAATGATGGCCGCGCAAGCCAGGAACACGAAGCGCCATTCCATTTTGCGCATGAACCCGGCGACGAGCGGCCCCAAGAAGCCGCCGATGTTGACGGTCTGGTAGAAGATACCCCAGGCCATCGACGAGTTCTCACGGCGGGTGGACTTGACCAACGTGCCCTGGATGCCGGGTTTGAAGATCGCCGTGCCGGTCGCCAGCAGCATCGCGCCGATGAAGAATCCGGTGTAGGTGGTCAACGCCGCCATGGTCAGGTAGCCCATGATCTTGACGACCGTCGAGGCGGCGATGGTCTGCTTGTAGCCGTAGCGGTCGCTCAGGCCGCCCGTGAATGCAGGCACGATCGACTGCACCAGCGCCCAGATGGCCAAAAGCGTGCCGAACTCGCTCATGGTCACGCCCAGGCCGCCCTTGCTGACAGGATCCTTGGCGTACAGGGTCGCCACGGCTTTGACACCGTAGTAGGCCAGTCGCTCGATCATCTCCATGCCGCCGACCACCCAGAACACGTAACTCAGGCTGGCAATCGCCGCCCACAACCCCAACTGCGGCACGTCGTCCAAAGCAGAGGCCTCCTTGCTGGCGGTGCTGGGGGTCGCTGGGGCGGCGGGCTGGCTCATCGGCGTCATTCCTGCGCGGCACGGGCCGCAGGGCGCGGCAAGTAGGCAGGTTTTCGAGGCAGGCGTCAAGGTGACGGCGCGCGCCGGGCGCCATTGGCGCAACCCCCGCTCCATGCTAGATTGCTGCCCCCTTTGCCGCCGGCTGCTGGTCGGCCCCGCGCAGACCATGCTCGACCCGACGCCCGAAACCTCGAAGTTTGCCGGTTGGTTGTCGCACCTCGCGGCCATCGGCGCCCCGGCGCAGGTGGCGATCACGGCGCTTGTGCTCACAGCGGCGCTGTTGCCGGGACTCGGTCAGCCGGGCCTGCTCGACCCGTGGGAGATGGACCGCGCCGCAGTGGCCCGCCGCATGGCCGGACCGCCCAAGGTGGTGGTCGTCGAGGGGCCGGGCGACAAGCTCCTGGTTTCGCTGAGCAAGCACCTGGGCGACCGCGCGACGTTGGTGCGAGCGGCCGCCAAGGCCGACACCTCGCCACTTGCCGCCCTGCAGACGGCGCAGCAGCGCCTGGCGCGCGAGGTGGCTCACACCTTGGTGGTGGACGCGCAGGCGGTCGCGCAGCAACTGGGCGGAGGCGCCGACGAACTGGCCAACCAGTTGGCCGCCATCGAAGCCCAGAACCGCGGCATGGCCCTGGTGCTGGTGCAATCGGGGCCCGTTGAGCCCTTGCGCAAGGCACTGGCGCAAGCCCGCGCGCGAAGCGCAGGCGCCTCCTACCGTAACGCCAGCACGGCCGGGTGGATCGACGCCGACGGCGATCTGCAGTCGATGTGGCCGCTTCTGGCCGGCGCCGAGTTGGTGGTCAACGCTGCCGGCGCGGCGCAAGCGGTCGAACACGCGACCCCTTCGCCTTGGCGCTGGCCGGTGCACAAGCGCGACAACCAGAATCAGGCGCTGCCCTGGCTCGACGCGGCGATGGCCGGGGCGTCGCTGCAGCTTCTCGGCCCCAGCGAATTCGGGGCGCGGCTGGGCGGCGCTTTGCTGGTGCTGCTGGCCGGCCTGGTGGTGGTGCTCGGGGCCCGCCGGCTTTTGGGCCCGGTCGGCGGCTGGGCGGCGCTCGGCGCGTTCGCGACGCTGCCCGAGACCATCGGCCTGGGCCGGCTGGTGACGTTCGAAGCCGGTCCGATGTTGGGCACGGCGCTGGTGGCCCTGGGGCTCGGCCAGGGCGCGCTGCGCGACGAAGCGCGAACGGGGCGCGACTGGCCCGCCTGGATCTTGGCGGGTGCGCTGGTGTTGCTGGCCAGCCGGGGTCTGGGCGGGGCGACCATGGCGGCCGGCATGTGCGTGGCGTACGCCGTGGCGGCCAGCGACGGACGGTGGCCGATCTTGGGCGTCGCTGGGGCCACCCTGGGGTTGCTGGGCTGGGCGGCGTGGCGTGTGCTCGGCGACGGCGACGCCGACCCGAACTGGGTGCACATCTTGCGCGGCTGGCGCTTCACCCAGAACCCCTTCAGCAGCGGGCCGGACCAGTATCACCGCGATTTCGCTTGGTTCGTCGGCCAGGCCGGCTTTGGGGTCTACCCGTGGGGCGCGGCCGTGGCCCTGGGAGTCGGCCGATTGCTGCTCGCCGAGCGCGACGACGACCGGCGCTCCTTCGCGGTGGGTGCGGCGCTGCTGGTGGGCCTGGTGGTGCCGTTTGCGGTGGTCGCCGTGTTGATCCGCCAGTTCCACCACCTGGTGGTGCCGGTGGCCGGCGTTGCGGCGGTGGCGGCGGCGGCGTTGGTGGTAGCGCTCGTGCGCGGCGAGGTGTCGGGCCGGCTGGCCGCGCTTTTCGTGGTGCTGTCCACGCTGCTTTTGCACCGCGAGATTGGCAAGGGCGCCGACGCCGTGACGCGGTTCTTCGCCTTCGATCCGCCCATTGCGGCCGCGGGCGCTACGGGCGACCCCGCGTGGCCCGCCGAACTCAAGATGGTCCGGGCGCTGCGCGCGGTCGCCCTGCTGTCGGTGGTGGCATTTGCGGTGGGCACGGCCAGGCCGTTCGGCACCCTGCGGACGGTGGTGGTCGCGCTGCAATCGCGGGCGATGGCGGCCTGGGCGCTGGGTGGCGTGGGCCTGCTGTGGGCCATCGACGTGCTGGTCTCCATTGGCACCAAGCTCGACGTGCAGCTCAAAACCAGCGCGCAGACAACGGGCTACGCCTACGATCGCGCGTGGGTGGTCATCCAGGACACCCGGCCCGAGGTGCTGGCGGCAGCCACGGCGTTCTTGGTGTTGTTGGCCCACAGCGCGGCGGCCACGGCGTGGTCCGAGCAGGCGCAGGCGCAGCGCTGGTGGCTGCGCGGGCTGCGGCGCGCCGGCGGCTGGCTGCTGTCGCGCTGGGTCGCCCACGGCCTGCTCGGCGTGTGTGCGCTGGCGACGCTCGGCAGCGGCCTGTCGATTTTCACCCACTTGAACGGCGAGGCCGGCTGGGCCGGAGCCGTGCGCGCCGGCTTGGGTTCGTCGGCGTTCTGGACCCCTGTGGCGCTGGCGGCGTTGGCCGGGCTGGCCCGGACGGTGTTCGCGCGCGCCGAGCACGCCGACTCGCTGTTCGCTCCCCTGGTGCGCGGGTCGCGACAGCACGCCGGCCTGCTTTTCGGCACGCTGGGTTGGGCCGCGCTGGCGGGGCTGGGCATCGGCGCCTCGCAGGCCGCGGGAACCTGGATGTTCCCGGTCTACCTGATATCGGTGTGGGGGTTGCTGCTGGGGGTGGCGATGCTGGCCATCGGCCACGCCCAAGGCCGGGCTGAAGCGCTCGCATGGCCGACGGTGGCGGTCGCAGCGTTCGCGCTTTTCGTCCTTTTCGGTCCGCTGGCCGGGCGCTGGGTGGCCGAGGCCGCCACGCCCGCAGAGGGCTACAGCTACGTGGCCCAGGTGCTGGCATTCGCCCCGGACACTGCGGCCCTGTGGGTCGTGGCGGCGGCGCTTGCGGCCAATCGGTGGATTGGCGGCCACCCGAGTGCGGCGGTTCTGCTGCACCGGGCCATCGGTGTGCTGGGTCGCATCGAACACCCGCGCAACGCGGCCCTGGCCCTGTTTGCGGGCGGCGCGGTGTTCGCCATCGGCTACGGCCGACTGCTGCCCGACCTGGCCGTGCATTTCTCGCAAAAGCACCTGGTCCAGCGCATCGCCGACGCAGGCGGGGCCGGCAACGACGACCGCGGCGCCCCCCGCACCTATACCCACGGCGCGCGCACCGGCAGCGACAACAACTTCTACACCCAGTCGATGCCTCTGCTCGACGACCGGACGGCCGTGCTGTCGCTGCTCGCCAACGAGAACACCGCCATCCGCCTGGCGACCGGCGTGCAGGGCAACGCCCCGCGGCTGGTGGCGCTGCCCGGCTGGGGCGTCGACCTGGACAAGGACGGCAATCAGGAGCGCGACGCGGCAGGGTGGTTCGGGCTGGCGACAGCGGCCGACGGCGACAAGGTCACGGTCGAAGGCGCGGCGTTCGGCCCCGGCCAGTGGAAGGGCGCGGCCGTCCAGGCACCCAACGGCCAGACGGCGACCGTCGTCGACAACACCAAGGACGCGCTGACCCTGTCGGCCGCGGTGGCGCTGCAACCCGAAGATCCGGCGCGGGCGTGGCTTGTGCTGGACAAGGCCGCGGGAGACGGCGCCTGGCGGCACGCGGCCCCCAAGCCCGTGCAGCGTTTCGTGGTCCTGCCCAAGGAAGCATTCAGCGAACTGAACCACGCCATGCGCCAGAACCACGGCGGCCGGCACATCGCGGTCATGGACAGCAGTTCGTCGCGGCTGGTGCTGGCGGCGAACTTCTTGCGCGCGGCCCAACCCGACCAGAATTGGCTGCGCAAGTCGCTCATCCAGCCCGAGGAATTGAACCAGGTGCGCGGCCTGCGGCGCATCCAGGTCAACTTTGACAATGCGCTGCACCTGGTGGGCTACAAGCTCGCCGACGCCGCCGTGCAACGCGCCCAGAAGTACCGGATGACGCTCTATTGGAAGGTGATCAAGCCCACGCCGACCAGTTGGAAGATCTTCATGCACCCGCACCCCTTGCACCTGGACCGCTGGCCGCTGACCCAGCCCGACCCGAGCGAGGACGAGAACAAGTCGTGCAACGGCTGCTTTGCCACCAACCACTGGATGCCGGGCGACCTCATCGCCGACGAATTCGAGCAGGAGGTGCCGCTCGGCACCAACAGCGGACCCAACGAGATCATCCTGGGCCTGTACAACCCGAGCAACGACCAGCGCATGCCGCTGCTGACCGCGACCGGCGCTGGCGTGGTCAAACACGGCGACAACCGCGCGACGATCGGCCACCTGCAAATTCGCTGAGAGGGTGTATTCCAAATATGCCGGATACCAGGGTCAGGAGGCGCCCGGAAGGCGAGGCGCGGCGCGGCGACCGACTGAGGCGTGCTTCGGGCACGCCGCAGGCAGGGAGCAAGGAGCAACAAAGCATGCCGGGGTCGATGAGTCCTGCGAACTCATCGACGCCTGAGCCGCAGTCGGCGTTCTCTTGAATACACCCTCTAAGGCCGCGCGGAGTTGCTGATGACGACCGTGTCGAGCGCGCTCGCGCCCTTGCACTGGCACGCGCCCGAACCGGCGCTGCGCATCCTGGACCAGCGGGCGCTGCCGGCCGAGACCATCTGGCAGCACTGCACCGCCGCCGAACCGGTGATGCAGGCGATCCGCACCCTGGCGGTGCGCGGCGCGCCGGCCATCGGCATTGCGGCGGCCTATGGCATCGTGCTCGGCGTGCGCAGTGGGACGCAGTTCGACGCCGACCTCGCGCAGATGTGCGCGCAGTTTGCAGCGACGCGGCCGACGGCCGTCAACCTTTTCTGGGCCATCGAGCGGATGCGCGTCGCCGGCGCGCGCACCGCCGGGCAGCCGCGACCCGAGCGCCTCGCAGCCCTGGAGGCGCAGGCCCAGTGCATCGCCGCGGACGACGCGCAGTGCTGCGCGGACATCGGCCGGCATGGCGCACCGCTCTTGCCCGATCGCGGCGGCGTGCTGACCCATTGCAACGCGGGCGCCCTGGCCACGGGCGGCATCGGCACCGCGCTCGGCGTCATCCGCACGGCGGTGGCGATGGGCAAGCAACTGCACGTGTGGATCGACGAGACGCGGCCGCTCTTGCAAGGCGCGCGGCTGACCGCGTACGAGATGGCAGCCGACGGTATCGCCGCCACGCTGATGTGTGACAACATGGCCGGCCACGCCCTCAAACTCGGCCGCATCCAGGCCGCGGTGGTGGGGGCCGACCGCATCGCGCGCAACGGCGACAGCGCCAACAAGATCGGCACCTACACGGTGGCGGTGCTGTGCGCGCACCATGGCATCCCGTTCTACATCGCTGCGCCGACCTCGACGGTGGATCTGCAGTGCCCGGATGGGGACCACATCCCCATCGAAGAACGCGGTGCCGAAGAGGTGACCGACCCGCAGGGCGTGCGGTTTGCGGCCAGCGGCACCGCCGTGTTCAACCCGGCCTTCGACGTGGCGCCGGCGGCGCTCATCGCCGGCATCATCACCGAAGAAGGCGTCGCGCGGCCGCCGTTCTCCGCGGACCTCGCGGCGATGGTCGATCGGGCGCGGGCGCGGCTGGACCGCAGGGGGTAGGGGCGTGGACAAGAAGCTGCCAAATGGCCAGCGATTGATCGTCGAATCGGTGCGCGGAGCGCCAGTGGTCGCCGTGCAGGTGTGGATCGGGTCGGGAGGCTTTGACGAACTGCCCGACGAGCGGGGCCTCGCCCACCTGCACGAGCACATGCTTTTCAAGGGCACGCCGACCCGCGGGGTGGGCGACATCGCCGCGGCGGTCGAGCGCACCGGCGGCCAGATCAACGCCTGGACCAGCAACGACCACACCTGCTACCACGTCGTGATGCCGGCCCACCATTGGCGCGATGGGCTCGACGTGCTCGCCGACGCGGTGTGCCACTCGCTTTTCGACCCCGAGGAGCTGGCGCGCGAAATCGAAGTGGTGGTCGAAGAGATCCGCCGGGCCGCCGACAGTCCGGGTCAGGTCGGGTGGCAACGGCTTTTCGGCCAGGCGTTCGGCGACCATCCGTATGCGCTGCCGGTCCTGGGCACCGAAGCCAGCGTGCGCGGCATGACCCAGGAACGGATGCGCGCATTCTGGCGCAAGCACTACACCGCGCCCAACACCACGGTGGTGCTGTGCGGCGATGTGGACGAGGCCGAAGCCGAAGCTGCGGTGCTGGCCGCTTTCGCCGATCAGGTGCAGACGCC